>NZ_JAVRBU020000002.1:0-391062 GCF_034531135.2 Nostoc sp. CmiVER01
TCGCATTAATTCTGCTGGGTTGTAGAGACGCAAAATTTCGCGTCTCTATAGGGTTTTGGTAACAAACTAATCAATCAGAACTTATGAGACAAACCACTAGTAGTAATATGTCTTATTAATTTTGATGAGTTCATAGTAATCGTGGAACAGCTTACCCATCAATTGAAATTTGACAAATTATTAGGGTGTATGTTTTACTACACACCCTAATAATTAACCTGTATTTTTAGTCAATTACAAAGGACTGTAATCAATTTGTCGTGCTGGGTTGCGTTGGTACAATCGGTTGCGTTGGAATAACCGGTTGTGTTGGAACACTTGGTTGTATTGGAACACTCGGTTGTGTTGGAACACTCGGTTGCGTTGGAAATGGGGTAGTCTCTAAACTTGGACTTGAACCCGCAGGTATTATAGTTGACGGTGGAGAGGAAGATGAAGCACCGATAACACTATCATCAGCACTGATACAAGTATCTAACGCCTGTGTAACAGGAAAGTCGATTTGACTACGTAAGCCAACCACACACTGTCCAAAGCGCACAGGTAACAAACTACGTCCACAGTAATCTAGAACTGCCAGATTAGCTTCTTCCTTGGTACTTAAGCTGACGCCAACTACACAGGTAGCTAACTCCTCAGGACGCCGGGCCCTTCCACAAGTAGAAAGTGCATCTGTCGCGGCAATTTGGGTTTCCTTCTCAATTTTAACCACGCAAGCAGCCAAATCCCTTGGACGCAGTGCTGCTGAACAACCTTGTGATGCCGCTACTGCCGTTACACCCACTTTTAGGAGGCGACCCGCACAAACACTATAATCATTGTTGTACGAAGCAGCGATCGCTGTATTTGGTAAGATCGTTGCCAAACATCCAGCTATAGCCAAAATCGGTACTGTTAAAATCCTGGAGGTGGAACTGGCTTGTTTGTTCTTACCTCTATTAACCGCTTTATTGCTCATTGACGTTGCCATTCTCCAAACACCCAAAGTTATGCTAACTCAAATATCTTAAAAATCCTCTGTAATTAAAGAATTTCGGCGGTAGCAAGCTATAGACATAATTAATTATGCCGGAAATTATGTTAATATAGCTGTTTGAAAGATAAGTAGGCAACGTAAAAAGTATTTCAGAGTAAGAATACTGCGTAAACTAATCTGATGATTGAGTAGCCTACGAAACTAAATAAACACAAAAAACTTATTGGCACGAGTACGGCGGGGCACGTCGGAATTCAAGCTTGGAAGCTAGTCTGTCGGTACCGACTTAAAACAACTGGCGCAAAAGTTGATGCCTCTACTTTGGTAGGATACGTCATACCAAGGCAAGCAGCCTCACAAAACCAAGAATACCCTGATTTTTTATCAGGGGAATGTCAAAATGGAATGTTTGGGTAAAGTTTAAACAGGATTAGATTAAGGAAACTCATGTCCCGATATAGAGGGCCACGCCTCAGAATTGTACGCCGCTTGGGCGATTTACCAGGATTAACTCGTAAAAGCGCCAGACGCGCTTATCCGCCTGGTCAGCATGGTCAGAACCGTAAAAAACGCTCTGAGTATGCTATCCGTCTAGAAGAAAAGCAAAAGCTCCGCTTCAACTACGGTTTGACTGAAAAGCAATTGCTACGCTATGTACGGAAAGCCAGACGTGTTACTGGTTCTACCGGACAAGTGCTGTTGCAATTGCTAGAAATGCGCTTGGATAATACCGTTTTCCGCTTGGGTATAGCTCCGACTATCCCAGCAGCTCGTCAACTGGTAAATCACGGTCACGTAACTGTTAACGGTCGTGTGGTTAATATTGCCAGCTATCAATGCCGTCCTGGAGAAGAAATTGCCGTCAGGGATCGGGCACAATCACGGAAGTTGGTGGAAGCTAACTTGCAATATCCCGGTTTGGCAAACCTCCCCAGTCATTTGGAGTTTGACAAAAATAAGTTGGTTGGTAAAGTCAACGGCGTTGTTGAACGGGAATGGGTGGCACTACAAGTTAACGAACTACTTGTGGTGGAATACTACTCACGACAAGCGTAATAGTCATTTGTCCTTAGTTATTTGCAAAGGGCAAGTCCCAAAGTGTGAGCAGAAGAAACAAATCTCTGCTCACACTTTTTAATTGAGAATAATTAATATTAAATTTATTTAAACAATACTTCTGGCAATATTGCCAGAAATATCAATTGAAGAATTTTTCCTTCTTGTCCTGCTAAATATCCAATTATTTTCAATATTGAATCAAAACCACAGTTTTATGGAGAATTATCAGCTTCAGGAAGAACAATTGTAATTCCATATTCCGGAGCAGTTGCTAATATCCGGTCAATGACTTCTTGAGTTATGGGTAACGGTGGAACTGATGAATTTTCTACTTTAGTTCCGACTTGTGCAAAAAACTTTTCTATTCCACCTGGAGTAGCCCAAATCAGCATTTTGGCTGGTACAGAACCAATATTTTTAAAACTATGGAGTTGGCCTTTGGGAGAATGCAAGAATGTTCCCGGAGTTGCTACAACTGTTTGTTCATCAAGATGAAACTCAATCGAACCCTCTTGAATATAGAATGCTTCATCTTCTCTACTATGAATATGTGGCGGCGGGCCTAATTGAGGTGCAAGTACTACTTCAAACAGTGCATATTTGCCATCTGTTTGTTCGCTCGTAGCTTTAAAGGTGGCTACATCGCCTGCCACTGAATAACTATCACCTTCACCGGGTTGCGATAATATTCCATAATTAATTGTCATTTTCAATCATCTCCTGAGTTTTATGACAAACAGATTGCGCCGCTTGCACCAATCAACAAAACACAGCCTAGCTATGATTAAAAAGTCGAGTAATTAAGCTCCAATGGATTTCCTACGATTGTTGGTACCGAAAGGAAATAGGATACTTACTTTTAATGCTAAAAATGATTCAATTTAAAGCGTTCGTCGCAGACGTTGGCGTAGCCATCGCTCAACTTATTTCTTTATTTTTAATCTTTGCTGACTCAACGGCACTACAATATCTTGGGATAATAGATCGATAACACCATTAGTAGGCAGAGATTTAATAAAAGTTATTACCTCTTTTGTCCAAAGTCAAATTCTAACTGACGTTCGTTGAACTTTCAAGCTCAATTGCTTAGTGGAGCAAACGATTAATGACTTGGAAAACGGCATTCCTCTTTATGGTACTGGCAACTTTAGTAGTAATACTTGTGGGTTGGTTAACATCAATTGGAATATTACCAATTAGTCAAATGATTAACTATAGCGATGCTGGACTGAGATTTATTCGAGTCTGGATATTATTAGCGATCGCTATTGGGCTTATTGTTCCTACAATTACGTTTGTTATTTGGTTTAAGTATCCTGAAATTTGCAAAATTTTTGGCTTATACTTGCTAGTTCTTATTATCCAAATTGTCACTGAACAAATAGTCAGTAAAGTTTGGTTTCCAAGTTTAGTGGTAGTTATTGGTACACTTTACACTGCATTTCGAGTTTGGCAACTTTGGCATGAACAGCAATTCATCAAAAGTACTGATTTCGTCGTAGAGCGAGGGAACTTCAGGATAATTAGTAATGTCTTGTGGCTGCTGCTTTTGTTTTGGTCAAGTAATTTAATCATGCTACTGACTCTATCCTGGCCAAGTATTTTGTAGTTTTGCAGCAAATTGGAGATTTTTAACCTTTGATTCAGTATGACCAATAGCTATCCGCCAATTTGCGACATCGTGCGAGTGTATATACCCTTATTACCAGAATCGCGCCCTTTAAAGTTAATTTCTGCTTTGATTCCGAGTAAATGCCTCACCTGCTCTTGTAATTGAGCGGTGCTAGTGCCAGAACGCAAAGCAGTTTTTAAATCTATTTGACCAGTTTCATTTAATAAACAAGGACGCAGCCAGCCATCAGCACTCAGGCGCATCCGGTTACAACGATCGCAAAAACATTCTGACATCTGACTAATAAATCCCAGTGTCCCCTTCGCACCGGGAATTTGAAAAACATCAGCAGGCCCAGCACCACGAACTTGAGCTTCTGTCAAGCCCCAGCGATCGCGAATACGTTCTCGTAAATCGGCTGAAGATACCCAACCGCGATCGCCAAACAAATGCACATTACCAATGGGCATAAATTCAATAAATCGAACATGCCACTGTTTATCAATTGTCAGGGCGGCTAAATCGAGAACTTCGTGGTCATTGACACCAGGAATCACCACCACATTCAGCTTCAGGGGGTCGAATCCGACCTGATGGGCAGCTTGAATGCCCTGCCAAACTTGTTGCCAACGAGAACGCCCGTGATTACCAATAATTTGATCAAAAATGTCGGGATCAAGAGAATCCAGACTAATATTAATTCGTCGCAAACCAGCGTTGTAGAGGTTTTGTGCCATCGGAGCCAGCAAAAAACCGTTGGTGGTCATTGAGAGGTCTTGAGTTTGGGGGAGACTTGCGATCGCGCTGACTAAATCTACCACGCGCGGACGCAACAAGGGTTCACCCCCAGTCAACCGAAACTGCTTAAAGCCTACTGGAATAAATACTTCTTTAATTAAGGTGAGTAGTTCTTCATCAGTCAACAGCTGTTGCTTGAGAATATAGTCCAGTTCTACTCCCTCTGGCATACAGTATTGACAACGAAAATTGCAGCGATCGATTAAGCTTATGCGGAGGTAGTCTACCTGATTCATCGTTTTATTTTTATTGTCTCTAATTAATTAAAGACTTTACAAAGTTGGTTTACGGCTTTCTACTATATTTATTGGTTGTAACTCAAGATACCGTACTCCCCCTTAAGTGAGAGTCCACAGATTGTGGCATAATAAGCCGACCGCATCCACTAGTTAGTCATCAATCGTGCAAGACACCGACTCCATAAACGACCTTGCTGCTGCTTTACTACAGCCAGCAGATATCAGCTTTGAACTGCCCGATCCAGAAGATGAACAGATTCTAGAATCAGATTTTCAACAGCAGCTAGAAGTAGCGTGGCAGGTATGCGATCGCTTTGATTTGCAAACTGAAATTTGGCGGGGGCGAATTTTACGGGCTATCCGCGACAGAGAGAAAGTCGGTGGTGACGGACGCGGTACTGGCTTTCTGCGATGGCTAAAAGAACGGGAAATCAGCAAAAGTCAAGCATACTCATGGATTCAACTGGCGAATAGTGCCGATACTCTTATCGAAGACGGTAAACTCGATCCCGGAACTGTGAACAACTTTAGCAAACGAGCATTTGTTGAAACCTCCAAAGCAGTCCCAGAAGTTCAACAGATGGTGAGTGAAGCCGCCCAAAAAGGCGATCGGATCACCCGGCGAGAAGTGCGTCAACTCAGCGATGAATGGACAGCCATGTCCTCAGATTTATTACCCGAAGCAGTCAAAGAAAAAGCAGCAGATAACACCCTTCCCCCGCGCTACATTGCCCCACTGGTGAAGGAAATGGAAAAACTGCCAGAATCGCACCAAAAGTTTATCCAAAAGGAAATTGCTGCTAACCCTGATGTGGATACCCTGAAACAGGTAACTAACGAAGCGCGTAACTTGGCCAAGTATCTTAAAGGGGCGGCTCAAGTTCAGGCGCTGACGCAGGAAAATATTGATATTGAAACAGCCTTAGAAGAAGCGCAAAGAGTCGGCTGCTTGAGCATTGCTGCTGATTTGGTGAATCAAGCATCGCAAATTGAACAAACGATCGCTAAATTGTACATGACTTGGAAACGAATCAGTAATTTAGCAGATCGATTATATGTAGATACTGGTGCAAGTACACCCAACTTGCGATCACTCCTCACTTGCTTGGAACCTCTGGGTGGTGAAATCATGGAATTGCAACTTAGTGGTGCAACTGAACACACTATACGTCTGCAAATTCAAGAGACGAGTTAAAACAATTCGCGTGTGAAGATTACAGTGAAAAAGCGATCACACCACACCTGATTTGAATACAAAGGGCGATCGCTTACATCAAGGTTATATCAAATCAGCGATGTCTACGACGGGCTATGCCAACGCACCAACAGATGAGTTAAGTAGAAAGTGCGATCGCTTGCATCAAGGTAATTGCGAAATTAGCGATACTAATTCTTAATCCCCGTCGCAGCAATACCTTGAATAAACTGACGCTGACCGATGAGAAATAATACCATCACTGGAACAGTCGCTATTGTCACCGCCGCCATCATCAACGGCCAATTATTCGTAAATTGCTCTTGAAACTCAGCCAACGCCAATTGCACCGTCCTTAATTCTGGTCGTGTCGTAAATACTAAAGGCTTAAACACATCATTCCATTCACCGATGAAGGTGAACAAAAACAGCGTCACCAACGCCGGACGCGCTAAAGGTAACATCACCCGCCATAAAATTTGTAGTCGGTTCGCCCCATCTATGGCTGCGGCTTCCTCTAACTCCACGGGAATTGTCTGGAAATACTGACGTAACAAAAAAATTCCAAACCCGTTGACAGCAGTGGGTAAAATCAGCGCCCAGTATGTATTTATCAGGTGTCCCCACTTCAAAACCAAAAAGATGGGAATCACCAATAACTGAAAGGGAACCACCAAAGTTGCTAAAACGACCAAAAGCAGTGCTTGGCGTCCCCGAAACTTCAGCCGGGCTAGGGCGTAACCCGCTAAAGCAGAAGTGACAATCTGAAACGCCGTCACAGCGATCGCTACCAGGGTAGAATTAGCAAACGCCAGTAAAAATTTTCCCTGTTGCCATGCAACCCGGTAATTAGCTAAAGACCAGCTATTTTTGGCCAAATTTTCCGGGCTGGTGGCCGTCGGTGCAAAGGAGGTGAGAAAGACCACAAACAGAGGTAGTAGAACGATAAATGCCCCTAGCAGCAATACTAGTAGGCTCAAAAAATCACCAGATTTCACATTCGGGTTTGGTTTAGACATAACTTGAGCCGCAAAGCATTTATTTCGCTAGTACTAGAGCATTGCCCCCAGCAACCATTAATCTATAAAGATAGTCTACTTGTTAAGTTAAATTAAACCACAGTGATTATTACCCTCAGTTCATGGGGTAAATTGAATCCTGGTGTCAAATAATCAGGTTTACAGGAGTAAAGATACCATGCAGCAGCTTACAGACCAATCTAATTCCTTAGATTTCAAAAGCGAAACATACAAAGATGCTTATAGCCGGATTAATGCGATCGTGATTGAAGGGGAACAAGAAGCCCATGAAAATTACATCACACTAGCCCAATTGCTGCCAGAATCTCATGATGAATTGATTCGCCTATCCAAGATGGAAAGTCGGCACAAGAAAGGATTTGAAGCTTGCGGGCGCAATTTACAAGTAACCCCAGATTTGCAATTTGCTAAAGAATTTTTCTCTGGACTACACCAAAATTTCCAAACAGCTGCCGCAGAAGGAAAGGTTGTTACTTGCTTGTTGATTCAGTCTTTGATTATTGAATGTTTTGCGATCGCAGCATATAACATCTACATCCCCGTCGCCGACGATTTTGCCCGTAAAATTACTGAGGGAGTAGTAAAAGAGGAATATAGCCACCTCAACTTTGGAGAAGTTTGGTTAAAAGAACACTTTACAGAATCCAAGGCTGAACTTGAACTTGCAAATCGCCAAAACCTACCCATCGTCTGGAAAATGCTCAACCAAGTAGAAGGTGATGCCCACACAATGGCAATGGAAAAAGATGCTTTAGTAGAAGACTTTATGATTCAGTACGGTGAAGCATTAAGTAACATCGGTTTTACGACACGCGATATCATGCGCTTATCAGCCTACGGACTTATCGCCGCTTAAAAAAGTTAGGAGCAAAACCGGAGACGCTTTGCCCCCGGTGAGGAATGATCGCTAAAGAATTATGAGTTGTACTCCTAACTCCCAACTCCTGTACAGACGCGATTAATCGCGTCTCTCCCAACTTCCACCTCTACTAAATTCCACCCTTTCGAGACAGCATAAGCCTAATAATCACTACATGTTTGGTCTAATTGGACATCTGACTAGTTTGGAACACGCTCAATCGGTAGCCCAAGAATTGGGATACCCAGAATATGCCGATCAAGGGCTAGACTTTTGGTGTAGCGCCCCACCACAAATTGTTGATAGCATTATTGTCACCAGTGTAACTGGGCAACAAATTGAAGGACGGTATGTAGAATCTTGCTTTTTGCCAGAGATGCTAGCTAGTCGCCGCATCAAAGCCGCAACACGCAAAATCCTCAACGCTATGGCTCATGCACAAAAGCATGGCATTAACATCACAGCTTTAGGCGGATTTTCCTCAATTATTTTTGAAAACTTTAAGTTAGAGCAGTTTAGCCAGGTCCGCAACATTAAACTAGAGTTTGAACGCTTCACTACAGGAAACACTCATACTGCCTACATTATTTGTAAGCAGGTGGAAGAAGCCTCCAAACAACTGGGAATTGATTTATCAAAAGCAACTGTTGCTATATGTGGAGCAACTGGAGATATTGGTAGTGCAGTTACACGTTGGCTAGATGCAAAAACAGATGTTCAAGAACTTCTGCTCATAGCCCGCGATCAAGAACGTCTCAAAGAGTTGCAAGGCGAACTGGGACGGGGAAAAATTATGGGTTTGACAGAAGCACTACCCCTAGCTGATGTTGTAGTTTGGGTTGCCAGTATGCCCAAAGGCGTTGAAATTGAACCTACCACTTTGAAACAACCCTGTTTGTTGATTGATGGTGGTTATCCTAAAAACTTAGCAACAAAAATTCAGCATCCTGGTGTACATGTGTTAAATGGTGGAATTGTAGAGCATTCCCTGGATATTGACTGGAAAATTATGAAAATCGTCAATATGGACGTGCCAGCCCGCCAGTTGTTTGCTTGTTTTGCCGAATCAATGCTGTTGGAATTTGAGAAGTTATACACGAACTTTTCATGGGGACGGAATCAGATTACCGTAGAAAAAATGGAGCAGATTGGTCGAGTATCAGTAAAACATGGATTTAGACCACTGCTGGTTTAGTCATTAGTAGAGACGCGACGCCAGTCGCTACAACGGGGGGAACCCCCCTTCGGGTTCACCAGTCGCCTACGGCGGGAAACCCGCCTACAGCGCTGGATTCACCGCAACGCGCTGGCTCATTAATCGCGTCTGTACGATAGTCCTTAGTCATTAGTCATTTGTTATCTGCAAAGGATAAAGGACAAAGGACAAAAGATAAAAGACAAAGGATAGATAACTCATAACTCGTAATTGATAACCCCTACGATGGCAACTACCGAGCGTAAACCGCTACTGTTAGATTTTGAAAAGCCCCTAGCAGAACTAGCAACCCGAATCGATCAAATTCGGCAACTTGCAGAGGAAAATGGCGTCGATGTTTCTGGTCAAATTCGTCAGCTAGAAGCACGCGCCATGCAACTGCGTGAGGAAATTTTCAGTAGTCTATCCCCATCTCAACGGCTGCAAGTCGCTCGTCATCCGCGTCGCCCCAGTACTCTCGATTACATTCAGGCTATTAGTGATGAATGGATGGAATTACATGGCGATCGCTGTGGTGGTGACGATCCGGCTTTAGTTGGTGGTGTCGGTCGTCTGTGTGGGCAACCTGTGGTGATGTTGGGTCATCAAAAAGGCCGTGACACCAAAGACAATATTGCCCGTAACTTTGGAATGCCTTACCCTGGCGGCTACCGCAAAGCAATGCGGTTAATGGAACACGCCAACAAGTTTAGTATGCCAATACTAACTTTTATCGACACACCAGGAGCTTGGTCTGGAGTAGAAGCAGAACACCAAGGTCAAGGAGAAGCGATCGCCTACAACTTGCGAGAAATGTTCTGTTTAGATGTGCCAATTATCTGCACAGTAATTGGTGAAGGCGGTTCCGGTGGCGCACTTGGTATTGGTGTAGGCGATCGCCTACTCATGTTTGAACACTCAGTTTATACCGTCGCCACTCCCGAAGCCTGCGCCGCCATTCTCTGGAAAGATGCTGGTAAAGCTCCCCAAGCAGCTGTTGCTCTAAAAATTATTTCCCACGATCTGAAAAAGCTAGGAATTATTGACCAAATACTGCCTGAACCCACTGGCGGCGCTCATTCCGATCCTTTAAAAGCCGCTACCATCCTCAAGCAAGTGCTGTTGGAAAATTTGGACGAACTCAATCGTTTAACTGCTCCAGAACGCCGTCAACTGCGCTATGAAAAATTCCGCAAAATTGGCGTTTTTACAGAAGTTGCCCACTAAAAACCCTGCATAATAATTGATTAGCAGAGCATAAATGCTATAATTGCCTATGTGCTTAAAGATTTTTAACAATCTAGCCATAGGCATTTGCATGTTTGGTAAATCTACTCAATTTGATTGAGTAGCTTTTGTATTATCAAGTAATTTAATTTGAGTATACGGCGTGGTTTTCCAGGCGACGATTTGTTGTCTTCACTGGTAAAACCCACAATATACCTACTATTGCACTGCATCATAGCAGTTGCTTAATCGGAAATCATCAGATTTTTAGATTCCTTTAATCTATCTAGACCGAGAAGCGTGAATAATTGGGTGGTAATAGAGTTTGGGAACTGCCAAAAAATTGGGAGACACCATGAATGAGTGTTGAGCAAAAACGACGCGCCCTGATTACTGGGGCAAGCAGTGGAATTGGGAAAGCAACGGCTTTAGCTTTTGCAAAAGCAGGAATAGATGTCGCCTTAGTCAGCCGTTCTTCGGAGAAATTGGAGGCGGTAAAAGAAGCTGTACAGCATACTGGGGTAGAAGCGAAAGCTTACACTGTAGATTTAGCACGGATCTCCGAAGTAAAAGAAAAGATCCAAGCGATCGCCCTTGACTTTGGCGATATAGACATTCTGATAAACAATGCGGGCCTTGCCTACACAGGCACCTTAACCGAAACCCCCCTAGAGGACTGGCAGCAGGTAATTGACTTAAATCTTACCAGCGTGTTTCAGTGCATTGTAGGGATTTTGCCTTCAATGCGCGATCAAGGCACAGGCACAATTATCAACGTCGCCTCAATTGCCGCCAAGCAGCCGTTTCCCGGTTGGGGAGCATACAACGTCAGCAAAGCGGGTTTGATAGCCCTCTCTCAAACCCTGGCACAAGAAGAACGCACCCACGGCATTCGTGTCACTGCTATCTGTCCCGGCGCAGTCAATACCGAACTTTGGGATACAGAAACAGTTCGTGTCAACTTAGACCGTTCCAAAATGTTAACCCCGGAAATTGTTGCTCAGTCAATTCTCCACACAGTTTTGTTACCACAACAGGCAGTAATTGATGAATTGACCCTGATGCCCAGCGCCGGCGCACTCTAATTAGTCCTTCGTCCTTTGTCCTTTGTCCTTTGTATAAAGCAAATGACTAATGATTATTATACAGACGCGATTAATCGTGTCTCTACTGATGACAAAACCATAACCAAGACTTAATCATGACTATTGCTAGTTCCAACGGTTCCAATTCCTCTCAATTGCCTCTGATTCCCGATTTGTCTGAAGCCATAACTCCTAGACCCGATCGCAACACCCACAACGGGCAACAAGCGGATGTGTCCCCGCCAAAAGAGGAACATCTGGAGGAAATGAAGAACGCCGTGCGGACACTAATATTGGGAGTTGGGGAAGACCCCGAACGCGAAGGACTCCTCAAAACACCCAAGCGAGTGGCCGAAGCAATGCGGTTTCTTACCAGTGGCTACACCCAATCCCTTGAAGAACTCGTTAACGATGCCATCTTTGATGAAGGGCACAACGAGATGGTACTAGTTAGAGATATTAATTTCTTTAGTATGTGCGAACACCACATGCTGCCATTTATGGGTAGAGCACACGTTGCTTATATTCCCAACCAAAAAGTTGTGGGACTGAGTAAGCTAGCCCGCATTGTTGAGATGTATTCTCGGCGCTTACAAGTACAAGAGAGATTAACTCGCCAAATTGCCGAAGCAATCCAGACCATTCTAGAACCTCAAGGGGTAGCGGTTGTGATGGAAGCTAGCCACATGTGTATGGTGATGCGCGGTGTTCAAAAACCAGGCTCTTGGACTGTCACTAGCGCAATGGTTGGTGCGTTCCAAGAGGAACACAAAACCCGCGAAGAATTTTTTAATTTGATTCGCCATCAACCAGCGTTTATTTAAGGAATGGGGAATGGGGAATGGGGCATTGGGAAGAGGTAGAGTGGCAATAGATAGCTTTATATATTCTTCCCCTGCTTCCCCTGCTCCCTCATCCCCACTCCCTACTCCCTACTCCCCAATTTCCCAAACAACTTAGCTACTTTATCTAAATCTTTATCTCCAGGTGCGCGTTCTACACCACTAGATAAATCAACGCCGCTAGGATTAACCTGACTTAGGGCTTCCACAATATTATCTGCTGTTAGTCCCCCAGCTAAAAACCAAGGGCAATTGGGCTTAAATTGCTCTAGCATTGTCCAATCTAAGGTTTTGCCTGTACCACCAAGTTGTTCGGGATGGTAAGCATCAAGCAGTAAAGTATCTACGTAATTTGTGTAATCAGTCACTGTGTCAAGATGCTCAATACTCCGAACTCTCAGCGCCCTAATAATTTCGACATTGGGTAAAGCTTGACGTAATTGGTAGCAAAAATCTGGTAATTCATCTCCGTGTAACTGGACACCAGTCAACCCAGAATCAACAACTATCTGACTGATTTCGGGGATACTAGCGTTGGCAAAAACACCAATTGTGTCAATATTAGCCGGGAGTTCTGCTACTGCTGCCCGAATTTGGGATGTAGTCACGTAGCGAGGTGAGGTTGGCACACAAATAAATCCTAGTGCCGTTGCGCCCAGAGAGGCGATCGCTATAGACTGCTGTGGTTGAGTGATGCCGCAAATTTTAACGCGCATGAATATTTAACAAATTTACAATAATCATCAAGAAAGTCTAAACTATCCGAAAAATTTTTGTGCCTTGGTAATTTTATAATTTTGTAGGTCTACATTTTAGGAGACAAAAGCTTGATTTCATCTATTTTACTAGCAGCTCAGGCAACTGTTCCCGCAACACCTGCGTGGAATCCTACAGTCGGCATCATCATCAGCATCAGCAGCTTAGTAATTGTTTTACTAAGTACTAAAATTGAAAAACCCTTAGTTGGCCCCAAGTTCCCCATCCTGCCGATTAGTATTCCAACATTCGTTGCAGCAATGGCTTTTGGTCATATTATCGGCATTGGCATCGTTTTAGGACTGACTAACATCGGTCGTCTGTAGTTTTGCGATGATCGCGGCATTGCTTGTAACGCCGCGATCAATACAAAACTCCTAAAAGGGAGCAGGGGAAGAGGGGAAGAAGCAAGGGAGCAGGGGAGAAGAATTTTCCCTTCTGCACCCTGGTTCTCTTCCTCTTCATTGACCTCTGCTCCCTGCTCCCTGCCCCTCTGCCTCTTCCCAATGCCCCACTTCAGAGCTTTGCTCACACGCATTAATTGTCTATTCTAGAAATAAGAGCATTTCGTAACTCGGCACTATCGAATTGATGCTCAGAAATATATGTATAAGTATATACGCAAATATTGCAGTATAGAAACTGCTGGCGATATCTAGTTTTAGGACAATGTAATGCAAACAAATTGGAAAATTGGGTCTTTATTTGGAATTCCCCTGTTTTTAGATCCGTTATGGTTTGTGATTTTAGGGTTGGCAACTCTTAACTTTGGGGTAGCTTATCAGGAATGGGGGCCTGTTATAGCTTGGAGTGCTGGAATAGTGATGGCACTGTTGCTATTTGGTTCGGTCTTGCTACATGAATTGGGTCATAGCTTAGTAGCCCGATCGCAAGGCATTAAAGTTAATTCAATTACCCTATTTCTGTTTGGCGGGATTGCTGCTATTGAAGAAGAATCTAAAACTCCTTTCAAAGCCTTTCAAGTAGCGATCGCTGGCCCTTTGGTGAGTATCGGCCTATTTTTACTGCTCCGGGTGGGAGTTATTGTGATACCCGATACTAGTCCACTCAGTATTATGGTTGGAGATTTAGCGAGAATTAACTTGGTGGTGGCGCTATTTAACCTGATTCCCGGCTTACCTCTAGATGGAGGGCAAGTGTTAAAAGCGGCACTATGGCAAATGACAGGTAATCGTTTTCAAGCCGTACACTGGGCTGCAAGGGCTGGGCAAATTTTGGGTTACAGTGCGATCGCTTTAGGATTTGTTGTAGATTTTGTCACCAGAGAATTAGTACTTGGTTTGTGGATTGCACTGTTAGGTTGGTTTGCAGTCCGTAACGCCAGCAGTTATGACAATGTAACGACATTGCAAGAAAGCCTACTCAAAGTCGTGGCGGCTGATGCGATGACCCGTGACTTTCGGGTTGTCGATGCTGACCAGACATTGCGATCGTTTGCCGATTCATACCTGTTAGAAACCAATCCCTCACAGGTTTATTTTGCTGCTTCTGATGGACGTTACCGGGGTCTAGTTTCCATTGACGATTTTCGTTTAACCCAAAGGAGTGAATGGGAAACCCAAACCTTACATAGCATTGTGCATCCCTTGACAGAAATACCCACTGTTGCTGAAGCAACAACGATAGCTGAGGTAATTAACAAGCTAGAAAATGAGCAGTTACCTCGAATTACTGTGCTGTCTCCGGCTGGTGCTGTCGCTGGTGTAATTGACCGGGGAGATATTGTCCGGGCGTTGGGACAAAAATTAAATTTGCGGGTTACAGATGCTGAAATTAAACGGATCAAGGAAGAAGGAAGTTATTCGCCTGGATTGCAACTAGCAGCACTAGCGAAGTCAATTACAAATTAAATGTCATACCCTTGTCATAGTTTTGCAATAGATTCGCCAAAAGCTTGTGTGATATTTAATTTGGTATTTGGTTACAAAATGCTTTTTTTGGGTAAAAGGTAGGGTTTCCTACCTTTTTTATTATTTAAATTAATGTGAGTTTAATAAACCTCTCCCTGCCTTGAACTTTAGTTCAAGTCTTTCCCTCTCCGATTCGGAAAGGGACGGTTTTACGAAGTAAAACTAGGGAGAGGTTTCTTTGACATGGCTTCAGATTATTGGAAAATTATTAAAACTTCCAGTTTAAAGAAAGTAAAATGTAAGTACGTGATATACTACGTCTCTCACTTACCCTGGTTTTATGGCACTGCCAATTGTTGCAATTATCGGACGCCCAAATGTGGGCAAATCCACCCTGGTTAATCGACTCGCCGGGGAACAAACGGCGATTGTCCATGATGAACCGGGAGTGACACGCGATCGCACTTATCTACCAGCTTTCTGGAATGGTCGTGAGTTTTTAGTGGTAGATACTGGTGGTTTGGTTTTCAATGATGATACCGAATTTTTACCACTGATTCGTCAACAGGCAATGACAGCCCTTGCAGAAGCGTGTGCTGCTATTTTTGTAGTAGATGGTCAAACAGGCCCTACATCGGCAGATTTAGAAATTGCCGAATGGATGCGCCAACAAACTGTACCCGTTCTACTGGCTGTAAATAAATGTGAATCTCCAGAACAAGGCTTAATGCAAGCTGCTGAATTTTGGGAACTGGGATTAGGCGAACCTTACCCCATCTCCGCGATTCATGGAAGTGGCACAGGAGAATTACTCGACGAGTTAGTTAACCATATCCCTGATATTGAAGACATCCCAGAAACTAATGAAATCAAAGTAGCAATTGTGGGACGCCCGAATGTAGGCAAATCAAGCTTACTCAATGCTTTTGTTGGCGAAGAGAGGGCAATTGTCAGCCCAATTTCTGGCACAACCCGCGATGCTATTGATACTGTCATTGAACGAGAGGGGCAAACCTACCGTTTGATTGATACCGCCGGGATTCGTAAAAAGAAACACATCGAATACGGCACAGAATTCTTTAGTATTAACCGTGCTTTTAAAGCGATTCGCCGGGCTGACGTGGTTTTATTAGTAATAGATGCTGTTGATGGAGTTACTGAGCAAGACCAAAAATTAGCTGGGCGGATTATCGAAGAAGGTCGAGCTTGCATCATCGTCGTTAATAAATGGGATGCTGTCGAAAAAGACTCTTACACAATCTACGACTACGAAAAAACTCTGCAATCACGTTTACATTTTACCGAGTGGGCAGAAACAATTTTTGTAAGTGCCTTGTCAGGACAACGGGTAGAAAAGATTCTCGAATTGGTGAAAACTGCGGCTGAATCACACAAACGCCGTGTTAGCACATCAGTTATTAACGAAGTCTTAACAGACGCTGTTAGCTGGCATTCACCGCCAGCATCCCGTGGTGGGCGTCAGGGCAAGATTTATTATGGTACACAAGTAAGTAGCCAACCACCAACGATCGCACTATTTGTCAATGATTCCAAACGCTTCAACGACAACTACCGTCGCTACATTGAACGCCAATTCCGGCAACAGCTAGGATTTAAAGGCACGCCAATTATCTTACTGTGGCGGAGCAAAAGAGTCCGTGATGCTGAAATTGGTAATGTTAATCGAGCAACTCGCGTCAAAATAAGTTAGGAGATAAGAGAGACGCGATAAATCGCACATGTACAAGAGAGATGCGATGAATCTCGTCTGACAAGAGAGACGCGATGAATCGCGTCTGTACAAGAGAGATGCGATTCATCTCGTCTTTATAGGAGTTATGAGTTAAAGCTAAAATTGCTATTTTTAAGCCTATGTCAGCATAATAGGTTAACCCAGAAGTCAAAACTCCTAACTCCTAACTCGTAACTTTCAAATGGATTTATTACGATCGCTGCCACTTGGACTTTATTTAGAACAACCCCAAACTTGGCTGCATAAAATCGATCCGCGAGTCAAGTTCGCCTGGTTGATGAGCTTTTTAACAAGCTATGTTTTAGCTAACAACTTTTGGCGGGTGCTGCTGGTAGTAGTATTGATTCTTGCCACCTTAATTGCCAGAATTCCCCGCCGAGTATGGCAGCAGCAAATGGGTTGGCTGTTAATGCTATCGTTTTTTGTCTTAGTGATCGGAGCCATCAGCCCTGATGGAATGGGTGTAGATTATCAGCCACGCCTCCCAGCTAATGAACAAATATTAACCCAGCCAGTAAACTCCAAAAATATTGTTCAAGAGCCAGCAAGTAATAGCAAATACAGCTATGTACTATTTCACAAAGGCCCAGTTAAAGTAACTCGCCGCTCCTTGGATTTGGCTGTACGTCTGAGTACAATTATATTTACCGTAATTTACAGCACTAATCTGTATCTGCTGACAACCGCACCAGAAGAAATCACATCTGGCATAGAAAGCCTAATGCAACCCCTGCGACGCTTCAAGTGGCCTGTCACCGAAATTGCTTTAACTTTAACCTTATCCTTGCGCTTTATTCCCCTAGTTTTAGAAGAAGTGCAAAACTTATTTCGTTCCGTGATGACTAGAGCAATTAATTGGAAAAAGCTAGGATTGAAAGGAGGATTCAAAGTTTGGATGACAGTCGCAGAGAGACTGTTAGAAAATCTGCTCTTACGAGCCGATCAAATGGCGAATGCAATGATGGTACGGGGTTTTACTAGTCCCAACGAGCATCAAGTGCAGTGGCATGACTTACGATTTAAAGGGCGTGACTGGCTTGCGATCGCAACTTTAATTTTATTCTGGGGAATACGGCTAGCTATAGGAACTCAGGTCTAATTTTGCAACGCTTATAAACAGTATGATCAAGGCTTGGTATTGGCGATCGCTACCCTTAGAAAAGCGCACAGGTTCGGAAGTTTTTGCTGCTCTTTTTCACTCCACCTCCGCGCCGGGAATTGCTACCCTACTGGAAAGTCCCTACCCAACGCCAATCGATCATCCTCAACTTAGCCGATATTCTATCTGTGCAGGCGCTCCTCGCCTAGTCGATGGCATCCCCCAAATGTGGACACCAGAAGTAGGACAAATTTTTCCCTTCCTAGAAAAGTTGTTACAGCAAGGGATAGCAGGACATGAGAAGTATGAGAAGGATGATGTAGTATTTTCTTCCCCTGCTCCCTCTGCTTCCTCTGCCTCCCCTGCTTCTCCACCTCCCCATCTCCCCTTCACAGGCGGTTGGTTAGGTTGGCTAGGCTACGATGTAGCATGGGAAATTGAACAGTTACCATATCATAAAATTGATCCCCTACCATTTCCTATAGCGTTTTGGTATGAACCAGATTGTTTTGCCGTTTTAGATCACGCGCAACAAATTATTTGGCTAGCCGTTAGTGATGCAAGTAAACTCGATGAGTTTCAGCACAAATTAGAGAACAGAAAAGGGAAAATGGGGGAGGGGGAAAAAGTTCTACTTTGTTTCCCATCTCCCTCGGCTCCTCAGTTTTTGACATCGCAGGCAGATTATGAAACAGCTGTAAACCAGGCAAAAAAATATATTCAAGCTGGAGACATCTTTCAGGCAAATCTTTCATTGCGATTTCAAGCGTCTACATCGACTTCTGGTTGGGAAATTTACCAAGCCTTGCAAAAAATCAATCCTTCGCCTTTTGCCAGCTATTGGCAAACGCCTTGGGGAGAAGTGATCAGTTGTTCGCCGGAACGGTTAGTAATGTTGCAAAATCGGCAAGCCGAAACCAGACCGATCGCCGGGACGCGATCGCGTGGTGTCACTCCAGAACAAGATATACAATTGGCACAAGATTTACTCAGCAACACCAAAGAACGTGCAGAACACATCATGTTGGTGGACTTGGAACGCAATGATTTAGGGCGAGTTTGTGAATGGGGAACAGTTACAGTTGACGAATTGCTGACAATTGAGCGATATAGCCATGTGATGCATCTTGTTAGCAACATCAAAGGTACTTTAAAAGCCGAATACACTCCCATTGATTTGATTCGCGCTACGTTTCCAGGTGGCACAATCACAGGTTGTCCCAAAGTCCGTTGCATGGAAATTATCGAAGAACTAGAACCCGTGCGGCGCAGCTTGTTCTACGGTTCCTGTGGCTATTTAGATTGGCGTGGTCATTTAGATTTAAATATCTTAATCCGCACCCTGCTATTAGCCCCCGTGTCTCAAAAAGCAGGGGAGGCAGAGGAAGTAAATTCTTCTTTATTTCCGCACCCAAGACTCATCCCCCAGCACTCAGCACTCAACATTGTCTGGGGACAAGTTGGCGCCGGAATTGTTGCAGACAGCGATCCTGAAAAAGAATGGTATGAATCTCTGCACAAAGCCCAGGCACAACTGGCAGCGTTGAAAATGCTAAATAATCAATAGGGAATAGGGAGTAGGGAATAGGGAATAGGGAATAGGTTATTCTTTCTCCCCCCACTCCCTAATTTTGTGCCATTCAGCCATAGTTGTGGCAGTATGGAAAGAAGTTGAAAAGTTCGCTGTTGCCATTAGGAATTTCAAAGGGTGTTTTCCCTCGCCACGCTAAACTTTCAATAAGAGGGTCAGGACTGTTTTATGCCTTGTGCCGCCAGGTTGGTGTATTTGAGTCACCAAAGCATAGGGCGAAATCTATCGGCAAGCCTCTACTCTTCGAGTCTATGCTTCGCGTGTCATGTTGTACCATTTCGCTTCACTACCACTAGTACAGGTTGGCGGAAATCAACTTACCATTAAATTAGAACTAGAAAGCGCAAAATTAAAACCTTTTGACTTTTGATTTTTGACTTCCGCCTTGCGGTACTAGCTTCATCTGCCCATTAGAAACTAGATCAAGGTCTTCGCAACCACAGTTTTGCATTTTAAGGAAATATTCTGACGAATGTTGGTATTATCGTCTGAATGTTTGGAATTCACTGCGAAAAGATATACATACTCCACCTTGACTACACCTTGACTCTTAAATGAATCCAGAAAACGCAGAAACTTACATAAACCATCCAACTTGGGGTTTACTTTACAAAATCTGTATGGTTGATGAAAACCAGGATTTGTTCACCACACTTTATGCCCAGCGCTTGTTTTTTTTGGTCGCAAATGACGTTAAAGGTGTTAAATTCCAGTCTCTAGGACGCACTGAGGCTAGAATGATGTTGGAAAATCGCTTACGTACCCTGCGGCGCAGTGGACAATCTCAGGAGTACGATCAGCTTCAGAGTGTTTTCCAACGCACCTTCCAATGAATAGTTCGATTTCCGAACGTATTGTTTCTATTCGTTCTTCCCTGCCAACTTCAGTCAAATTGATTGCTGTTAGCAAGCAAGTTCCTGCCCAGTCCATTCGGTCTGCCTATGCCGCAGGAATTCGTGATTTTGCAGAGAGTCGTATCCAAGAAGCCGCCAGCAAACAAGCCGAGTTGCAAGACTTACCGGATATTACTTGGCACTTTATTGGACATTTGCAAAGCAATAAAGCCAAAAAAGCCATTGAACAATTCTCTTGGATTCACTCCGTCGATAATTTGAAGCTGGCACAGCGTTTAGACCAATTGGCACAACAGCTAGGAGTGAGTCCCCAGGTTTTCCTGCAAGTGAAAATTCTTCCCGATCCCAACAAGTCTGGTTGGAGTGTGCCAGAACTTTTGGCTGATTTACCCATACTCGATCAATACAAAAATTTACAAATTCAAGGTTTGATGACAATTCCACCTTCAGGATTAAATGATCCGGAAATTTTACATGTATTTAATCTCAATCGTGAGCTAGCAAAGAAAATCCAGGAGCAAAACTGGTCGCACATTAAAATGCAGCACTTATCTATGGGTATGTCAGGTGACTACAAACTGGCAGTGCAAGCAGGGGCAACGATGGTACGATTAGGAACAATATTGTTTGGCGATCGCTCTTAGCCTTTGTTCATCAGCCTTGCTCTTGGGTATTAATAGAGATCAGGATTTGATGACAAGAATTTTGTAACAAACTGGTGCAATTAGAAACAAAGGATATAGTATTGACAAGAGCAATCGCTAAGGAAAAATAGAGTAAAAAGAACTTTCCTTCGGACAAACCTTAGGATATAATCTTGACTCATTATTATGTTTAGGCGATGCACAGACCTTTGCAAGAAGTGTCAGTTCATCGCCAAAACAAGTAGTATAGGTTACAAATAGCAGTATACTTGCTGTAGTATCCACCGATGTAGCGATTGCTCCTACTCAATCAATCCTAAGCCAAGTCAATATAGGCTATTCGCACCAGGAGAGTACACAGACAATGAACAATATATTTTCCAAACTCAGAGACTTTGTGGGTCTAAATGAGCAAGTTGAATACGAGTATTACGAAGAGGAACCAGAAACAGATAATAATTACCAAAATCTGTATCAGCAAGAAAATCCCCAACCACCAGCACCACAGGAAAGCCCAGCCGCTCAAAATCGACGCTGGCGGGAACCAGTGCCTACAATGGGAGATGATATAACAGCAGGTTCAAAGCCAATGGGGAATGTGATTGGTATGCCAGGAGCAATTAACGGAATTTCGGAAGTTTTAGTACTCGAACCACGCACCTTTGAAGAAATGCCCCAGGCAATTCAAGCGTTGCGAGAACGCAAGTCAGTGGTATTAAATCTGACAATCATGGACCCAGACCAAGCTCAACGAGCAGTAGATTTTGTTGCGGGTGGTACTTACGCACTAGATGGACATCAAGAGCGCATCGGTGAGAGCATCTTCTTGTTTACGCCAAGCTGTGTCCAAGTTAGCACTCAAGGTGGCGTTCTTCATGAAGTACCACAACCGCCAGCACGTCCCTCTCGTCCTACAGGTACTCCAAATCAAACCTGGGGCAACGAAACTAACCGGATGGCACAATAAACTTAAATTAGTTGTTAGTCCTTTGTCCTTTGTGATTAGTCCTGGGTTTTGATAATAGTGACAAATGACAAAGGACAACCGATTAATGACAGATGACAAACAATCAATGACTATAAAATTTGGCTTAATTGGTGGTGGGGTAATGGGAGAAGCGCTCTTATCCCGCCTTATTGCGCGTGGAATTTATCACTCATCAGAAATTATAGTTAGCGAACCGCTATCTTCACGCCTAGATTTTTTAAAACAGCAATACGATGTTGCTGTGACTACAGATAATAGCCAAGTTTTCGCTCAAGTCAGAGAAGTTGTGTTTTTGGCAGTAAAACCGCAGGTGTTCAGTGCGATCGCTCAAGAATTAACAGATATTGATCTTCTTAATAAAGAACACTCACCCCTAATCATTTCCATATTAGCAGGTGTGCCTTTGAGTCAGCTAGAAGCTGCATTTGTGCAATTGCCAGTTATTAGAGCAATGCCCAACACCCCAGCAACAGTGGGAGCAGGAATTACCGCCATTTGTTTGGGTGCATATACTAATGCCAAACACCACCAAATAGCACAGCAGGTTTTTTCTGCTGTGGGGGAAGTCGTAGAAGTCTCAGAAGGGCTGATGGATGCAGTCACAGGGCTATCTGGTAGCGGCCCGGCTTACGTGGCGCTACTAGTAGAAGCACTTGCAGATGGCGGAGTATCCGCAGGTTTACCTAGAGCAATTGCTAATCAACTAGCACTGCAAACCGTACTAGGAACAGCGAAACTGTTATATGAAACCAAAATGCACCCAGCAGAACTCAAAGATCGCGTTACTAGTCCCGGTGGTACAACCATTGCGGGAATTGCCAAGCTAGAACAGGCAGGATTTCGTTCAGCTTTAATAGAAGCAGTCAAAGCTGCCACAGAGCGATCGCAAGAACTGGGAAAATAAAAGAGTAGGGAGTGGGGAATGGGGAATGGAGAGTGGGGAAAATTCAATAAAATTTATTATTCCTAGTCCCCTAATCCCTATTCCCTACTCCCCACTCCCCTCTACCCCTAACGAAGTTGACAAAAGACTCGTTAGTATAGTAAACAATCTGGTTGCAAATGTGATTGAGTGAATTATCCTGCACCGTCTCCAGAACTTGACTTAGGGTCTATATTTCCCTTTGATCTGGATCAGTTTCAAAAAGAAGCGATCGCGTCCCTAAACGCCGGACGCTCCGTAGTCGTATGTGCGCCCACAGGTTCGGGCAAAACATTAGTCGGGGAATACGCTATTTATCGCGCTCTGGCACGAGGAAAACGTGTATTTTATACTACTCCCCTAAAGGCGCTGTCGAATCAAAAATTGCGTGACTTTCGAGAAAAATTCGGGTTTGATCAAGTTGGACTTTTAACTGGAGATGCTTCCATTAACAGAGATGCACCAATTTTGGTAATGACCACAGAAATTTTCCGAAATATGCTCTATGGCACACCCATTGGGCAAGTCGGCATCTCATTAGTAGACGTTGAAGCGGTGATACTTGATGAGTGCCACTACATGAACGATCGCCAGCGCGGTACTGTTTGGGAAGAATCAATCATCTATTGTCCCCGGGAAGTCCAACTGGCAGCCCTCTCAGCAACGGTTGCCAACAGCGATCAACTCACCGATTGGCTAAATCGCGTTCACGGCCCAACTGACCTAATTTACTCCGATTTTCGCCCAGTCCCCTTGGAATTTTACTTTTGCAATCCCAAAGGGTTATTTCCTCTGCTGAATGATAGCAAAACCAAAATTAACCCCCGCCTTATTCAAAAGAAGAAAGGGAGAGGGGGAGAAAAGGAGAGGGGGAGAAATGGTAGACCAGAGGCTCCTGGAATTGTTTTTACCTTGAGCCAATTAGAGCAACGGGATATGCTACCAGCGATTTACTTTATCTTTAGCCGCCGGGGATGTGATAAAGCCGTGGCAGAAGTTGGTGATTTATGGCTGGTAAATAATGAAGAGTCCCAGATTTTACGGCAACAGATTGATGACTTCTTAGCCCGCAATCCAGAAGCAGGGCGTTCTGGGCAAATTGCACCCCTATACCGGGGAATTGCTGCCCACCACGCCGGAATTTTACCTGCTTGGAAAGCGCTGGTAGAAGAACTATTTCAGCAGGGACTAATTAAAGTAGTATTTGCTACTGAAACATTAGCGGCGGGAATTAATATGCCTGCCCGGACAACGGTAATTTCTACCCTTTCCAAGCGTACTGATACTGGACACCGCCTGTTGAACGCTTCCGAATTCTTGCAAATGGCGGGACGCGCAGGCCGCCGGGGGATGGATAAACAAGGTCATGTGGTGACAGTCCAAACTCCCTTTGAAGGAGCCAAAGAAGCGGCGTATTTGGGAACATCCAAGCCAGACCCCCTTGTCAGCCAGTTTACGCCCAGTTATGGCATGGTACTAAACTTGCTGCAAACACACACCCTAGAGCAAACCAGGGAACTCATAGAACGCAGCTTTGGGCAGTACATGGCAACCTTGCATCTAAGACCAGAATACGATGAGATTGCCGAACTGCAAAAACAATTAGCTCAACTTCATGAGCAAATCGCCGCAGTTGATGAAAATGAACTGGCTGTTTATGAGAAATTGCGGCAACGTCTGAAAGTAGAACGCCAGATATTGAAAACCTTGCAAGAGCAAGCGCAGGAAGATAGACAAGAAGAATTGGGGATGATGTTGGGCTTTGCAGTGTCAGGAACTCTGTTGAGTCTCAAAGGTAAAAACATTACAGTGTCTACACCCGTAACCGCAGTGTTAGTGGGCAAATCGCCGGGTTCTGGTCAAGCTCCTTACTTGGTATGCTTGGGGCACGATAACCGTTGGTATGTGGCAACAACAGGGGATGTAGTCGATTTGTATGCCGAACTACCGCGAATTGAAGTGCCACCTGATTTACTACCACCGCCAGAGATGCCTTTGAAGCCAGGACAGTCACGCCGGGGTAATCAAGAAACCTTTGCGATCGCCACGCGTATTCCCAATCCGGTAGAATCTTTGAATCTGGCACCAGAAGTAGCAGAACAACTCAGTCGCACTGTTGCCATCCAAGAGCAATTAGAAGCTCATCCTCTACATCAATCAGGCAATGCTGCCACGCTTTTCAAGCGTCGGGCCCGCTATGTCGAACTAGAAGCCGAACTTGAACAGTTGCAAGAGCAAGTAGAGCAACAGTCACAACGTCATTGGGAAGAATTTCTCAATTTAATCGCAATTCTGCAACACTTTGGCGCTTTAGATAACTTAGTGCCCACAGTATTAGGGCGAATTGCTGCCGCCATTCGAGGCGAGAATGAATTGTGGCTTGGTTTAGTATTCGCTAGTGGTGAATTGGACAACTTAGATCCGCATCATTTAGCCGCCGCCGCCGCCGCTTTGGTGATGGAAACTCCCCGTCCAGATAGCAAGGTTAACTTTGAGCTTAGTAATGAAGTAGCAGAAGCCTTAGCAAAGTTGCGGGGAATTCGCCGCCAAATGTTCCAACTACAACGGCGGTATAATGTAGCGCTGCCTATATGGTTGGAGTTTGAGTTAATTGCAATCGTGGAACAATGGGCGCTAGGAATGGAGTGGATAGAACTCTGCGAGAACACCACTTTGGATGAAGGCGACGTAGTGAGAATTTTACGACGGACGTTGGATTTATTATCACAAATACCCCACGTTCCCCATTTACCAGACTCTTTCCAACGTAATGCTTATCGAGCGATGCAGTTGATTGATAGATTCCCTGTGAATGAGGTGGTTGAATAAACAAGACGCTGTTATATCATGTCCGCATCAATAGTTATGATTCCCACAGTTATTGCAACCCACCCCAACCCGGGAGACAAACCATAACTTTGGCGGTGTGAGGTTCTTCGGGTTTAATAAGTAATCAAGCGGACATGATATTACAGAATATTTGATAATTTCTGTGCGTCTTTTTGTTTCAGGACTTATGTAAAAATGACGCTGTAGGAGCAATTCATGAATTGCCCCTACAAACTGCCCCAAGAATGAATTTAGATTTGACCAAATATGTAGTACGATGTCCAAGCTAGTTTTGAAGGTTTGTAGTAAGGACTTTAGTGCTTACTACGAACTTCGTAACCTATTAATTTAAATTTGACAGACTAGTAGTGGTATTTAGTTAAAAATGCTTGTTTGGTTTCGTATATGTTCTATACGTGAATAATCACGTCTATCTAACAGAAGTTATAGTCACTATCAGCGCTTTTCAATCTTAATACACCAAGTTCCCAGTACCCTGCAACTGCCGCAAAGAATTTATACATAATGGACAGTCACAGCCAAATAACTGAATTGCGCGATCGCTTTCCGCGTCAGTAAAATTCAACATGGCAATATTTTGATTTGATACGGATGTGACAATAGTTGCGGAACGAGCAGAAGTATACGGATGTATTCTCTCTGAATCTCGAATGCACACAAAATCTTTTCCACCATGTGGGTTAGTGATACAGGTACGACCGTCTTCTGTGTGCAGTAATCGCTGTGTAATAGAAGTACTAGCATGGGCAGGATGAAATGCCACCAGTGTAGACATCATCGACATAAAGATTGAGGAAGTGGAAAGCAAATTCAGAAGAATTTTTTTGTTCATAGATTTACTAGAGAAAATTGTCTACTAGTTTAGGGTATTCGATTCACTTTCAAACTTCAAGTGGATTTTCCCTAAGAATAGCTAGCCTGACACTTGTTACCCAAGAATGTTCCTGTGCTACCTAGTTTGATTACAAATTCGTTGCTACAGCAGAACTTAGAAGTCAAACAGGCTTGATATCTGGTTTTAAAATCTTAGTCGTCTACTTCAGCGAATTTAAATCCGCTCCATATCTCCAAGATGGTGATTACTGGCTTGATGTCAGCAATTTCCTTTTGAAATCTTATACAGAGCGATAAATTGTTGACTACGAACAAAAGTCATTTCGTACATTATTCTATACAATTAAGAATCAGTATAGCTATCTTTAGAAGCTTAAAAAGCTTAATTTCGGCTAAAAAATAGGATAAATATTGAACAATAAATTTGATATAGATTCTCGTTCTTAAATTATCAACTTGTAAAAAGTTCTTTTTTTTATTACATTTGGAAAAAGGCTGAGATATCAATTAATTTACTTGCCTCAATAGAAAAAATGAAGCATAAAGTACATTCAGAATCTTCAGGTTGTTGCAGCTGTGAACATGATCATCACGAGAATCATAACCATGATCATAATCATGATGAGAATCATAACCATGATCACAATCATGATCACGGTGGAGAATTCAATCTGAAAGATGAGCTATTGCCTTTGGTAGGGATTTTAAGTTTATATGCGCCTGGTATAATTTTTGAGAATCAATTACACAATACATTCTACTCAATAGGTGAATATTTGCTTTTTATCCCTGCTTATTTATTAAGTGGATGGAGTGTTCTAAAAACTGCTGGGCGCAATATCCTCAAAGGTAGAATATTCGATGAAACGTTTTTAATGGCAGTAGCGACACTAGGGGCGATCGCAATTCATAAGTTACCCGAAGCTGTCGGAGTGATGTTATTTTATAAAATTGGGGAATTGTTTCAAGATATTGCCGTTAGCCGTTCTCGTAATTCCATCAAAGCTTTATTAGAAGTGCGTCCAGACTATGCCAATCTTCAAACAGAGGGAGAATTAAAAAAAGTATCCCCAAATACAGTAAATATTGGAGATATTATCGTCGTCAAACCTGGGGAAAAGATTCCCTTAGATGGTGAGATTATAGATGGGAATTCACAAGTCGATACATCTGCATTAACTGGAGAGTCTGTACCGCGATCGGTGAGGCTATCCGAGACAGTTTTGGCTGGGATGATTAATAAAATGGGTGTTCTCAGCATTAGAGTAACAAAACTCTTTGATGACTCTTCCATTGCCAAGATTTTAGACTTGGTGCAAAATGCCAAAAGTAAAAAAGCAGAAACAGAAAAATTTATTACTAAATTTGCCCGATATTACACACCAATAGTAGTTTTTCTATCTCTAGCAGTTGCAATATTACCTCCTTTATTCATTGCTGGCGCAACTTCTTCAGAATGGGTTTATCGCGCCCTAATTTTACTAGTTATTTCCTGCCCTTGTGGACTAGTTATCAGTATTCCCTTAGGTTATTTTGGAGGCGTAGGAGGTGCAGCTAAACGCGGTATTTTAGTTAAAGGCTCTACTTTTTTAGATGCTTTAAATGCAGTGAATACAGTTGTTTTTGATAAAACTGGAACGCTAACTCAGGGTGTATTTAAAGTAGCAAAAATAGTACCGTCAAATGGCTACGTTGAACAAGAATTGCTGCAATTAGCTGCCAAAGTAGAATTGCACTCAAATCATCCCATCGCTCAATCTATCCGCAAAGCTTATGGTGGAAAAATCGATGAATTTGAGGTAAGAGATTATGAAGAGATAGCAGGCTATGGAATTAGAGCCAAGATTGAAAATAGGGTAGTGATAGCGGGAAGCGATCGCTTATTACATAAACAGAGTATTACTCACGATAATTGCCAATTAGAAGGAACAGTTATTCATCTAGCAGTAGATAATATTTACGCTGGGTATATTGTCATTGCTGATGAACTTAAAGAAGATGCAAGACTTGCTATTCAAGTACTCAAGGGAATGGGTGTAAAGAGAACAGTAATGTTAACAGGAGATAATCAAGCGATCGCCTCCCGGATTGCCCAACAGCTAAGTATAGATGCTTATGAAGCAGAGTTATTACCAGAAGAAAAAGTCAATGCCATTGAGAAGTTACTTAGCACTGCTGGCAAGCATGGTAAAGTTGCCTTTGTTGGGGATGGCATTAATGATGCGCCAGTGATTGCTAGAGCAGATGTTGGTATAGCAATGGGTGGGTTAGGCTCAGATGCGGCGATCGAAACTGCCGACATTGTGATTATGACAGATGCACCCTCAAAAGTAGCAGAAGCAATCCAAATCGCCAGAAAAACAAGGCAGATTATTTGGCAAAATATTGGTTTTGCTTTATTCATTAAGGGTGTATTTATTGGATTGGGTATTTTAGGCGTAGCAACAATGTGGGAAGCAGTATTCGCTGATGTGGGAGTAGCAATACTAGCAATTTTTAACGCGACTAGAGTGATGAAATAAAATTATTGGGAAATCGGGAATCCGTAATTGGGAAATTGTATAAGTTAAAACCCAAAAGCAATAACTAAATCAAATTCCCGCAGAGGTAGACTATGAACCAATCTATTAAAGGTATCGCTATAGCTGCATTAGCTTTACTATTAACTAACCCAGTAGTTGCATTACCCCATAAAACCAATCAACCGCCAACTAATGCACGCTCGCAACCGTTAAAAGACACTTTAATCGTTCCTGGGGAAAGAATTGGGCCGATAACACGCACAACCACCAAGCAAGATTTAGCCAAGCTATTTGGTGCATCTCATCTCGTTGATAAAACCATTTCTGGTGCTGAAGGAATTGGTAGTTTTGCAGCTACTCAGGTAAATCTAAATCAGGGACGCTCTCTGCTAGTAGTTTGGAGTGATAATACTCGTACTAAACCTCTAGATGTGCGTAACTTGGGTTGGGCTTGGAAAACCCGCGAAGGTATCGGAGTGGGAACCCCATTGAGTGAGTTACGTAAGAAATTAGGTGATTTTAAACTCTATGGATTGGCGTGGGACTACGGCGGTACTATTTTGTTAGATAGTAGCCGATTATCTAGCTATCAGGGCAAACTCATCCTGCGAGTAGATACTGCTCCTAATGCTGCTCAGAAATATCCCAATGACTACCAAGCGGTATCTGGGGATAGTACTTTTTCTTCTAGTAATCTCCATTGGAAACCTCTGGGAATCAGGTTAGAAGAAATTATTCTTCTATTGAATCCAAGTCAGTGATAACCGTTTCACATTTACACGGCACTCATAAGTCTATAGATCATAAAAGGCGATCGCAACAAAAACTAGACGCACTTCAGGCAGAATTTGACATCCGCAGCGAGAAGTTTAAGCAGATGACGAAAGCTGTAACTATTGAGGCTGATACAGCAGTTAAGTTTCAATTAGAACAGCAACTTCTTGATGAAGAGGCAAAACTAGCACATCTTAGCAATGAACTGGATAAAATTGAGTCTGCATTGCAATTATGAGGCTATGTAAATATACAGTTATTTAGCTGATGAGAATCAGGATTTCCTAACCCAGAAAATAAGGAAAACATAGATATTAAGTTAATTGGTGTTGATTTATACTATTTCAAATTTTTGTAGTGGTTATACTCATAACTTAGGTTCTACCTGGGAATTAGGAAGTGGCTTTGCCACTTCTTTTTATTTATTCTTGTAGCCCAGTAAAAAATAAATTAAAAGTTAAAACTAATTTAGTTGAACTTTTATTAATTGTTATACAATTTGACGAAATACCTGATATACCTACATTTTTAGGGACGTACAGATATACGCCCCTAGAGCCGATTCATTTGTTGCAAAAATTGTTGACAATGCTATGATTTCGCGTGCATTTAATTGATTGAGCAGCCTGACAGAATTCTGGGCATATAGACATCATATTAGTCATTACTCATTTTATCTTGCCATCTCTCACGTTTGGGCTTGCTTTCCACATCGCGCGATCGCGCTTCTTGCCAAGTCCCCCACATTAGGGATTGCTGTTTTTCAACATAGTTAATAAACTGCATGATTGACTGATCTGCTTTTATTGGAGTTTTCAAATCAAACTGAATTGTTTGAAGAATCTTGATGTCACCCATGAGAAAGTACCTAGCCACAATCTTAGTCAGCCATAGCACAACTCGATTGCATAACCAACCAAAAATTCCTTTACGTTTTTTAGTCATCAACAGAACTTGGCCTTCAGTTTTTCCCCCTTCGTAGAGACGAACTGCAACCATCATGTGGACATGGAAGAAATCAGGGCCAAGTGTCACAATGCCAATGCTACCGTACCAATAGCAAATACTGTAAGTTATGACATTTTTATAGAAAAGACGGATGAGCTTAATCAAAAAGAAATTGTCTTTGATAGGTGTAGTATTACTGAAGATAATTGCATTTTCGTTCAGTTCGTGTCTTTCAAAAATAATTTCTAGTGGCAATTGGTGAACTGTATTGAGGTGTTGAGCATCAATCGCATTAATCATCACCACATTGGGGTGACAGTTCATCACAAAGTGAGAATGGATGGCTACATCACACTCTTTTTGTTCTAACTCTGGAACAAAAGGTAAAGGTTGTTGTGGTATTTCTCCAGTCCAAACCCAAATCATGCCGTATTTCTCAGCAGTAGGCCAAGTTTGTAATTTCAAAGAAGGCGGTGTATCTAAACATGGAATATCAATACACATCCCCTCAGCATCAAACTTCCAATGGTGGAAAAAACAACGTAGTGCATTACCCTCAACTTTACCTTCAGCAAGGTGAGCGCCCATGTGTGGGCAGTAGGCATCAAAGGTAGTTACTCTTTTGTCTTTACCCCGGTAAATCACTAGTTCTCTGCCCAAAATCGTGACAGGTTTTACTTCACCCACCCGCAGATTTCGAGAGGGTATTACCCAATACCATCCCTCAATAAAATGTTCTGGATTATTGAAGTTTTTAGGTTTACGGTTTGAGCTAAAAGTCTGCGAGTTGAGATTCATTTTTATGGTTTCACTTGAGGTGAAGCTGTTGATCTAGAAGTAACATGACAACTAGAAAAAAACAGTTACTTTCAGTACCATGAGAAACAGCTACCCAATCAATGGAGAAAACTAGAAAAACGAAATATTGGGCTAAGTTTATTGAAAATGTTAAAATTATGCTAGCTAAATATCAGTCTATATAATCTAATATCTATTTTTAATGGATATTTGAAAACTCAGAACTTACTAATATCTCTAAGAGGATGTTTGAAAAGTCATGATTCATGTATCACATATTTTTTACCCCACCCTAACCCTCCCCTTATAAAGGGGAGGGAACCAGATTTTTCTTGTTTCCCCCCAATATATCGGGGGGATTAAGGGGGGTAAAAATGTGATTAAAAGCACAAGATACCACTTTTCAAACATTCTCTAACTAGATCAAAATTTAAACTACTGACGCTAACATTTTGCTAAATCAAATGAGTTAACAAGAAAAATATGTAATAATAGTTACAGTAGCTGGGAAAATCTGCCGTGTTAACTCAGGAGACAAAACTGCTTTTAATTGGTCAGGTAAAAGATATAAGCAAAATCCCCATTAGGACAATTCGCTATTACGAAAGTTTAGGCTTAATTAAATCATCAAAACGAACAGAGGGAGGCTTCCGTCAGTTTTCATTGGATGTGCTGACTCGTCTAGCATTTATTAAAAGGGCACAAAATCTTGGTCTTAGCTTAGAGGAGATCGGAAATATTCTTCAGGTTTATGACCAAGGACAAGCTCCTTGTGGTGAAATTCAAGAAAAGCTTGAAGAGAAACTCTTGCAAATTGATCACCAAATTGATCAGTTGGTAACTTTACGGTCTGAAATAAAGGGATTACTTTCAGGCTGGAAGAATATGGGCAGACAGCATGAGGATACAATTTGTCCGATTATTCAAAACAGTAGTACCGCAGGGCGGAATTAAAAATTAAAAAATAAAGCAATTTTTTTGTTCCTCATCTATGACTCAGGACTTTTATAGAGAAGAAACCACCATAACTCTAGTCCAATTAAGGCTAAACCAGCGATCGCAACCCCAACTTTCAAGCCCAAAGGTTGCTCGATCTGGTGAAATTGGCTGTTTTGCTCTGGTGAGTGGGCTGTCATTTCTGCTAATGCTACGCCCGATGTTCCAGTGAGAAGCACTAAAGCTGTTAGGCTTCCCCAAAGCATTTTTTTACTGAACATTTCCAAAATTATCCTGAAATTATGAGATAGTTTTTGGTTGAAAATTACGCAATCTGAGGGCATTACTAACAACAGAGAGCGAAGAAAGAGCCATCGCAGCGCCGGCAATAATTGGATTGAGTAACCAACCAAAGATGGGGAACAAAATTCCGGCCGCAATGGGAATACCAATAACGTTGTAAATAAAGGCAAAGAAGAGATTTTGCCTGATATTGTTGATGGTGGCGCGACTAAGTTGAATAGCTGTTACAATTCCTTGCAAATCGCCAGAAATCAGAGTGATATCGCTAGCTGCGATCGCTACATCTGTTCCCGTGCCAATAGCGATTCCTACATCAGCTTGTGCTAGGGCTGGGGCATCATTTATACCATCGCCTACCATTGCAACAAGGGATTGGGGAGTGGGGAGTGGGGAGTGGGGGGATGAGGAAGAATAATAATTGTTTGCTTGCTTCCTCTGCTCTCTTTGAAGGGATTGAATAATCGCTGCTTTTTGATCTGGACGGACTTCGGCAAAGATTCGTTGGATGCCAACTTGGTTTGCGATCGCATCAGCAGTTTTACGATTATCCCCGGTAAGCATTACTACTTCTAAACCTAACTTTTGTAAGGCTTTCACTACTGCTGTTGAGGAAGGTTTGAGGGCATCGGCAATACCCATTACCCCTTGCAGTTCACCATCTACAGCAATCAAAATTACTGTTTTACCAGCCGCTTCCCAGTCATCTTTATACTGCTGGAGACTTACGGTGTTAATTCCAAGTTCTGTTAACCAGCGTTGTGTACCAATTTGCACAAGCTGATTTGAAACAACTCCTTGAACACCACTACCTGCATTAGCCTGAAAGTTTTTTGCTTGTGTTAAACTCACCTCTTGAGACTGGGCATATTTCACCACTGCTGCTGCTAAAGGATGCTCAGAATTGTGTTCTACCGTTGCTGCTAACTGTAAAAGCTTGATTTCATGACCATTAGCTGTGCCGTTGACAGTTACAAAGTCTGTAACAGTGGGTTTACCCTCAGTCAAAGTACCAGTTTTATCTAGAACGATAGTTTGAATTTTGTGTGCTAGTTCTAAGCTGTCTGCACCCTTAATTAAAATGCCATTTTCTGCACCTTTGCCAGTCCCCACCATTACAGAAGTGGGGGTAGCTAAACCCAAAGCACAAGGACAAGCAATAATTAGTACACCTACCGTTGTCATTGTTGCTAAGGTGAGGTTGCCTGTGAAATTAAACCAAATGACGAAAGTAGCGATCGCGATCGCAATCACAGCTGGTACAAACCATCCTGTAACTTGATCTGCCAAACGCTGAATTGGTGCTTTAGAACCCTGTGCTTGTTGCACTAGTTTGACAATTTGAGCCAAAAACGTATCATTTCCGACTCGTGTCACCCGAAACTGAAAAGCACCTGCACCGTTAATCGTCGCCCCAATCACCTCATCTCCTGGCTGCTTTTTGACTGGCAAACTTTCACCCGTCACCATCGCTTCATCTACCGTCGAAGCACCTGTAATCACTTCACCATCTACAGGAATCTTTTCACCAGGACGCACCAAAATCACATCATTAATTCTGACTTCGGCGATGGGAAGATCAATTTCTATTCCATCACGGATGACTCTGGCATCTTTAGCTTGCAATCCGATGAGTTTGCGGATAGCTTCAGAAGTTTGTCCCCTAGCACGATTTTCTAGTAACCGTCCTAATAATATTAAGGTAATTACAATGGCGGCAACTTCATAATAAACATGAGGTATCAAGCCCTGAACAATAAAAAATTTCGGGAAAACAGTAACAAATAAAGAATATAGATAGGCTGCACTTGTACCCAAAGCAATCAGTGTGTCCATCGTTGCCGTATGACGCTTGAGAGATTTCCAGCCATTGCGGTAAAAAGATCCACCACACCAGAAGACGACGGGGGTTGTTAGCACTAACTGTATCCAAGGATTTTGTAAGAAGCTTGGAATTAAGGGCAAGTTCAACCCAGTCATCATGGGCAACGACCCCAAAAATAAGAAAATGCTGATAATACCTCCCACTGTTACCTTGAGGGATTGGCGTTGTAAAGCTTGCCTAATAGCTTTCTCTGCATCATCTTCTTCGGTAAGCAATTCTTCCTGGAGTGAGTAAGAAGAGTATCCCGCAGATGCGATCGCACTTTGGATTTTCTCTAAATTGGCTAGAGAGCGATCGTACTTGATGGCGGCTTGTTCTGCTCCAAAGTTAACGTTGCAGTCCCTTACCCCAGGAACAGAGCGAATTGCCTTTTCGATGTTGTTGGCGCAAGCGGCGCAACTCATGCCTCGAAGTTTGAGTGTGAGAGTATCCATGCTGGAAATTGGGAATTAAGGATTGGGAATTAGGGATTGGGGATTAGGGATTGGATATAGAGAAGAATCTCACCACCCAGTCCCTAGTAGTTCGCCAAGGAAATTTGGCGGGGTAAAGGGCAAGGGGGAAAGGGAAAAGATGTTTACTCCTTTAACCTTTAACCTTTCCCCAATTCCTGCGCCCTCACAAGCGCATTTTTGGGTTGGCAGACTACTAGTCGCCAGTCCCCAATCTCCTTTCTTTAAACAACTGGATAGCCAGCAGCAGCTAACGCTTCCTTGATTGCTGTTTCTGATGCTTGAGTTTCTACACTGACAAGCTTGGTTGTAGGATCAGCCTGAACGCTAGCATTGGCATCGACTGCCTGAAGTGCTTTGGTGATGGTACTTGCACAAGCAGAACAAGCCATGTCGGGAACTGTGAGTTGGAGATTCATAGATTTACGGGATAGAGTGGAACAGCTAGCTAAAACAAAGTGGATGACTGTGGGAAACCAGTCAACACTCAGAAATAACTGGAAACAGAGTCGCCTTAAATTTATCCTAGACTCTCTAGTCGGCTAGAGAGTCTAGAGATTTTTAAAAGTTTTTCGCTAAACTTCAAATTTCTTTACAGGCGTAGTACATAAACTGCAAAAAATACAAATGCTAACTATGCCCCAATACGCTTGAGTTAAGGCTAAAAAATAAAACTAGTGTAGGTTGGGTTGAGGAACGTAGCAAGATCCCGTAGGGTAACCCCAATACTTTTCGGTTAAGGGGGAAAGTGGAAAGGGAAAGGGTTTGAATTTACCTTTCCCCTTTGCCCTTTAACCTTTCCCCAGACCAAAAGAGAGATTATTGGGTTTATCCGAAAAGTATTGGTAGGGTAACCCAACATTATCAAGGCTTTGTTGGGTTTCACTAAAGTTCAACCCAATCTACGATTCTGCTACGTCTGCGTTTGCCGGAAGTTTAAACCTAAATTTAGCAACGCCAATTTAAAACCATAAAAAAGACAGGCAACATGCCTGTCCTACAAAGAATGATTTAGCAAAGAATTTAGAAATTCATCTCAGCAGCTTGAACTTTCTCAACCTGCTTCTTCTTCAGCACCAGCATAACTTGAGCTAACATTACAAGAGCGATGAACGCAATCATCCATTGGACTCTAGAGGCATCTTGCAATACGATTTCTGCATCTTGTTGACCGAATCCACCGACATTAGGGTTGCTGGTTAAAGCTTCACCAGTCTTAACTGCTTGTCCTTCGGAAACAATCAATTCTGGCCCTAAAGGAATCGTATCAACGACAACATTACCAGATTCAGGTTGGATGTTGACTAGATATTTAACGTTACCGTCTCCATCTTCCTCTTTGGCAATCTTGGTAATTGTGCCAGTAGCGGAAGCGTTGTAAACATTGTTGTTGCTCTTTTCGCCAGTAGGATAAACTTGTCCGCGTCCCCGGTTAGCACCCAGGTGGACTGAATATTTACCGAAGTGGATCTTTTTGTCAGTTGCGGGGTTGGGAGAAAGAACTGGAAAGACGATTTCCTGATACTGTTCACCTGGTAAGGGACCAACGATGACGACGTTTTCTTTGTCTTCGCTGTAGGATTGGAAAGGAGTCTCACCAATTTCTTCTTTAAGTTCCTCGGAAAGACGGTCTTCAGGAGCAATCTTAAAGCCTTCGGGTAGCATCAGTACAGCACCGACATTCAAGCCAACCTTAGAACCATCGGCACCAACTTGCTGGGCGCTAAGATCGTAAGGAATTTTCACCACAGCTTTGAATACAGTGTCAGGTAGCACCGATTGGGGAACTTCCACTTCTGCCGGCTTGGCTGCTAAGTGACAGTTGGCACAAACAATCCGCCCGGTTGGTTCGCGGGGGGTTTCGGGATAGGTTTCCTGTGCCCAAAAGGGATAGGCGGCAGCTGATTGAGGAAGGGCTAGATCGCTGGTGAAGTAAAATGTCACAGTAGCGATCGCTATGAGCAATGTTTTAACAATCGCTCTAGCGCTGCGAGTTAACCTCGCTTTTAAGAAAACATTTCTCATCTCTAATAAGGGCAACGATTGAATTAGGCATTAGTCATTGGTCATTGGTCATTAGTCATTAGTCATTAGTCATTAAGCCCTAAACAAAGCGCAAAGTCTGAGCGGAGGTTTCCTCCGAACAGAACTTTGTAAGAGAGGACTAAGGACAAAATGATTAAGCCCACCAAGCTGGATCACCGGTGCGGAAGTCGGTTTCAGTCCAAGGGGTCAAAACGATTTTGTCGTCTTTTACATTGGTATGGGCCAAAGGTAAAGACAACGGTGCTGGGCCCCGAATAACTTTACCAGTTTCGTCATACTGGGAACCATGACAAGGACACTTAAACTTGTTCTCTGCAACGTTCCAGGGGACTACACAACCTAAGTGAGTGCAGATGGCGTTAATGCCATAATCTTTGATCGCCTCTTTGCTGTCTACCACAATATAGGTAGGATCTCCCTTTAGCCCTTGGACTAGGTTGCGATCGCCTGCATTCCGGTTTTCTAGAAATTTAGAGACACTAACATCGTTACCTAGCTCGTCTTTTGCCGTTGTCCCGCCACCAGCACCACCGGTTGCGGGTGGAATAAAGTAGTTGACAACGGGATACAATGCACCCAGAGCCACTCCAGTGACAGTCCCAAAAGTGAGCAGATTCATGAACTGACGACGCCCCATATCGGGCACGTCTGCTGATTCAGAAAATTGAGCCATAATCTACGCGCTCTTTGTGTATTTTGTTAAGCATTTTGACAAAAGTACTGTACTTGAGGAACTCTTGTCTAAGTCGAAATGCTAGCGCTCACAAAGATGCCATACTTCTTTATTCCAAGATATAAAAAGCATCTTTTCTGTTAGCATTACATTTCTTTATATCCTTATCATACTGGAGTCACGGAACTTAACATCATAACTAAATGTAAAATCTGATTGAGAAAAGCTATGACAGGACAGGAATTACGTCAGATGTTGCTTGATAAGTGGGGATATTCCTATGATGTCCAGTTTCGACGGACACAGGGAAAGATATTTTTGCAAGTCATGTGGAAATACTTGGAGCAAGCTTCTTTTCCCTTAACCGAGGCGGAGTACCAAGAGCATCTTGACACCATTGCTAATTATCTTCATGCCTTGGGTGGGTCAACGCAGGTACAAACATATATTACCCAAACACGCGATCGCCCCCGCCTTGGCAAAGCTGTCAGCATTCCTCTAGATTTGGGCGAACGTTCTTCGGAATGGATATTATGACCAAGTTTTTCTTCCTTAATTTAGAATTATCCTAATCCGTGATTTCAGGATAGTAAAACTATGAATTCTCCATTTCCCGGAATGAATCCTTATTTAGAAAATCCTGTGTTTTGGTCAGAATTATATCATCGATTCATTACAGCTATAGCAGATACTATTGAAGAAAATATTCCCCCACAGTATCGAGTTGCAATTGAACAACGTACTTATTTAAGTGATGACTCAGATTCTGTATTATTTGGTATACCTGATGTTTCTATTTTTTCTCAACACAAATCATCGCAGCAATATTCATCAACTACTACCCAAACAGAAACGTCAGAAGGCATTACGGTAATGATACCGTTACCTGAACATATCACGGAAAATTACTTAGAAATTCGAGAAGTTTCTACAGGTTTTGTGGTAACTTCTATCGAAGTTTTATCTCCTAAAAATAAACGCCCAGGCGAAGGCAGAAAAGCATATCAACTGAAACGCAAACAAGTTTTAGCTAGTCTTTCTCACTTAATCGAAATTGATTTACTTAGAAGTGGAAAAGCCATGTCAATTTTAGGGGAAGTGCCTGTAACAGATTATCAAATTATTGTTAGCAGAAGTGAAACACGTCCTCAAGCTAAATTATATGGATTTAACGTCAGAGAAACGATTCCCGTATTTCTATTACCGTTACAGTCAGAAGATACAGAACCGATTGTAGATTTGCAATCTTTATTGCATGGTATATATAATCGTGCCAGATATTACTTAGCAATTGATTATAATAAAGAACCAGTACCACCCTTAAAATCTGAAGACGCTGTATGGTCTGATACCTTCTTACGCGAACAAGGTTTAAGGAATAATTAGTAATTAGTTAATAATTTTACCTATTCCCTGTCACTTATCACTTATTCCCTATTTTATTTACCTGTAAGCTTCACCAGTCCAACACCACCGAAATAAAGCCCTAAAACTGCTCCCGCTAAAAGACTTTGAGTTAAAGGGTCAGTAGAAGGTGTCAGCACGGCTCCTAAAACGACTGCTCCCATAATCACATAACGCCAACCAGCAACCATTCGTTCAGACGAGACAATATTCAAATTACCGAGCAACAGTTGGATAATCGGAATTTGAAATGCTAAACCAGTGCTGAATAACAGTAGCAGCACAAATTCAAAATATTTATCAATTGACCAAAGTTGTTCAACAACATCTGCTCCGTAGCTGATAAAAAATTTCAACGCTGCGGGGATAAGGAGTAAATAGGCAAATACTAACCCTGCTCCAAATAACAGACTCGAACCTAAAACCACAGGCCCCAGTATCCGGCGCTCACGGCGGGTTAGTCCTGGAAGCACGAACTGGATAATCTGGTAAAGAATAAAAGGACTAGTAAGTATGAGGCCAGTGTATGCTGCAACTTTCACGGAGACAAAGAAATATTCTCCGGGTGCAAGTTGAAGAAATTTTACTCCTTGTGCGGGAACCTCAAGTAGTTGGACAATCGGCTTAACGGCAAAGAAACAGCCAATAATACCCACCGCTACAGCAATCAGCGAATAGAAAATGCGCTGTCGCAACTCTTCTAGATGGTCAAAAAGGGACATTTCAACTTCACCTGGCAACTCATCGAGAGGATCGGTGTCTGAGTTGTCATATTCTTCTGGGTCGATGTTGGGAACGTTTATAGTATCTACGTCTTGTGAAGGCGTCACGTCACTTCGCTCCGAGTTTAAAATTCAAAATTTAAAATTAACAATCCCCTAAATTTAATTTATTTAGGACTTACGCACACTCTACCAATTCTTGGCGTTCTTGGCGTCTTGGCGGTTCGATAAATTAAGCTTTTTGGCAATTTTTGCGTAAGTCCTGTTATTTATGGGCTTGTATGTTTTTTTGTTGGTCATCGGCCATTGCGGTGACTCAGCACTCTTCATATTTTATCTGGGGAATGCGGCTAGCAAGATATGTTTTTCAATGCTGTGGGTTTTTTGTCCTGTTTTTTCGGATTGCATCTGCATAAATTAGTAGTAAGCCATCTTGTAGGCAATGTTTAACCTAAAAAAAGAGTGGAACCGATAATTTAGAAATTACGTCTCTGCGGCTAGCGCTGAGTAAATTGACACAACATCATAACAATACTCAGTTTGGAAATCCGGTTCATCAAGGTGGTATCTATACATACATAGCGTAATCGGAAATTTTTTGCTGAGGTGTTATGAATCGGACAATTTGCATTGGACTGATGGCATTGCCTGTGTATTTATACAATGCTCAACTAGGCAATACTTGTAGTGGTGACATGTCAATTGTCGAAAACCAGCTTCCCGTAGTAACTGCTCTAGTTGTTTACAGCACAAATTCTCAGTTAGATAAATTCCCGTGGCAAATATCAGCTAGAGATGACCAAACCGAAGATTGTCTTCGTGCTGGTACTTGCAGAGATTAATACTAATGCGTAATTCGTAATTTCAGTAATTTCATCATCATACGGAGAGAGTTAATGGTTGCAGGAAATCAGCGCACAGTAGTGGTTACAGGAGCATCAACAGGAATTGGTCAGGCGTGTGCTTTGCTTTTAGACCAGTTGGGCTTCTCTGTTTTTGCTGGGGTGCGTCAAGATATTGATGCTCAAACACTTAAACAGAAAGGATCACAAAGGCTGATTCCGATTTTTTTAGACGTTACTGACGCTGAATCGATCGCAGCTGCTGTTGATCGAGTAACAAATGCAGTCGGTGGTGCGGGGATTTTAGGTTTAGTGAATAATGCCGGAATTGCTGTCCCAGGCCCGTTGGAATTATTAGCGATCGCAGAATTTCAACACCAGATGCAAGTTAATGTCACTGGACAATTAGCAGTGACACAAGCATTTCTTGGTCTATTACGCCAGAGCCGGGGCCGAATTGTCAATATGGGTTCCATTTCTGGTAGAAGCCCGACGCCATTCCTGGGCGCTTACAATGCTTCCAAATTTGCCCTCGTTGCACTCAATGATGTAATGCGGATGGAGTTACGCCCTTGGGGAATCTCGGTTTCAATTATTGAGCCTGGTTCCATCGCTACCCCAATCTGGGAAAAGTCGTTAAGTCAATCTGAAATAGCACAGCACGATCTATCCCAAACAGCACAAAGTCTCTACGGTCAGGCGATGAATATTGTCCGTGAGAAAATGCAAATTATCGCAGCTAGGGGAATTTCTGCGGATATTGTCGCTCAGGCTGTTGTTCATGCGCTGACTGCAAAAAAACCCAAAACACGCTATCTTGTTGGACAAGATGCCAAAATTGGAGCTGTGCTAAAGCATATTTTGCCCGATAAGCTGCACGATCGCGTTATTTTATACTCAATGGGTTTGTAGATTACTTCCCGTTTTTCAGAGGCTGTTACCCTGAATGCAATAGCTGTTGTAGCTAAAATCATGGTTTTCGTTAACAAAATCATGGTTTTCGTTGACAAAAGGATGTGTTTCGTTGACAAAAAGATGTGTTTCGTTAGCAAAAAGATGTGTTTCGTTGACAAAAGGATCTTTTTCGTTGACAAAATCATGATTTAGCAACGAGATTAAGCTCAAAATTGCTGTAACAAAACTCTTTATTCAAAAACACTAGAAAATTGTACTTAACAGTACCTTTTTTTGTGTTAGATATTTTTAATATTCATAAGAGTACCTTATTTAAGATAAGGTCTTTTTGCTATTTGTACTTATAGTAGTATTTCTGCTTACTTAAAACCAAATATCAGCATTACGATGTGCTACACATAACTTATATAGGACTAATGTTTGATTTCTGAAAAAGCTCGGTACAGATCGAAAAGCCTAATTCCCTACTCCCTACTCCCTACTCCCCGCCCACATAGATAATTTCAAAAATCAAATACGATTCCTATATATGAACAATTATTCTGAATGCTGCTAGTTTAGTTAGTAGTTTAGGTGAGATGTACTTAGTGTACTTACAATCAAGGGTTCAATTCCCTAAAACCAATATATTTAATCAGTAGATTTTGTCATCCCTATTCCTGAGTGAACTCGATTAGTTATGCTCCTAGATTTAGAAAGATTTTATCAGGCTTGCAATCCGAGCAGACCTCTAATTATAGGAAATGCCAGCGATCGCAGGTACTATATCGATTTTGCTGCGGTGCGGGGTGGCAAAATTATCGAAGCTTTACAGCGCACGATCGCTAGAATATCGCCAGATGTTCCAACCTGTCAACTATTTACAGGACATCTCGGTTGTGGAAAATCAACAGAGTTGTTGCGGCTCAAAGCTGAGTTAGAAGTGCAGCAATTTCATGTTGTTTACTTTGAGTCTACCCATGTCTTAGAAATGGCAGATGTGGATGTGACTGATATTTTGTTGGCGATCGCCGGTCAAGTGAGTCAAAGCCTAGAAGCAATGAAAATTAGGCTCAAACCTACCTACTTTACCAAATTGTTTGGTGAAGTTGTGGATTTTTTGCAAACACCAATTGACCTTGGCGTAGAAGCAGAATTATCTGTAGGGATTGCCAAAATTACCGCTAAAACGAAAGAAAGTCCCCAATTGCGGCGGCGCTTAAGAGATTATTTAGAACCGCGAACAGCAAATATTTTACAGTCAATTAATCAAGAATTGTTAGAACGTGCCAACAAAGAACTGAAAAGCAGGGGTAAAAAAGGACTGGTAGTTATTGTTGATAACTTGGATAGAGTCGCAATTCGACCTTTACCATCGGGGCGATCGCTACCAGAATACTTATTTATTGAACGGGGTGAACAGTTACGCAAATTAAATTGTCATGTAGTCTACACTATTCCCTTAGCCCTGACTTTCTCCAACGATAGCGCCGAACTTCAGCATCGTTTAGGGGGAGGAGTCGCACCAAAGATGTTACCGATGATACCTGTACGTTTGCGCTCTGGGGAGATTTTCACCCAAGGGCTAGGAATGATGCAGCAAATGGTGCTAGCTAGAGCTTTTCCAGACATTTTACCTAGCGATCGGTTACGCTTAATTACAGAGGTGTTTGATAGTCGGGAAACCTTAGATCGATTGTGCCTGATTAGTGGTGGTCATGTACGCGACTTGCTAGGGTTACTGTTTGACTGTCTGCGAGAACAAGATCCACCCTTTGAGCGGGAATGTGTTGAATTGGTAATTCAAAGACAACGGGATTACCGAGCCAACGCCATCGATCCTCATGAGTGGGAATTAATCTTTCAGGTGGTGCAACAGCAGAGAGTTAGAGGTGATATACAATACCATGCTCTCTTGCGAAGTTTATTTGTATTTGAATACCGTGATCATCAGGGAGCTTGGTTTGCCGTCAACCCAGTTTTAGCAGAGACGGAAAAATTTAAATCATGGTTGAACGACACCCACAAGCAGATATAAGAGCAGCAAACGAGCGTGCTTTACGAAGTTTGGGGAGAGCAATTACCCTTTCTAGCGGTCAATTCTCTCTGGTTTTGGTGTGCTGCAATTATCGGGTTTTGCAAGAGCGAATGCTGCAACGACTCGAAGAACTCTCTTCAGGAGTACACCGAATTCAAAAGGTAGTTCTGTCGCATAATGCTAGAAGCCTTTACACAAGTATTCATTTACAACTGCTAAACCAAGATAATCCGCCCTCGGCGTTGATGATTTTGGGTTTAGAGTCAGTAGATGGACTTGACGATCTACTTAGCTCTATTAATCATATTCGTGATGAATTTCGTAAACGCCACCCATTCCCGATGATTGTGTGGATGAATGAGGAAGTATTGCAAAAGGTAGTGCGTTTAGCGCCAGATTTTGCAAGTTGGGCGGCGACACCGATTCGGTTTGAGATGACAACTGAATCATTGCTGGAATTTTTGCAACAGGAAACTGACTCTTTATTTGCGACGGTGTTATCAAGCGATGCTACACAACACCAACCTCCTCAAATTGCAAAGCATTATTCCACTGTGGAGCAAGTCTGGGAACATAGCTATGAACTCCACTTTGCCATTAGAGAGTTGCACAATCGTGGTATTACCTTAGAGCCAGAATTACACGCGAGTTTAGAATTTGTTTTTGGTCTAGATGATTATATTAGCGATCGCATTAATCCAGCTTTAAACCATTTTCAGCAAAGCTTGCAAGTTTGGCAGCAGTTGGCGAAGAAAGGGGATGAGGGAGTAGGGGGAGTAGGGGGAGCAGGGGAGGCAGGGGAGGCAGGGGAGGCAGGGGGAGTTTTTTCTTCGCCTACGCCTCCTAATCGGCCATCTCCATTGCTTCTGCGACAAGGAATCTTGTTGTTTTATATTGGGCTATGTTATTGCCGTCTAGCAGAGCAAAATCAAACAGAAAACCGCCGTCATTGGTACACTGCTAAATCTTATTTTCAGCAGTGCTTGACTATCTTACAGGTGGCTGGTCGTCCAGACATAGTTGCTGGATTTATTAGTCAACTCGCGGAAGTTTTGCAATATCTGCAAGAGTGGCAAGAATTGCAGACGGTTGCCCAAAAGTCTCTGGAGTTGCATCAAACTTATGGTAGTCAAATCCAATTAGCTTGTGACTACGGTTTTCTCGCGCAAGTGGCTGTGCAGCAATCGCGGTGGGTACAGGCGAGTATATTAGCACACGTATCACTGCTGAAATTAGGTGAGGCGCAAAAACATAATGACCCTTATAACTGCTTATTTCCGTTACTGTTGGGGCAAATTTACTATTTAGTTTTAGCGAAAGCACAGCGAAATATAGGTGAGTTAGAAGTAGCCCGTGAATACTTAGACAAAGCGACAAAAGAACTACCAGGAGCCTTAGAAAGCAGCGCCCATCAATACGATGCCCATCGTTATATTCGCTTATTGCGGACACTGCGATCGCTCTACTTTGAAGAAGGGCGATATTTGGAAGCCTATTATATTCGCCAGAAACGGCGTTCTGTTGAGCAGCAGTACGGTTTTCGGGCTTTCATCGGTGCTGGACGTTTGCAACCCCAAAGACAGGCGACAAACCCAGCATTGATGTCACCTTCTGGGAGTAGCAGCGTTGCTTTAGAAATTGCAGCTTCTGGGCGAGAGCGTGATATTAATAACTTAATTGGGAGAATTAGCCGTGCTGATCGAAAATTGACGGTGATTCACGGTCAATCAGGGGTAGGTAAGAGTTCCATTGTAACTGCGGGCTTAGTTCCAGCACTGCAAAATCGAGCTATTGGCGATCAAATAGCTGTACCTGTAGTACTGCAAGTTTACACCGATTGGGCACGGGAATTAGGAAAATCTTTAAGTGAGGCGATGTCTAATGACGCATCCCTAGCCATCTATGCTGACATCATCCCAGAAGCAGAAGCCGCTATGGAAGCGGAAACTTTGCCCTACTCTGACACACCCATCACCATCTTAGAAATTTTACAACAACTAAAAGAAAATGCTGATAACCATCTAATCACAGTTTTAATTTTTGACCAGTTTGAAGAATTTTTCTTTGGTTATAGCGATCGCAATCAAAAGCAAGAATTTGATAAATTTATTAGCGACTGCCTGAATATACCCTTTGTTAAAGTTATCCTTTCTTTGCGAGAAGATTATTTACATCGTTTATTAGACTTTAAACATGTTTCAGCACTGGAAGCGATTAATAATAATATTCTTGACAAACATATTCGCTACCAATTAAATAATTTTTCGCCAGAATATGCTAAAGCAATTATCCGAAAATTAACAGAGCGATCGCAGTTGAATTTAGAGCCTGCTTTAATTGATGCCTTAATCGAAGATTTATCAACAGGATTTGGAGAAGTCCGCCCCATTGAATTGCAAGTTGTAGGAGCGCAAATTCAAGATGAGCGAATTACTACACTAGAAGAATATCAGCCATATAGACCGAACAAACTCATCGAGCGATATCTTAAGGAACTGATTAAAGACTGCGGGCCAGAAAATGAACGAGCCGCGTTACTCGTCTTATACTTATTAACAGATGAAAGTAACAACCGACCTTTTAAAACTCGTGCTGAGTTAGCCACGCAGCTAGCAGAATTAGAAGATGCTAGTAAATTAGAGTTAGTATTAGAGATTTTAGTTAGCTCCGGTTTAGTGGTACTATTCCCTGATGTACCAGAACGCTATCAACTGATTCACGATTATTTAGTAGACTTGATTCGCTACCTGCAACAACAAGAATCGAGCTTACAGGTACAACTTAACCAGCTGCGCTACAAAGTAGAACAGAGTCAAGCTGAGATTGAGCGACTTAAGAGTGAACTTAGCCAAAATGAGCAGCGATCGCAATTAGTAGATCCTTATCCTCAACAGGGTTTGGATTTATTAACAGAATTGCGGGAGTTACACAAGCGCGAAGAATTGAGTCAGTTAGAAATTGAGCAATTACGAGCTGAACTAAAAGAAAAAGAATTAACAGCTAAACTCGCAGAAAGTCAAAAGAAACAAAGGTTAAGTGAAGCTCAATTAAATCGTTCATTAAAAATTGCGCTGACTGCTTCTGTTCTCGCCATATTGGGATTAAGTGTTTCCATCGTCACAGCAGTAGATAGCGAAATTAAAACCCTCAGTGCATCTAGTGAAGCCTTATTTGCATCCCAAAAAGGTATTGATGCTTTAAAAGAAAGCTTAAAAGCAGGGAGAAAATTACAACAGACAGTTTGGGTAGATTCCAATACTAGAGAACAAGTACAGACGGCACTATATCAAGCAGTTTCTGGGTTAAGAGAATATAACCGTTTCGACGGGCATCTATCTGGGATAAATAGTGTTACATTTAGCCTTGATCGCACCTTAATTGCCTCAGCCAGTGCGGATACTACAATCAAACTTTGGCATCCCGATGGTAGCTTGGTCAAAACGTTATCGGGACATGAAGATGTAGTCAATAGCGTCAGTTTCAGCCCAGATAGCCAAATCGTTGCTTCCGCCAGTCAAGATAAGACGGTGAAACTTTGGAGTCGAGAGGGTGAACTGCTTGCTACTTTAGTAGGGCATCAAGGTGTGGTAAATAGTGCCAGTTTTAGCCCAGATGGTCAGATTATTGCTTCAGCGAGTAGCGACAAGACAGTGAAACTGTGGAGTCGGGATGGTAAATTGCTCAAAACTTTGCAGGGACATAATGGTGCAGTTTTAAGCGTCGCTTGGTCAACCGATGGACAAACCATTGCTTCCGGGAGTGCTGACAAGACGGTGAAATTGTGGAATCGGGATGGTAAGCTGCTAAAAACCTTTCAGGGACATGATGATGCAGTCTTGAGTGTAGCTTGGTCGCCCGATGCCCAAACTATTGCTTCTGCTAGTTTAGACCAGACAATCAAACTGTGGAATTTAGACGGTAAGTTACTGCGAACCTTATCAGGGCATAGTGCTGGAGTTACCAGCGTCAGTTTTAGCCGTGATGGGAAAGCGGTAAGCATTCGCAAAGCATCTCGTAGAGAAGCCATGCCCTACGGGCTTATCGCTTCTGCAAGTACCGATGAGACAATTAAACTCTGGAGTTCTGAAGGTATGTTGCTGGGAACCCTGAAAGGACATAATAATTGGGTAAATAGCGTCAGTTTCAGCCCAGACGGTCGCACCTTGGCTTCTGCAAGTCGTGACAAAACTATTAAACTCTGGCATTTGGACGATGTGTTACAGCGAAAGCCCAAAGCCGATAACAATGACTGGGTAACTAGCATCAGTTTTAGCCCAGACGATCGCACCTTAGCAGCAGCAAGTCGAGACAAAACTATTAAACTTTTCAGTCGAGACGGTAAACTACTACATACATTAACTGGGCATGAAGGTCAAGTTTGGGGCGTTAGTTTCAGCCACGATGGTCAAGTAATTGCTTCAGCTAGTAAAGATAAAACAGTAAAGCTTTGGAATCGTGACGGTAAACTGCTTAACACTTTACATGGTCATGATGATACCGTCTTGAGTGTTGCTTGGTCGCCTAATAGTCAAGTAATTGCTTCAGCTAGTAAAGATAAAACAGTAAAGCTTTGGAATCGTGACGGTAAACTGCTTAACACCTTGCAGGGACATCAAGATGCAGTGAATTGGGTAAGCTTTAGCCCTGATGGCAAGTTGCTAGCCTCAGCCAGCGATGACAAAACCGTGAAAATCTGGAATTTAGATGGTAAATTGCTATACAGCTTAACTGGTCATAGTCGCCGGGTAAATGGGGTTGCTTGGTCGCCAGATGGAAAAGCGATCGCTTCGGCTAGTATTGATAACACGGTGAAGATTTGGAGCCGCGACGGTCATCTGCTAAATAATCTTACAGGCGATGGCGATAGTTTCATCAGTGTGAGTTTTAGCCCCGATAGTAAAACTTTAGCCGCTAGCAGTGATGACAAAGTGAGAATTTGGAGCCGAGAAGGGACGTTGCTGATTGCTTTAAAGGGTGATAAGCAAGAGTTAACCAGCGTCAGTTTCAGTAATGACGGCAAGACTCTGGCTGCGGGTAGTGGCAATGGTACAGTAATTTTCCAGAATTTGGCAGATATCGAACTAGAAAAATTGCTGGCACGGGGTTGCAATTTGCTACATGATTATTTGCAGACTAATCAGAAGGTAATGAAGAGCGATCGCGACTTATGTCCTAGTAGGTGACGCAGAATAATTATGAAAGGCAATGTCGAGCAATAATCACAGGGAAAACCAAAATAACAATACACTTAAGACTAAAGGTTATCACTTAGAACACAACTTTGGACATTGTAAAAACATACCAGCATAGCCGAAATATTTAAAAGTAACAATTCGAGCTAACTATTATTAGCAGAAATGCTTGAGGCTGAATATTGGGATATGTATCAGAGTAGTATTCAAGGAATAGCAGGAGCAAAGCATAAGTATCAAATTGTAATCTATCCTGTTTAAAATTAATGTCCTTATTAGCTATCAGTTATAAAAAATACTTCTTAATTAATTATTTATTACTTATTATACTTTGGCTTACTTCTATTTATAATTCTATTTGCCTTCTCCTGTGCTTCTTGAATAGTACTCATTCGCTCAATTTTGACCTTTGATCCTGGAACATAATTTTTACCAAGTTGTAAATGTTTTTGAAGAGTTATATAAACTTCTCCTTTTTTTGCCACTCCTGTATAATTATTCTTTCCTCCTTGAGTTAAAACTTTATAAACTATCGGTTTATCATTAGATAATTGACTAATTCCCTCAAAAGTAAAATTTACGGTTTGAGTTATTTGTTTTGATTTTTTAGCATTATTCAATGATTGATTACGTCGAATAATAATCTTTTTGCCATATTTCTGTTGATTAATATTTTTTAATTTTATAATAGGCTTTTGATTCTCCTTAGTAATAATTGAGGTATTTATATTTGTATTATTAAGCTTTTGAATAACAATCTTCGCAAAGTCTTCAGGCAAAATATTTCGTAAATCAATATAACTAATTGTTGGAATAAGACCTGGAATTTCTGTATTATCAAAACGCGCAGGAAGAATATACTCTTCTTTTTTTTGGAATGCACGAGCCTGAACACTTTCTCTTTCATGATTAGTCCAAGTCTTTTTTAAATAATGTTTAGAAATAAACATTACACAAAAGTGTGCTTCATTGCGATAAATTTCATCTAAATGAACATACAAGTTCTTGCCCCAAAGATTAGCCTGTTCAAATTCGTCATAAAAAACTTTGATACCAGCAGCTTGGAGAGTAACTGCAACTGCTCGAACATATTCTCGATTTTCACTTGCAAAAGATAATACAATATCGTATTTTTTAGCCATATTAGTGATTCACAATACCACAGAGGGAAGAAACATATTTTTTACTGTCGTATAAAAAATACGCTATCACACTAAAATTATACTGAATTAAAAGAGAGAGTATCAGCATTAGAGGTTGAGAAAAAAGGCAAGTAAAAAGTATTAACTTATCTACAGCCAGGACTCATAGCCAAATCTGTACATCTTGGTAGCATTGAGTAAAGTACCCGTCAGCAAGGGAGCGAGGGCGATGTACGCAAGCGTCACACAACCACTGACTTTTGAAGAGTTTCTTGCCTGGGACGATGGTTCAGGCAGAGAGTTTGAGCTATTGGATGGGATTCCCGTGCCATTATCAGAACCAAATGCAAATCATGAGGATTTGATCGAGCGACTGTGTGCCTACTTAGAAAATCACTGCCAAGAAAATGACCTGCCTTACGTGTCACGCCAGTCCAAGCAGGTTCGGCTCAAAACAGCACCACCAGAAAAGGAAAAAAGCCGGAAAGCAGATATTGTCATATTTGCAAGAGTTGAATGGCAGAGGATGAAAACTAGCTCTAGTTCTGCTGCTGCATATATTCCACCACCCGGAATCATTGAAGTCGTTAGCAATAACTGGAAGGACGACTATCTGACAAAACTTGCTGAATATGTTCGCGTAGCGTCTCGAAGAGAGGATTTAGGCGTTTTCGAGTACATCATCGTGGACTATGCTGCTTTTGGTGGCATTCGGTTTATTGGCTCTCCCAAGCAGCCAACCATTACAATCTACCAACTTGAAGATGGAGAGTATTTACCCCCAAAGGTTTTTCGAGGGCAGGATCGAATTGATTCTAGATTATTTCCGAACATTCTCTTAACGGCTGAACAGATTTTTGCAATGAGTCGGTGATTAGCATCGCTAAACTACCTACCGCCAAGCATTTGGTCGGAGCGGTGCTAAGATCAATAAACCGATTCACTCGCGCCAAAGTTCAATGACTATTGCCAACTTGTCCGAACTAGGCATTACTCACCTTCCCGACCATACTGAGTTACCTGAGTCGGATGGAACTTTTGTGAAAAATTTTCAAGAACATCCGCAAAGTATACTTCTAACTGACTCAGTTCAAGGTACATTACAGCAAATTCACTCAGATAATCAGTATTGTATTGGTCAAGATTGTGGTATTTACTGGCGTTTAACCGAACCACCTGAACGCGGTGCTGAAGCACCCGATTGGTTTTACGTCCCGAATGTTGCACCTATGTTAAATGGTCAGTTTCGACGTTCGTATGTGTTGTGGCAAGAATATGTCGCTCCCTTAATTGTACTGGAATTCGCTTCTGGGAATAGTTCAGAAGAAAGAGATAATACTCCAATGACTGGTAAATTCTGGGTATACGAGCAAGCAATCCGCGTACCTTTTTATGGCATTTACGAATTTAGCAAAGCTGCGATTGAGGTTTATCACTTAGTTGATGGTAGGTATCAGCAACTCACAGCTAACGAACGTGGACACTATGAGATTTCCTTGATGGGTGTCGAATTGGGTATTTGGCAAGGACAGTATGGAAATACTACAGCGCCTTGGTTGCGTTGGTGGGATACACAAGGAAATTTATTACTAACTGGTGAGGAAAAATCGCAGTTATTAACATCTCAATTAGAACAAGAACAGCAAAAAGCCCAGCGTTTAGCAGAACGCTTGAGACAGCTTGGAATAAACCCTGATGAAGTTTAATACAGGAGAATTCAGAATTTAGAAGTTAGTAATTTTGAAGTCAAACACGCTTTATTAATGGGACTTAGACAAAAAGTAGCCTGAAAAAACTCTCAAACGTATATACAAAAAGACTTTGACATCGTTTTACCTAGTTTCCTGATATATCTGGGTTTCAAGCATTTTTGAGCCTTTGGTGTATTTTCCTTGCCCTGTATAGGTTTGAGCCTTGTTTCTGTCTCAAAAATGTTTAAGTTCCGTTAATGGCTTTGAGACGAATCGTTGTGTACTTGACTTTCTTTGAAAGCTGCTGTAGTGATTAAAGATGGATTCAACAATCACAGAATGCGATGTCTGGACGGGCTACGCCTACGCACTTATTACATCTGAGTATTTTTTAATGCAGTTTACCCCCTATTAGTCAAGGTCATAGGGATTTCTTTGCTTACGGGACTGGTGCGATTCGAACGCACGACCTGACGCTTAGGAGGCGTCCGCTCTATCCAACTGAGCTACAACCCCAAATATGAAGCATATATAATTATAGCAGTACTTTTACCGAGACTGCCAACAATCATCCCAAGGACCGCCGCCTACTTCTAAACCACAAAGAAAACTTTCTGCTTTCAAGATTATTTTAGATTTTCTCCCACTTACTTCTCGTAACTCTAAATTTAACTTTCCTTGCATGGTGTCTTTGCAACAGTATCTTAAACCATCCTCTGTAGGCGCACGCAGAGGTGTACCAGGAAAATCTGTGGTTCCTGTCAATTCAATTTCATAATTAGAGTTGGTAGCTTTCATTTGCCATCTACCCCAAGGCTGAATTTCCCAATCTACTTGAGAATTCCAGGGAACAAATTCATAAAACTTGCCTTGATAGTGCAACCCAATCATCGCTACAGATTCCATCCACCACAGCACACCCCGCCTTCCACCGCCAGCAGTTAATGCTAAATCGGGTTCGCCTTCAAAGCAGTTACAATTTAGCCAAAACCATTTTTGCGGGAAAGCACCACCCCAATTTTTCTCGCCGTAGGCTGGGGCGTTGGTGAATTCGTAGATTTTACCATTCCAGTCAATCTTCCCAGTGGCTAAACCGTGAGCCATCAAAATTTGCCATCCAGGTTCAAAAATCTGCAAAAATGACACCCAGCCTGCGGTTGATTGCTGAATGCTATTTCGATTACCCCAACCGTACACAGGTTGAATTTCATACTGCCAACGGCAATAATTATTGGTTGCACGATCGCAGATAATCCCCTGATTCAAGGTAGCTGTAGCTTGATAACCCTCTTGAACATGATGCTCAAACTCTGCTGGGAGCAAATATAAAGGAGAAATTTGCAAGTCTGTTTTACCCCAATGACCTAAACCCAGGACATCTCGACTACCCCAAAATTTATTCACATCAGGAAAAGTACGCCATAAATACTCGTCATCCGGGCCGAGGATTTGGGCTGCACCGCCACTGTGGGGTTTACCGCCAATGGGATCTTCGATGGAGTACATAAAGGCGAATGTTTGCCCAATTTCCGGTAAAGTGATGCGATAATACCAGCCTTCAAAAAAGCGGCGACTACTACCATCCCAGTGATAACCAGAATGGGGCGTTTGAGTTGATTGGAGAAGATTTAGGGGAATAGTTAACATATATCTATATAGTTATAGTTGCCGATTTTTTCAGTATGCGCGATGACCTCGATCTCAATCATGCTTATGAAATTCTTGGGTTGGAACCGGGTGCATCACAAGCACAACTAAAGCGAGCTTACCGTCAACTGGTGAAAATTTGGCATCCTGATCGCTTTCTTGAGCAAAAGCAAAAACAGGAAGCTGAGGAAAAAATCAAATCAATCAACTCAGCTTACAACAAGCTCAAATCAGAAAGTCCATCTGAGCCTCCTATTCCTGAAAATCCATCTTCATCTTCGCCTAAAAATCCCACCAAAATATCTGTGAATCGTTGGGATGCTGAAACTTTTTATAGTTTAGGAGTAGAGAATGCTACACAAGGAAGGTATGAGGATGCGATCGCAGATTTTACCCATGCAATTCGTCTCAATCCTCAATATGTTGAGGCGTATAAATATCGTGGGCTAGTTTGCTCACAACTGGGATACGAATATAGAGCCGCTTCCGATTTAAATAAAGCTGCACAAATAGAAGAAGAGTTAACAAATCCGGGTGCTGCACGGAGAGTGCGATCGCCTAGATATGTATCCAAACCTAGACCTCTGCTAGAAAGATTTTGTCAGAGGATTAAAAACATATTGCGGCTAAATCGGCGTTGGAGATAAGAAGCGAATATAGTTTAAGACGTTTCAGACGGCGACACCATATCTTGAGTTAGATAATACTTATATTAGGGAATACTAAGTAGAGTTGGATTTGCTGCTGATTTTCTAGTATGAGCGATCGCATCGATATAAATCATGTTTACAATATCTTGGGGTTAAAACCAGGTGCATCTGTTGATGAGGTCAAGCAAGCTTACCGCCAGATGGCTAAGACTTGGCATCCAGATTCTTTTCTTGAACCGCAGCAAAAGCAAGAAGCAGAAGAAAAAATCAAAGAAATCAATCAAGCTTATGCAAGGTTAAAGTCTTATCAGCCAGATCAGATAAATCAATCTGCTTCCACATCTATCAAAATTGATTTTACTCCATCTAATGCTGAAAGTTTCTATAAACTGGGCATGGAGAACGCTCAAAAGGGAAAATATAGTGAAGCAATTGAAGACTTTAGTCAAGCAATTCGTCTCAACCCCAACTACTTTGAAGCCTACAAATACCGAGGGCTTGCTTGCTCGAAACTAGGATACGAAAATAGAGCCAAGTCAGATTTCAAAAATGCCAGAGAACTGGAACTGAAACAGAAAAAAGCAGCACCCAAACCAACATCGCCGCCGCCAACGCCATCAACGCCGCCACCACCCAAATCCCAGTCTCAACCTTCACCCTGGAAATGTGTACACACCCTGACTCATCTGAACTGGGTTTTTACAACTGCAATCAGTCCAGATGGGCAAACTTTAGCTAGTGGAAGTAGTGATAATACTATCAAGATTTGGCATCTCGATACAGGGAAACTACTACATACTCTCACTAGTCATACAAAATGGGTAAGATGCCTAACGTTTAGCCCAGATAGCCAAACTTTGGTTAGTGGCAGTGATGACAGCAGCATAATGATTTGGCAAGTGTCTACAGGTAAATTACTCAAGACACTCAAAGTACATTCAACCCCAGTTTTTTCTGTAATCATTAGTCCAGATGGTCAAACTATCCTGAGTGGCGGTACAGACACTACTATCAAGGTTTCTCATATAGAGATGGGACAATTACTGCAAGTCCTCAAAGGTCATTCTGGCTTGGTTTACTCCCTTGCTATTTGCCCAAAGCAGCAGATTTTTATCAGTGGCAGTGCGGATAATACCATTAAGCTATGGAATTTGAAAAGTAACAAACTGCTGCAAACTCTCAACGAGCATTCAGGCTGGGTGACTTGTGTCGCCATTAGCCCTGATGGACAAATTTTAGCTAGTAGCAGTTATGACCAGACTATCAAGTTATGGAATATCAATACAGGTAAGCTAATTAACACACTTGCTGGACATCGCAGCTATGTTAGTGCGATCGCTTTTAGTCCCAATCGTCAGCATCTTGTTAGTGGTAGTGCAGATCGTACTGTAAAGGTATGGAATGTTAACACGGGACAAGAACTTTACACTTTGGATAACCATTCAGATTGGGTTAATTCCGTCGCTTTCAGTCCCGATGGTAAAACTTTAGTTAGTGGTAGTCGAGACATGACAATCAAGCTTTGGCGATGCGATGTCTAACGACAAACCGAACGACGTTTCAGACAGCGATACATACCTACAGTAGATCGAAAACTTTTGGAAGTTAAGGAAAAAATAAGGGTTTCAGCCGTCGGTTTTGGGACTGGCAATCATGGCCAGTTGCGATCACTCTAAAGTCCACCCAGAACAAAAGTTCTTGAAACGCTCCTTAGAAGCTGATTTCGACTCTTTGTATTCCTAAGTGGAAATGAAGGACTGGTAAGGCTTTTGGAAAACTTTTCGATCTACTGACCTAGAGTTAGAGAATCTTGTACTAGCGTCGAAAGTGGTGAAGAAGTATGCATACTAACTGGGCATTCTGATCGTGTTTGTTCTGTCGCTTCTAGCCCCAATGGCAAAATTATAGCTAGTAGCAGTAAAGACAAAACGCTCAAGCTATGGCAAGTAGATACAGGCAATGAACTCTGTACTTTTTCAGGAGCTGAAGATGCGGTTTATTCCGTTGCCTTTAGCCCCGACGGTAAGACGCTGGCTAGTGGCAGTGGGGATAAAACTATTACCCTGTTCCCCATCGGTAAGGCTGTCAGTTTTTTATAAATCACCTATAAGCATAATCTATTCAAGTTGATTAAAAATTGAGAAAACTGAAGCAAATTACTAGATTTTTTATCAATGCATCACCTAACTGTTTAATAACATCTATCTTTAGGAGAATCTTTCTTTCGATTAAATATTAACTCTCTGGAGATAGAGCCACTTGTCTAATCTCAGGGGTTATTCTGATAAGTACCAACAGTTGAGTAACAAATAAAACTCAATATTTAATCAGCAACATAAATTTTTAAGCTCATTAAAACCTCTTGTTCTTACAAAACTTTAGTTTGTCAAAATCATATTGAGGAGTGAAATCAACAGCTATGTCTATTGAACGCGAAAGCAAAAACAGTGAAATCAAGCAAGAATCTTACACAGATATTAATGGTAATACTCACACTGACTTGACACGAACCACTGAAACAGTCAAGAACAGCGCAGCTAATCCTAGCTCTTACACTAACGGTTACGTACATGGTCGAAATGTTGAGCGTAGCTACCAGCAAGCAGATTTAGCCCAGCGTGATGAAAACAATGCTAGTGGTGGTTTGCTGTTGGGTATTATCGTTACTTCCGTACTTGGTTTGATTGTAGGTGGAGTTTGGTACTTCAACCAGCAGAATAACGCAGCCGTTGACAATATTGTGCCGGTCGCGGTTCCTGTACCAAGTAGTAGTCCAACTCCTAGTGCTTCTCCACAAACAAAAACAACGATAATTGAAAGAACCAAGGAAGTACCTGTTCCTGTTACTATTCCTGTTCCACAACAGCAGGTTACACCTCCCTCTGCACCTCGCCAACCGGATATTAACATTACTATTCCACCCCAGCAGCCTGCGGCAGAAAAAGCGCCTTCTGTAGTCCAGCCAACGCCTAAAGCTACACAAAGTTCAACTACTAATACTGTTGCGCCAGGTACGAAAAGTGATGCCTCTAAAACCACTCCACCTCAAGGAGTAGACCAGTCAAACAGTACATCTAATAGCGGTTCTTCTACCGCAGATGATACTACTACAGGCGGTTCTGCTCAATAACAACTTCTAAACTTTCAGCCCACTTGATAATGCTGGCATTAACACCAACATCTAACAAGTGGGAATATTTTTAAGAAAGATTTCTGAATTGTTGCGAAAAGTAAATGGTACTCAAGTTTAGTAAAGGTGTCTTGTAGCTAAACAAACACGATGTTAGATTAAGAGCAAGGTACAAAAAGGTTAAGAGTTAAACAAAAACTTTCCACTTAGAGCCTGTACCTCCTGCTCTAATGTTCTTGCGTAGGCATAGCCCGTCGTAGACATCGCTCTTTTAGTTGTGGCATCCATTGAATGTGTTTTCGCCTTAAGTTCAATGAGTTGTTTTGGAGGTATTAAAACGCACAGCCAGAAAATGCCTGCCTAGTTGGAATGTAAGGATGTGCAATTCTGAGTAGAGCGATCGCGAATGTTGTCCACCTTAGTTTGAGTTAGTTATTTCTGAATTCTCCAATCTTCAAGAAACCGCCCCAAGCTGCTGAGACTTATCCACCGTAGCTTCAGGCGGTTTCTGCTTTGAGTGTTATGCATTTTTGTCCTTTGTCATTTGTCCTTTGTTATTTAAACTAATGACCAATGACTAATGACTAATGACTAGTGACTAACTAACGTAATTACAGTCACTTCTGGAGGACAAAATAAACGTCCTGGTTTATAAGTTCCTAAACCACGATTGACATATAGTTGATTTTCTTCGACCTTGTGAAACCCTTGCGCCCACTCCCAATATCGCACGACTTTAGAACAGTCTCCCAAGAAAAATGTTACCCAACGCCGTAATTTTTTGGGAATTTTTTTGAGTAGTTTTTTATAATAAAATACTACAGGGCCAATGCCCGGAATTACGATATGACCACCGTGGGTATGACCAGATAGTTGCAAATCTACCCGCCATTGTTGCAATATCTTTGCTGTATCTGGGTTATGAGATAAAACAATGCGCGGTGTAACCGAGTCTAATTGATTCATGACTGGTGCAGGGTAAAATTCCTGTGACCAATAATCAGCTAGTCCAACAAGGGGTAATTCTTTTCCTAGTGGATAGGCGATTTCATTCCAAAGCACATGCACCCCAATGCTAGTTAACGCCTGTGTAACTTCTGCTTTTGAGTGGCTGTAATAGATATCGTGATTACCAAGTACGGCGTAAATACCACAACGACTTTGCAAATGTTTGAGTCGATGCACCAATTGGTGAATCGGCGTCGGATCATCAGTTACGTAATCACCAGTTAATAGAATTAAATCTGGTTCAGCTTCATTAGTAAGTGCGATCGCTTTTTCTAACATGTCTTCCGACAGGCGCAAACCATCGTAGTGAAAATCTGACAACTGCACTAGCGTTGTACCTTGTAAAGATGCTGGAAGTTTCGCAATCTTAACCGTGATTTTATCTACTCTTAAATGTCCCGTAAACAACCAATGCATAAGGCAACCGATACTCCTCATACCAGCGCTTACAGCTTACCAAAATAAAAATGTAACTTGATAAACTGCAATAATTTATGTCATCTATTCCAGATACAATTAACTAATTGATTGAAATTCTGAAACTAAACTACAGGTACTCATTAGCCAGAATACCTGCCGTGATTCTATTCTTGAATTTTTAAATTTGGATTACTTATTCACCCTGTAGGGTGATTATAGTAACTTCTGGGCGGCAAAATAAGCGTCCTGGGAGGTAAGTCCCCAAACCACGATTGACATATAGCTGATTTTTTCCCAGACGGTGCAAACCCTGTGCCCATTCCCAATGGCTGACTACAGAAATATTTTCTGACAAAAATGGAAATCGACGCTGCACTTTTTTGGGTATTTTTTCTGCAAGCTTGTCGTAAAAAAACATCGCAGGGCCAATTCCGGGAATCACGATTTGACCACCGTGAGTATGACCAGATAATTGTAAGTCAACTCGCCATTCTTGCAGTATCTCGGCAGTATCTGGGTTGTGGGATAAAACGATGCGGGGTGTGTCGGGGTTTAGTTGATTCATGACTGGTACAGGATTAAATTCCTGTGACCAATAATCAGCTAGTCCAACAAGAGGTAATTCTTTTCCTAGTGGATAGGCAATTTCGTTCCAAAGAACGTGGATTCCGATGCTAGTAAGGGCATCGGTAACTTCTGTTTTGGCGTTTTGGTAATGTATATCGTGATTGCCAAGAATAGCACAAATACCACTGCGACTTTGCAGATGTTTGAGTCGAAGTATCAGTTGGTGAATCGGCGCGGGATCGTCAGTTACGTAGTCACCAGTTAATAAAATTAAATCTGGTTTAGCTTCGTTAGTAAATGCGATCGCTTTTTCTAGCATCTCTTCTGACAGCCGCAAACCATCGTAGTGAAAATCTGACAACTGCACCAGCCTCTTACCTTGTAATGATGCAGGCAACCCTGTAATGTTAACCGTCAATTTCTCTATACTCAACGGCCCAGATAACAACCAATGCATAAGACGTTCACTAAAGCTCAATCATAGCGATAACAGCTTAACGAAACATCCTCGATTTGTGTGTAGAGATCCGTACAACTTATTGAAAATTTCATCAAAACTAATCAAAAGCCTGAAAGCTAGACATAGCATACCTATTCAGCCTAAATACACTTTTTTACATAAATTTTTGGTTCAGCCCCAAAAAGAAACCCCCTCTGCTTTCGTTGTAGTAAAGTCATTACAAGGCAGAGGGGTTTCATTTTTTATTTTTATATAGTGTATAGGCAGATTTTAAAGATAATGCTGGCAAAAACCAGTTTCTCTGATGTTGTCTTTTTTTAACCTGCCTACCCAGTTCAGCCTATTTCCAATCAGGAATCTCGGCATCTTCTCCACCAATCCCGATTCCAGTGTTAAATATTTCGGCATCAGTAAGGTTGAGATCATTCATTGATGCTTTATACACATTAGAATCGTGAATCGTAGCGCGTGTAAAATTTACTCCGTTAAGATTGGTTTGCTTTAAATTCACATTGCTTACATAAGCAGATGTTAGATTAGCACCTGCCAAGTTTGCACCAGTTAAGTCAGCACCTTCGAGGTTAGCGCCTACAAGGTTGGCTCCTTGAAGCTTTGAGCCTCTCAAGTCAGCACCAATTAAATGAGCGCCACTGAGGTTAGCTCCCGAGAGATTACAGTTAATGCATTCCCCAGTTGAAAGCAGCTTTTGTAAGTCCTGCGGGTTCTCGGCTCTAACCAAGCTAGCAAAAAATAGGGGAGTTGCTAAGGCCATGGCCGCTAATAGCTGGAGTTTCATAATTTTCCCCCTTAAATAATCAAGTTGCGTCCGTTCTGTCCCTCACAACTCTATTATCTCATTAAACTTCTTAAGGTCAATCTATCTCTTGACAACTTAGTTGTGATATGAAACAGAGATAACGATAATCTAAAAAATGCCGTTAATTCTGATTTTTGGCGATTTTTACTTAATAATCCCTAAAAAACTACCAATGTTAAATCACTGTTAAATCTTTTCAAGAGCTTGCACTACTCATCATAATTTGGCTAGTTTGATAAGTATTTATACTTTTTAGTAAATACTGTTAGTTTTAGTCCTCAGAAATTCTCGGATATACTGATTAACCAATTCAGGCTGTTCTTGCTGCACCCAATGACCACAATTGGGTATGTACTTAATTTGAAAATCCCTGACATAGGCTGCGGTATCGTAGCTTAGTTCCTTGCCAAGTGCAGTGTCATTTTCTCCCCAAATCATCAGTGTTGGCACTTCCAGAACACCCCAACTTGGATTTAGCATTCTCTGTTGAAAAATATTGCGGTAGTAGTTCAACATTGCTGTGAGGGCGCCGCGTTTTGCAGCAGCATTTTTATAAGCGTCAATATCCGCTTGGGTGAAAGCATTCTTATTAACTGCTGTATTTTTAAAAGTTGTTTCAATTACTTGGTAGTCTGAAGATTGTAAAAGTAATTCTGGTATCCACGGTAGTTGAAAGAGAAATATGTAGTTGCTACGTAGCAACTGTTGAGGAGTACGTAATCCTTGAGCAAATTTGGCAGGATGAGGTAGGTTAAGAATAATTAATTGTTCTAACATTTCGGGGTAAGTGTATGCAAAATTCCAAGCGATCGCACCTCCCCAATCATGACCAACTAATACACATTTTTGGTATCCTAATCCTTTAATTAGTCCCTCAACATCTTTGATAAACTCATCCATTACATAAGCTGATTGCTCATTTGGTTTATCACTATCGTTGTAGCCACGCAAATCAAGGGCGACCACTTTAAAATCTTGGGCAAATTCTGGTATTTGATGCCGCCAAGAGTACCAAAACTCCGGAAATCCATGCAACATCAACATTAAGGGGCCTTCCCCTTGGGTAACGTAGTGTAGTTTTACCCCATTAGTAGTTATATATTCGTGTTTCCAAGAACTTTCTATTAAAGACATAATTAATTCAAATTCAGCATTAAAAAATACTAAATAGTAATACTGTACTTAGCAACTGTAATATTATTTGGAGTAACCTCACATCTATTAAAAGACAGTATTATGATAGTGATTTTTTGCAAAAACATTAGACAATTTGCCCTGCGGTAGATGTAAATCATGGGTAATTTTTGGTAAAAGATAGATATAATATTTCTCCCTAATTACCATGACACAACAGTTGACAAACCATGCTTCATTGTGGGTTGAGCGACTGGGACGATTTGGCTATGTTTCTAAGGGAGTAGTTTACGGTATAGTTGGACTACTGGCAGCACAGGCAGCTTCTGGCAGGGGTGGTAAAACAACTGATACCCAAGGCGCTCTCCAAACAATTGTCAACCAGCCATTTGGTAAATTTTTGCTAGCTTTAGTTGCAATTGGCTTGATTGGATACGTAATCTGGCGTTTTGTACAGGCAATTAAAGACCCAGAAAATAAAGGGAATGATGCCAAAGGTTTGGCAGCGCGAATTGGTTACGCAGTTAATGGCTTGATTTATGGAAGTTTAGCCTTAAGTGCTGTGAAAATCGTTATGGGTACAGGTAGCGGTAAAAATAGTAGTGATTCTACTGAAGATTCGACAGCACGTTTGCTTTCTCAACCCTTTGGTGAATGGTTAGTTGGAACTGTGGGGGTGTTTGTAATTGCTCTAGGTTTCTATCAGTTTTATCAAGCTTTTAGTGGCAAATTTCGTAAAGAACTCAATTTAACTGAGTTAAGCAACACACAAGCCCAATGGGTAATGAGGATTTCCGGATTTGGTTTAGCGGCACGGGGTATAGTATTTTGTATTATCGGTTGGTTTTTAATTGAAGCCGCAAGGCAATCGAACGCCGCTACCGCCGAAGGTTTAGATGAAGTATTACAGACACTAGCGCAACAGCCTAACGGAGCATGGCTTTTGGGTATTGTGGCACTAGGTTTAGTTGCCTATGGAATTTACACAATAATACAGGCGCGGTATCGTCGGTTAGTCAATGTTTAGATAGTGCAGTGCCGAGAATTTCAATTTATCAAATAGAATTCAGGAGTCAGGAGTCAGAATTCAGAATGAATTCTTTACGATTGGTGGACGAATAATCGGGTTTAAAACCCCTACAAAATAAGAAAATTTGGCCCACTAATTGATTCTGACTACTGAATTGTGACTCCTGAATTCTTCTTCAAATAAATGGCAATAATAGAAACCCGTGGTATTTGGCTGACGACTACTGATAGTAAGGTTCTCAGGTCAAAGGAACGCATTGCCGAGGCGATGGATTTCCTTGCTGAAACTGGATTTAATGTGGTGTTTCCCGTTGTTTGGAATAAGGCAGTAACTTTATATCCTAGTCAAACAATGCAGCAGACATTTGGAGTCGAAATTGACCATCTGTCTGTAGGTCGTGACCCTTTAGAAGAGGTGATAATTGAGGCGCGGCGAGTTGGGTTAAAAGTTATTCCTTGGTTTGAATATGGCTTTGCAAGTTCCTACAATTTGAATGGTGGTGTACTCTTACAAAAAAAACCGGAATGGACTGCGCGCGATTGTAACGGCAACTTACTAAAGAAAAACGGCTTTGAGTGGTTGAATGCACTCGACTCACAGGTGCAGGAATTCTTTTTGAACTTGGTGCTGGAAGTTGTAAAGAATTATGATGTGGATGGTGTTCAAGGAGACGATCGCTTCCCTGCATTCCCCTGTGAAGGAGGCTATGATGAGGGAACTGTCAACCGTTATCGCCAGCAATTCGATCGCAATCCGCCACAGAACCCCAAGGATAGACAATGGTTACAGTGGCGTGCAGATATTCTCACTGATTTCTTGGCGCGTCTCTACCGGGAAGTGAAAGCAGTTAATCCTAATTTATTAGTAGCGATCGCACCTAATATTCATGATTGGGCATTCCAGGAATATCTGCAAGACTCACCCGCATGGCTGAAGCGGGAAATAGTTGATATGATTCAGCCGCAGATTTATCGCCGTGACTTTAGGAGTTATCAGGCGATCGCTGATAAACTAGTAAACCAGCAGTTCACAGATGCGACACTGCCTAAGTTAGCGCCAGGAATACTGATGAAACTTGGCTCTTACTGCATTAGTCCAGAATATCTGGTGCAGGCAATTGAATACAATCGTCAACTTGGAATTCAAGGAGAGGTATTCTTTTTTTACGAAGGTTTGCGCGAAAATAACAATACCCTAGCTAAAGTTTTGCGAGATGGCCCTTATGCTAAGTCTGCATCATTTCCCACTTTGTCAGATTTGAGTGCGGGTGGTGTAAGTAACAGCAAGACATCTTCAATTTGGCAAGGAGTAGCAAGGTTTTTGAGAAATCTTTAGCTATAAATGCAATAAGCTTTATACTCTACCCAATAACATGATTCGTGATAATTTTTGCTGTATAAAACTAATACTAATTTCAAATTAACAAAGTCAGATTGAATCTGGGTTTTCGAGAGGTAATTGAAAATATTTTTTATTAGATTGGAAACAATTAATGATAATCTTTTAACACTAACTTAATAATTCAATTATTTATAAATTAGAACACTCCCACTATGATATTTTTGTTGAATCTGAGTTAAGCAACAAACCAGAATTTATATCTTTCTTAACTGATACTCAAGGTAATATTATTAGTCTTACCTTTCCTCTAGAACCAACTGCTAAAGAGATTTTATTTACCCGTATACCTGCAAGCACATCTCGTTAATTTGGATATTACTGTAACGCTTATGCTAGTACTACCATAATATTTGGGGGCTATGGAAAAATTGAACCTATAAAGTAACTTACAGATGCAACAGGTAATTGAAACTCTCAAACAAGATTTACCGACACTTTTTGAAAAAGATATTTCCTATGACATTTATACAGACGATATCTATTTTAAAGACCCAGTAAATACATTCAAATACAAATTTAACTATCGGATTATATTTTGGACTTTGCGATTTCACGCTCGGCTATTTTTTACCCAAATTTACTTTGATGTACATGAGGTCTATCAGTCAGCCGAAGATACGATTTTAGCCAAATGGACAGTGCGAGGAGTGTTGCGCGTTCCCTGGAAAGCTGGTTTGCTTTTTAATGGCTATTCAACATATAAACTCAACCAAGATAATTTGATATACGAGCATATCGACACTTGGGATCGTAAACCTGGGGAGATTTTACGGCAGTTTTGGCAAAGGGGAGGAGAGAGCTAATTTAGATACAATGAAAAATTTGGTTTACCGCCATGCCCAAGCGACTAAAACAAAACTCTGACCACCCACACCGACATCATACTCCTACTATAGATAATGAAGCGATACCTTCGGTGGGCTTCGCCTACACTAAATACATAGACAGGCTTTATTAACTCCAGTAGTTTTTGCTCAACAAAAATATTATAAGCAGTTAGGATTACGAGATAAATAAATTCTTGCAGTGCAGGGCTAGTGGAAATATAAAGATTACAAGATATTAGGTATGGGTTGAAAGGGTTCAACTCCGTCCTGCTTAACTTTTGCTGCCAAGCATGGTGGTTGGACTAATTTTTTGCGAAATCAAAGAACAAAAGTTCTTTGTTTAAGCAAGGTATAGTAAAAGTTTTTAGAGCTTGAGTTAAACTTAAGCTTATATGGTGTTCTATTTGGTAAGTCTAGTATTGACTAATAACCGTACACAGTCCTAATATTGCGACATTAGTTTGTGAATGGTTATGTCGAAGACTCACAACACCAATTAGTGAAAGAGCGACATTAATGTGTGAACGGCGACATCTAATTTGTAAATGTACAACAACTCCACTTATCGCTCACTACTTATAAACTTTAAAGTGGCTCAGGTCGGAGTTGAACCAACGACCCCAGGCTTATGAGTCCCAAAATAAAGCCAACTATATCAAGAGCTTCAGCTCCAGGTATCTTATTTCATAGTCAGGTAATAGTCAACACCTCTTTTATGATCTTATTATATTAAGTGATTATTGACACTAAAGTTTTCACTGGCTAAAGTTGATACAGTCTCCAAGCAATAAATAACTCTTGGGTTGATTGTGATTAAGTTCACGCCCCTTGCGTTATTGCCAATAGACTTAGTGTGTTGTGGTATCTGAGGAAACTACAGCCACAGATTTACTTGGGCAGATTACTAAAATCAAGCATCAATAGATTCTTATCTCCTAAGAGTCTAGTTAAATGTTCTTCACCCACAACTTATATATGGAAAGTAATAATAATGGTCAGTCAGTTTTAGGAGCATTGATTTTATTTGTACTAGTGATTGGATTACTTAAAGGTTGTAGTGGGGATGGTAGGTTTCAGTACAGATATGACGCTTGCATGGAGGGTTCTATTAAACCCACTGCCGTATTTAAAGCTATATTTGTCTGTTTGTGGGTTTAATAATTTAGTGTTACCTCGCATAACTAAAATATGAATGAACTAAATAACAATGACAAAAAAAAGGCAGGCAAGGCAATTGGAAGTATAGCTTTATTAATTGCTATTATCTTTGTATCGAAGAATTATCAAGACTACCAAAACAGAGAGGAAATACGTAAGGTTTGTAACCAAATGAAAGTAGCTAGCCAAGAGTGGGAAAGAATAAGACGGCATAATGTGGGCCCGTTAGAAGCAATGAAATCTGGTAAACCAATATTAATATATAATGGCTTAGACTGCGACCAGATAAAATAGATTAGTAAATTTTAGTAAAAAAATAGTTGAATCTATTTCTAAAATTAAGTATTTCAAGCTTCTGTTTTATTAAACTAACTTTTAAAATAAAAGAGGTTATAAAAGTGAAATCAGATGATAGAACTGCGAATTTAGTTTCATTTTCTTTATATTATTTGATTGCTTTATCCCTTATTACCTCATTCAAGTATCATTTTTCTGTAGGTTTGTTTTCATTTCTGATATGTTATATGTTAATTTCAATTTTCTACAACTCTATTATGGGATTTTTAGCAGGTACTCCAATAGGGGTAAATAATACTACACCTATAATAAAAAATGACACAAATCTTTATATTTTTGTTGTTAGGGCTTGCTTGTTGTGGGTAGTATTAAATATTTTATATGTATTAGGGTTACAATTACATTTTAGTATTATGTTTTATTTTGGAGATGTTTTGGGATCATTTTTGATTTTAATTATATATTTATCACCTATATATTTACTTCCAAGGTACGGCAAAAATATATAAAGTAAAAAGCTTATTAAGCAGCCCTCAACATTGAAGACTCAGGTACTTCCTGTTCCTCCTCCCATAGCAAGTCATTACCATAGAAAGTACTGTTGCTTTCTCTTCTCTTCCAAGCATAAGCAGCCAAAGCCAAAGCCATCACACAATCAGTAGCCAGACCTTTGTCATCCAATTTATAAAACCTTAACTCAGTCTTGAGTTGCTTTAACCTATCCTGCTCATCATAAGGAATTACCAACTTACCTTTCTCTACAACTCCTGCTAAATTAGAAAGCATAAAAGTTTTATGGTTATGTTTATTATTCTTGGCAGGTTTCTTAGTAGAGTTAATAGGGGTGCAGCGTAATAAATCTTCAGGGGCTAATTCCTTATCTATAGCTTCTTTAAGGTACTGACCTGCTAATGCGGTGGCATCATAATATAAGTCTCCTGGGAACTGAGCTAACCTGCGTTTGATTCTTTCAATAGTTCCATTCTGGTCAAATAGTGGAGTCTTAGAAATTCTTTCAAAGGCTACTACTCTCAACTCTCTATCAATAAATTGAAGTGTAGTTAATACAGTTGAGTCACCATTAGTATCACCAGCTACATCAACTCCAGTAAAGAATAAAGAAGTGGGGCCTCCTTTAGGTAAGTAAGGATAATTAATACTAGTTCCATTTTCAGGTAAACAGAAGCCTGTAAGTGGGTCATCAAAGGGGAAGAAGCAACTATGCTTTTCTCCTTTTTCAATGGCTACATCTAAATAAGAACCTGCAAAGAATGTACTACCATAGTTAGCAAACTTACCATAAACCTCTTCTCTAATCTGAGCCTGGGTCATGTTGACCATGTTGGCTTGGATAGTTTCAGGAGGATTAACAGGGTTATCAAACTGAGAAAACTCTGCAATCACAACTGAATTATCTTTTTTAAGTTTACGTTCTTTAAACTCAGCCCATAACTTTCTAAAATAGATAGCTCCTTGACCAGCAGTATCTCCTTCTCCTTGAGGTGTACTTATAAAATACTTGCGTCCACTTACCTCAGTACCACGTACATTAAGTATCTTCATACGTAAGTGTTCTAAAGCATACTCAGAAGCTGACTCATCTAATGTGGCTACATCTAAATAGAAACCTAGAATAAATCTTCCTCGTTGAACAGTAGCCTGAAACCAAATAATACTATTTAAACAGGTTTCTATAAAAGGTTGCTGCCCATCAGAGATATGTTTAATGAACCCTATACTCGTCAAGAAGGGGCTATCTTGTACTAGGTTGATGATTTCATCCTTAACTAACTTTGCCTGCTTTAGGGAAGGTGCACAGTTAATAGATTGAAATCTCTTACCATAGTCATTATAAAAGACAGAAGTAATAGGGCGCTTTCTATAAAATAAAAACCATAAGTGCATAAGAGCAGTAACAAAAGTCTTCCCACTTCTACTACCTGCCTTTAATATTCCTTCTTGAGAATTAATAGATTGCCTTAACCATTGTCTTTGCTTGGGGTGGCCCTTAACTAACTGACCTGTTTCAGGGTGGATTCTTTCAATCTCATTTAAATATAAGTTTACCTTATTTCCTAAAAAATATTTAACAAATAATACAGGGTCATTTGCTCCAGCTAGAAACTGTTGTCTTAATGTTTCTGACTTTAATATACCTTCTAAATCTGATGGGATAGCACTCATTAGTCATCCTCCCCTAACTCATATTCAACTTCTACATCAGCAGGTTTCAAAGCCAGTAGGTCATCTAATTTAGCTTCAGGATTAGCAGATAAATAACCCCTAACCATATCTTGAATTAGCATTACAGGGTCTATACTTATTTGGTCATATAAAGATTTAAGGATAGCTTCATTCTCATTGCGATCGCGTAATTCTTTTCTAGTTTTTAGAGTGGAATTAATCTGAGCTTGGTGAGATTGAATAACTTTAGATATATCAGTAATAGCCTTACTTAATCCATTGATATTATTGGCAGCTACTTCTAGTTCTCTAGCAGTAGAACCAGTGGCAGAAGCATTTGCCACTACTGCTGTGTTATACCTTTCTATAATATCTGACTGATGTTCAATTAGCCTACTAAGCATAGCATCACTAAGCATTAGGCTATCATCTATCAAAGTTTCTTTGTTATAGTCACTAGCTAATAGTTCCTTTCTCTCTTTATTTGTTAATGATTTAATAGCTCTCATGTCTTGATATTTAGTTAACTTAGAATTTAAACCATGAGTAATCTTAGCTTTAGCTGCTTTACCACCATGAGCTGCACAACATTTGTAGCCAAGCATTATATTATTTTTACATTGAGTGCCATCTTTCTTAACTACAGAACATCTAATAGGTTCCTCTCTCTTACCTGATAGATATCTATGTTTATATACTGCACTCTCTTTATATGAAGACAAAAAATATATCCTCCAATTATGTAGATAACTAAAGGATATCATATTAAAACATACATAAATAGGATTATTACAGGTCTGATTTACTAGCCATACGTATTTTAATTTCTTTGACATCTAGCTGAATAGTTTCTAGTTTAGAAAGTATTTTATTATGAGCTTCATCTGTGTCAGCTTCTATTATTATAAGAGTTTTTTTAATGTCTTCTGAGTTAGAATTAATAGCTTTAATAAAATGCTCCTGGGTAGTCAAGTAAGACCTTATCTCTGGTACTACGTGTTTACCTATTGTTTGGCTTAATCTTTTAGCTAAAAAGAATATACCTATTCCTACAAGTGATAAAGTAATTAAAACAGTTAGAGCATTACTAGTAATAGAATTCTTACTTATTTCATAAATATCTTGTTGGATATCATGTTTATTAATCTTTTGAGTTTCTATTATCTTATTTAATTTTTCTATACCAGGTTGCGAACCTGCTTTTTCTGCTGTTAAAAATTGCTCGGTGTACATAGATGTAGGTATTGGAATATTAATCAAGTGTGTGCATCTGATTCTTATTTAAGAATCAAGTTGGCTGGTTAATGCAGCCAACTTAGTTTGTACACTTTTAAACTCTTCTAAGAAACCAAGTTCTTCTGGAGTACCTGAGATAGTAGTTAAAGGTTCAATTTTATAAACTTCTCCCTTTTCATCTCTATATTCTTTCTGCATTAGTAACTCTAATTTAGCATCTAGAATGTTACCATTCTGTATGTCACCTTGATATCTCCAAACAACAGTGTAAGGAGTTAAGGTAATGTTAATCGAGTTACTAGCTTTGACAGATTTGTTAGGCATATTAATTATATATTATTAAAGTTTATTTAATTGGTATTCTATAAGGACAGTTGGATTGATTGCATTAGGGGCATTACCTACTTTAACAAATGATAAGAAATACTTTCCAGTTGTTAGTAATATGATATTTAAATCTCCACTAGTTTTAGTAATATTACCAGTAGCTTCTAAAGAGTCTCCTGCTATTAAATCTATAGATGTTAATACATTAGATATATCTCTAATTTCTAATTTCCAGTAGTTAACAGAAGTTAAAGTCCCTGTAGTATTAAAGTTGATAGAAGCTTTAAGTAAATAATTATTAGATAGGTTGCCTATAGGATAAGGGATGTTACCACTGCTACTAGAAACAGTTCCTATTACACCACCAATAATAATTGTTTGACCTAAGTTTAAAGAAACCTGTCTTTGTAAAGTATATCTACTTAACCAAAGATTTTTAGTATCATCATAAGACCAACCATTACAAGGCTGGTCTAAGTATTGAGTAATAGCCATTTAATTTACCAAGTAGAAAGTGCAGTACGTTTCCATGTATTAGCATTAGTACAAAAATAAATGTAGTTAGCATCAATTCTTATCTCTCCTGCTGTTCCAGTATCAGTTGCTGAAGTAGGAGCTGTATTCAAAGCAGATAACCTAAATTGAGTTCCGGTAATAACCCCAGTTCCACTAATGTTTGCTGTAGAAGTAGTACCACCAAAAAAATAAAAACCTTGACTAGTACTAGGTACACTTAACCAAAAAGTACCCCCGCTTACTCCTATTCCATAGTCAACGTTTGTTGCATTAACATTAGGGTAAAATACAAATTTTGTTCCTGGACTTCTAGTATTATAAGTAGGGTTACCTAATCCTGTATTAGGAGTGAGATAAGCTGTTGCTTGGACGGTAGAGCCAGCAGTAATAGCTCCACCAACACCCATACCCCCAGCAGTAACTAAACTTCCTGTAGTTGTGGAGCTTGATGCAGTACTATTAGTTATGTTAACTACATTAGAAAAAGTTTTAGCACCTGAAACAGTTTGAGTTCCGGCTAGATTAACATTAGAAGCATTTAAGGTATCTACTTCAGAACTTAAATAAACAACTGGAGTAGAACTAGTAGTATTAGTTTTTACAGTTCCATAAGCTGTACTTGTAGCAGGGCTAGAGCTACCCCCACTACCGCTATCTACAATTACATTACCATTAGCATCAACAGGTACTACAGTTTGGGCATAGGTTCCATCAGGTAATTTATAAGTACCACCTACCCCAGTTTGAGCAGCTATTATTTGGTCAGCATACTGTCCATTAGGTAAAGCAATTTTAGTCATATTTAAATAAATTTATTAATATTTATTATTAAGTTAATTAAGTTTATTGTGTAAGCATATTAAGGTGCAACTTCTTGTACAATAACACTTGAAGTATATGCACCACCACTTTGAAACTTTATGTTAGCTCCAACTGAACTGGCTCTAATTAAATAAGTAGTAGGGAAAATACTAGTAATAGCCGTTTTGCAGTTTATTGAAATTGGGGGACAATATGTTGTTGTAAATCTTCCACTTTCAATATTACTGGTGTAAACATAAGCAGAAGTTGTATTATTATAAATCCCAATACCAGCAAGATAAATGTTATCACTGGTAGCACTACTACTCTTTACAATGCCATTAAGGAGAATATAAAAGTAAAGACTATTAGTTATACTAGTAGGTGTAATAGTTACACTTAATCCTGTATTAGTAAGAGTACCATTAGTTATTATTGCTTCTGTACTATACTCTGCGTAGACTGCTTGTATTAACTTTCCACTACCACCTAAAGCTAAGATATCCCAATCAACACTACCTAAAGAAGGTACTTGTGTGGTGGTTTTATTAGCTCTATAACTAGACCCTAAATAACTAACAGCTAAGTTCTTTCTATAAGTTTTAGTACTAGACCAATTTCCTTCCCATATTACTGATAAACCATTTACATTAATAGTGTCATTAGTAACTTTATCTGGAGTTAATTCTATTGCCATTTTATTAACCTGCTAATTCCATAAGAGTTATTGAACATAAAGCTGATTGTGCTAATTGAAAGTTGGTGCCACCTAATTGAACTTGAATGGTATAACTTCTGCTATTAGTATTAGTTGAACTTACTCTTAAGTTAATGGCTACTGACTCAGGGTAAGCATCTGCTCTTCTACCTACATTCAAAGCTTGAATAGGATTAGCCGAACCATCACTAGCAGAAACTCTAAGATTAAAATAATTACTTGCAGAACTTGTACTTTTTACTACGTTAAATGTTCCAGTTATTTGAATAACAGAACTTGCAGAAAGAGGAGTTATTGTAGCAGAAAGATTAGTACTATACCAAGTACTACTTGCAGTACCCCCTACTCCTAAATTACTATCAAAAGCAACGTTAGTAGTATGTACTGTTTGTAAAACTACTCCACCTCCTCCACTACCAGCAGAGCTTTGAGGAGTCCAACCATCATTAGTTGAATTCCATGTTAGTACTTGTCCATTAGTAGGTGCATTGGAAATAATTACTCTACCCTGCAACTTGTTAGCATTCCATTGAGCAGTGTCTTTACCTACTTGAGAAGCAGTTACAGAGTGTGGATTAGAAGTATTTGATGTGTGACTTGTTAGATTACTTGAGGGAGCTGCGCCTAAAGCAGTTAAAGCATCAGAGGCCGTAGTAGATCCTGTACCTCCCTTGCTAACAGGTAATGTTCCTCCAAGGTTTCCTAAAGTTAAATTAGCTTCAGTTACATCAATGTCTACTTCATTATTTGCACCATCATTATTGACTGTTAACTTATTTGAGCCAGCATTAATGTTTTTAAATTCTAAGTTGGCTCCAGTCTTTTGTTTAAATACACCAACTCCACCCGTACCTACATTAGATGCAGTGTTAGTTTCACCTGAACCTCCACCACTACTAACAGTTTGGTTAGTCCATTTAGAAGTTGTAGAGTTGTAAGCTAATACTTGACCATTGTTAGGGCTAGTAAGCTGTACATTATTTAGTTGGTCTAAAGCAACATTACTATTACCTTGGGCTAATAACTCCCAATCTGTAGCAGTATTAGAAGGTGTTTGAGTAGTGGTTTTATTAGCTCTATAGCTAGAACCATTATAAAAAACTCCTTGATTCTTTCTATAAACTTTATCATTAGCCCAATTACCAGCCCATAAAACTGAGACTCCTACACAAGACATTAGCTTAAAGCCTCCGCATCAATATAGATTTCAGTATTAGGCTCTGTACCAGTTATCTCAATTCTGTAAGCTGTAGTGTTAGCTAATGAGTATCTTTTAACAATATTGTTATCTGTAACTGGAATACCTATTACCTCATAAGATAAACCTACTAATGCTTTGAAAGTGTAGGTAATGTTTGCAGAGGCAGTTATCTCTATGTTTAACTCTCTATAACCACTATTAGGAATAGACTGACCAATATAAGTCTGAGCTTGTAGAAGTGTTGGGATAGCAAAGTCTGTGTTGTCTAATTTCTTAGAGAAGATAGCTACAGTGTCTGACATATCTACTCCATAATCAACTAGGTAAGAGATAGTAAATTGACCTGCTGATGTCCATGCACCATTGGTAGCTTGCTTCTCCCTTAATGCTTCTCTATCTTCTAACTTGTACTTTCTATCAATTGCTTTTAGCTCAATAGCTGTAAGCCTTTTCTGGTCTTGTAGATTAATATCTCTATCTTCTTCTCTACCAATTTGAGCTAACTTAGCATTCTTTTCAGCCTCAATAATTGCTAACTTTTCTTCTAAAGTATCTTTACAACAACTCTTTGAAGCTCCACTACCTATAAGGTCTACAACATCTTTCTGAGTCCAGAATTGAGCAGCAGTTAATGTAGCTAACTTATTAATAGTAATGTAAGCTTTTAAATGTAGAAAATAATCTGTTTGAGCTTTTTCTATTAATTCCCTATCTCTAGTAATAGAAGTTCCAGAAGCAGAATCATACTTAACTACAGGGTCATTTACATAATAGTATTTGACACCAAAGCCTATAAGATTCCATGCATCAATAACATCAGCTTGTAATGAAGTTATAGCACCACTAGATAGGGTAGCTTGTATATCTATTAAACCTTTAGATTGTAAATCTGATACTACTGTAAGGGTTAATAAGTTACATCTATTATTGTCAAGAATAGTGGTAGCAGTATCATTTAAAACTGAGCGTAAATAATTATTAAAAAAGTCATTCCAAACAATTGATACTGACATATATATTTATTAAGTTATTCTATCAGGGAATCTTTTTATATAATTTATAATAGTGTTTTTAGATAAACCTTGAAGTCCACTAACAGTAGCAGGAGTGTACTGTTGATAAGTCATACTAGACCCAGTTACTCTGACATTAACGTTATTATTAAAAGTCTGAGCTACCTGTTGATAAACTTCTAAAAGGTTAACTAAAAGTAGTCCTGAATCACTATATTGATAGTAATTGTTTATTGCTACAAAAGTTTTAGAAGAGCCTACATGAAACAAATAACTTATATTAAAAGGATTTTGTCTAGGTCTACCCCAAGAACTTGCAGGTAAATTATTAGGGTACCAGTATTGGGTATTTATATGGGTTGTTAATACTTCTTTATCAAATAACTCAAGTACAGAAGTGCTTGGAGAACTTAATGAAATTGAGTTAAATTTATTAGTGATAGCAGCAGTATCAGCTACATATCCTGGTATGAAATATGCAGGGTAATCAGTACTTTGTAAAGTGCAGGTGGCATTATCTATATTTATAGTTACAGCTCCAGCAGTCTGTAAAGTCTGTTGAAAACCACCTGTGTTGTATGTTATTGCTGGTACGTATACTAATCCAGAGAACTGATTAGTTATAGAAGAGGTTAGTAAATCTCTTTCTAATGCTTTATACCTTTCTAAATCTGCAAACATAATATTTTATAGGAGGGAATTAAACCCTCCATTCAATTAGCTTTATACGTTAGGAGCAGTATAGTTAGTAGCATTCAATTGAAGTACAGCAGCAGCACCACGGTGATTAGGAGCAAATCCCCAACCATCTGTCATATTTGTGTTTTCTAAAGCAAAGGTAGACTTAACATCTACTTGCAGTCCAGCTAGTGAAGCTACTTGAGGTTGGCGGCTAAGTAAAGGTGTGCGGTTAGGCCCCCCATCAGTAGCAATACACAAGGCATATCCAACTGGAACTACTGGAGTTTTGATAATAGGAACATTGGAAATGAAACCAATCAGACCTTCAAATGGGCTTAGTTGACGTTGACGCTCACCATTAACTGTACCTGTAGCAATCTGAATGTTACGTCCTATTTGACCTTCCGCAGCTACAAATCCTGTTAGCAATTCCAGAGAGTAATCATAATCAGATACCCAAATCTCTAACTGACGGAAACCATGATGGCGAACCTTGTCAATCAGCTTTGTACGGACTTCATTTAAGGTAGGAGCATTAGCAGTGGCAACAGCAGAGTAATGTTGTAGATCCCCAGGTACAAAGTTATAACCACGGATAGAAGGTGAAGCTACAGAAGTATTACTGTTGTAGAAAGGTAAAGAGGTGGTTTGATATTTGTTGAGGCTATCAACTATTACGCGGTTAGTATTATTAAAGATTGCTTGGCGTAAGCTAGAGAACCTAGACTTTTGGAAGCTGGTAAGTTTAGCTTGTACATAACCCGCAATCTCATCTGCTGTCATTAGTTGTACAGCACGGCTGGTTAACTGAAGTGCAGTAAAGTATTCTTGGAAAGGAATTTCTTGAACATAATCCCAAACTGTCTCCCGTGAGGTAGGACGAGCTGCCTCTGTATAAACTTCTAGGTCTTCTCCATCATAATACTTAACAATCTTCTGAGGAGTTGTAACAATCTCTACTAAGGAACCTAAAAAGGTATCATTTACAGTACCATAGTACATCATGTCCATTTCTAATTCACGGACAATACTTACTACAGAGATGTTATCAATTGTTATTAACTCCGAATCATTAGAATTTAATTCACCAAAATAGGTGGTATTGTAAGTCATATATTTTTTTAATTTAAATAATTAATTAAAGTGAGATTTTAATTCGGTCAGCAGTTAGTGCAACACCAACTTTATTAGTTCCTGTACCAGCTACAATACCACCAGCTCCAGCAAACACAGCAGTTCCAGGTGTAAGAGCCAAGGAAGTACCACTTTTGTTTTCAATGATGCAAGAACCTTCAACAGCAAGGCTTGTGCCAGCTTTACGTGAGTAACGTGCTATACCAACTGGAACAGTAGAAGCGGTTGCAAGGATAGCTTGACCACTAGAGTTAAGAGAAACTACTGCCCCTTCTGGAATATCTACTGATGCAATCACATTAATGATGCTGCCATCTAAGATAGCTGAGGAAATGAAACGGTATAGAATTGTGTTGTAAGCTACATTTAACATAGAATTTTATAAATATAAATTATAGAGATTAATAACCTTTCCAAGACTTAACTTTACGTTCTGCTTGTTGAGGTTGAAAGTTAACTGAAACACCAGGCTTAGTAGAACTATTACCTGCTGCCTTAGCGGTTAAAGCTTCTAAAGCTGATTTAATTTTAGGGACTGTATTAGTTTTCAAATCTTCTTCAAAAGCTTTTTGCTTAGTGAGAATATCTGCATCTACTTCTTCTTGAGTAGAACCAGTTGGTTGAATTCCTAACAGCTTTACAATCCTTTGAAAGTCAGGTTTAGCCTTTGCGATCGCAGCCTCATAATCAATTTGAGGAGCTACTGGTGTAAGTGTTTCTAGACCTAAGTCTAATTCAGTTTCATTTACTGATTGTGTTTGCTCATCCATAGTTAAGTTTTTTGTAATAGTTGAGGTATTTCATCTAGAGGAATGTTAACTAAAAAGTCTTCATAATTCTCATAATAAAGAGCATTTAGTTGTGTGGTAACTTCATAGCTTCCATCCTGCCAAACTGTTATGTAAAACTCATCATCTTCTAAAGAGACTTTTACTTTCATATACTAAATGTAATTATTAACTATTATTAATTGTATTATCTGGGTCGGTTTCAGTTGCTGTATCTATTATATTAAATTTAGTCTCAGTAGTACTAATAGCTCTATCCGAAAATAATGTACTATTGTCTGCATTAGGCACATCCTTAGAATCAACAAAAGAAGCAGAATATTGAATGTTTAAACCTTTCTCATTATCTAACTGTTCTAATTCTTTAATTGCTTCTTCCTCACTTAATCCTTCTGACTGAATTAAGTATCTTTTACGTGATACAAGTTTATTTTTTACTGCTTCAATTTGTAGCTTTCTGTCTTCTACATTCCTGGGCATCATATCAGGAAGTTCTATTCTATAGTTAATAGTAATTCCTAACTCTGCAAATATTGTAGAAATAGCTGATAATAAATAACTTGCTCTATTTAAAGTGGCCCGTTGCAAGGGTTCATAAAGTACAGAAAGAGAGGATGAACTACTGGCTGACCTAGCATTTTGTAGTTCTAAAACCATTACACCAGTTAAGCTATAAATATCTTGTAGAATAATTAGTCGTTGGCGCTCTAAATATGTTGAATCAATTGGCTGTAAATAACCAATTTTAGGAGTAATACCTGACTCAGCAGCAGCAGCACTAATAGGTAAATGTATAATAGATGCAGCATCATTAGTAAAAGCAGTTTGAAATTCAGAAGAACCAGTGGCAGATTCAACTGATTCTCCTCTAACAGAATTACTTCTACCAATTACTGCTGGGGCGGAAGTTCCAATTGTAAATAATTGAGGCTTGTGGTGCTTACCATGCAGATTAATTCTACTGCGGACTTCAGAATATTCCAATTGTAGAAATACAATTCTATCTACTGCTGATACAGATTCCCTGCCATTTAAACTATCTACTACTCTAATAATAGGAATGCGATCGCCCATTTCAATAGGTTCACTACTACCCACTTTCATAAAATATTTAAAGTTAGGAAGGTCTAATAAATCTAAATCACTTTCACTTTCTGCTGGATTAATAATTGCTAAGTAATGCTCAACATCAATAGTTTTATATTTGTTTTCAGTAGCATTATAAAACTCTCTTTTCTCTTTTAGATAGACAATTTTAAGGGGGTCTGTTGGGTCAACCTTTACATCTTTTACATCTAATGATTTAATATGTCTTAGAACACCACCACTAATATCAATGAAGCTTTCTCCATATAGTGGCACCTCTAAATACAAATCATTTAGTAAGATATATAGTTTTAATTCAGTTAACTTAGCATCAAGTTCAGTTTGTTCAGCAGAGTTAGTTGCTAAGAACTTAATCTTCTTTTCAAAACCATCTCCTAATAAAAATGCTCTAATTTGCTCTACTATTAACTGAACTAACTTTATAGGCAATTCCTTACCAGTGGCAGGGTTGATACCTTTATAGGCATCTGATAATTCTTGTTTTGTAGCCATTTGAAATAATATTTATAACTAATTTATACTACTATGTTAACTGAGTTGAAAGTAGGATAAAGTCAGTTTACAGAAATAGATAGTAGTAGGGTTAAATATATATGTATCTGTATGGGGTAGTCGGGGGCAGGTGACTTATAGCGGCAGGGTTAATTAAACTTTTATTAGTTAACTGTATTAATGTTTAATAATAGGGTGATATACTATCCCTTTTTTATTATTATGTTAATGCCCTTAACATCAGCGCAACAAGATTGTGTAAGAACCTATTCTGCTTCTTAGGAAGATTGTGTGTCGGTTCAATTCTGCTTGTTGAATGAAGTTAGTTATCTAACTTACTTATAGTGGTACGCCTCCAGAGGTGCTTTGACACAGGAGTTGAAGTTAAACTATAAGTTCTCTACAGAAGTACGCCTCCAGAGACCCCTTGAGGGTGGAGTTGAAGTTAACTGTAGAGACTAGCTGATTGCCTTACTGAAAGCGGTTATCTATGTGAATACTTATTACTGAACGCAATGGTTAGTAAGTAATAAGTAGCTCTCTAATAACTAATGGAAAAGCATCTATGTGTATGAGTACGGTGAGCTATGCTTGCCAGAGGTACCATACAACTGTAATAAGACTGGAAGTGAAAACAATGGTTAGTAATTTCCAAAGAGTCTATTACTTTAGAGCTTAGTAGATTAGTTAGCCCTACCTTTGGTGGGGGAGAGTTAGCATAGGTGATTAGGCTAGTAGGTAAGGTGAGGGTGTATACTCCCTAAGTATACATATATCCATTCTTTATTCTTTTCATTCTATAAGAGACCTTTAGCTTCTCACTTATGCTAACTATATTGCTACGCTTACGTGCTAAGAGATGTCAGGTTTATCTGCTCACCATTGAGTAGTATCCTGCACCTACTAAGAGAACATTAGGTGCTAACAAATTAACATAGCAATCTTCTCACACACAGCAGAAGATTAGCTTGCTGATATTCAGTAACGGTTTAATTAAGGCTATCAATAGGTAGACAGCAAAGCTTAAGTTAACTATGCTTCATTAACAGATTAACAAAGCTTTCTAATTAGTTTATTTAGTGGTAGACAGCAAAGTAATACGCTCTATCAACATTAAGGAATAATAAAATGAGTACAACATATTTCAATCAAGCATTAATAGAAGTTCAATCAACTGAGTTTACTGAGGATATGAAGGCTGTAGTTAGGTTTACATTTAAGTTAGCTAGGGTGATAGCTTTATTGTTATTAGCTTTGTTTAGTTTAATTAAACAAACTGTAGACAGCAGAAGACAGGTGGCTAAGGTAAGTTAACTAACTGAAGTAGACTTAGTGGAAGTAGTATCCACAATTACGCACCTGAAATGTGAAGAAAGCTATATGCAGTCTGCTACAACTTTTAGCCAGCAAAGTGAAGTTAACTGAGTTTAGCTGAGTTAATTAAGGTATTAGACTGAAGCAAACTAAATTAGTTGAAGTAAAGTGAGCTGACTTAGTTGATTAACTTAGAAGATGGCTGAGGTAAGAAACCTGAATTCAGATAAGTTATTGCAGTTATCAAAAGTTACAGGTTGTAAAGGTTGCCTTACTTGACTGAAGTTATCTTTGAGTTTTTATCAATGGGTGAATGTATTAGTTATCTTCTATTACTGTATATATGTTTATGGATAGCGGCTTAATTAGGTTGCTCAATTAATACAACTTTAGCTATGGCCATTAGTTATGGAACAGAATATAATAGGTGTATAAGCGAACCTAGAGATTAAAACTTATGAAACTAGATAAAATAACTTCAATCAGATTATTTGCAGGTCACAATTCCAAGCTTGAAAAAGTAGCTCAGCTTGAAGGACTTGATAAAAGTGACATTATCCGAAAGGCAGTTCAGCTTTATTTGGCTGAGTATGAGAGTCATCCTTTCTCTTCTTCTTTAACTTAATCCTATAAATAAAACCAGCTCTTATAAAAGGGCTGGCTAAATAAATTACTCAAATAAATTTTAAAATAATACTTCTTACAATTATATGACTAAACTAAATATTCAAACCATTGATAGCTCCTTAGTAGTAGATTCAAGATTGGTGGCGACTGAGTTGGGTATCCAACATAAGAATCTAAAAGAGCTGCTCAAAACTTATCAAGCTGATTTTGAAGGCTTTGGAAGGGTCGCGTTTGAAACGGAGACCTTAGAAACTGCTGGAGGAATTCAGCAAACTAGTTTTTACTTCTTAAATGAAGACCAGTGTTATTTACTTTTAACCTTTGTTAAGAATACTCCTGAAGCTAGGCAAGCAAAGATTAATTTAGTTAAAGCATTTAAGGGGGCTAGAGAGAAGGTTATTCAACCCCAATTACCTAATGATTACTTAACTGCGTTGAAAGCTTTAGTGGTTGCAGAAGAAGAGAAGAGCCAACTAGCATTGAAGGCTGCTGCTGCTGAATCTAAAGTAATTGAGATGGCTCCAAAGGTTGAACTATACAACGTTATATGTGAAGCAGGTCAAAACGTTAAGGTAGGGGATTTAGCTAGGATTCTATCTATAAAAGGATTGGGACAGAATAATCTGTTTGCGTTTCTTAGAAAGCACCAAGTATTATTTGGTCAGAATATTCCTTACCAGAAGCATATTAATAGTGGCTACTTTACTTGCATACAAAAGACATCATATAACGGCAAAGTTTATACAGTTACTTTGGTTACTCCTAAAGGGGTGGAGTTTATTATTGGACTATTAAAAGAAGCTGATTATATTATCCCATCCAAAGCCGCTTAAATATTTAAACGAAAGGGTAGGCAATAGACTTACCCTTACTCATATATTAACTACTATACTTAGTATAACTTTTATCTATGGATATTAATAATGTTTTTGGTGGCAGTGAGGAAGTAAGCTCTGTCTATTCAGGCTATGTAATTAACAAGTATAAGGTGATTAAGGAGCAGTTAGACTATGTTGATTCTCTCGTAGGTGGGTTCAATAAAGATACTCAGCATCTATTTAAACATATATTAGTTAGCTCATTAGTAAACTTAGATTGGTCTGAGTGGATACCTGTTTACTCTGGGTTGATTAAGAATAAGTTGAGGGAGGCTAGTTGGAAAGTATTAGAAGAAGCAGGCTTAATTGAGGTAACTGAATACTCAATTGTTATGCACAAGAGTAGAGAGTTCAAAGTATTAGATAATCTTATACTCAAATTTATACAACTAGCACCAGTTAACGCTGAAGATAGATTTAAGAGTGATAAGTATAACTTATTTACTGGTAAGAAAGATAATAAAAAGCAGGTTAGTAGAACTGTTGATGGCAATGACAATGAGTATTCTGAATTAGTAACCAGCTCTGTAAGGATAATCAAAGAAAGTTTATTTAATATGACAGAGATTAAAAAACATATAGCTGGGCTGGAATCTAAATTACAAGATGCTAAAGATACTTATGGTGTGGGTAGTAAAGAATACAAGACTGCTTTTGGTCAGTATAAAGCAGATGAAACTTGGTTTGCTTCTATAGATAATAATGCTTTACAAATAGATGAGAACCTATGGAGTTATGTACCTGTCTATGAGGTAAAGATGAGTGGCAGAATTTATGCTATTAGAGGATTACAGTGTTGTAGTAGAAAGATGAAAGCAGCAGCATATACTGGGGTAAATGAATTGCGTAACTATGATTTGAAAGCAAGTCAAGTTAGCGGGTTACAGCAGCAGTTTGAATTAGCAGGGTTGGATACAAGCTGGTTAGAGGAGTACAGAAGTAACCCTAATGCTAAGAAAGAGTATGCTGCCCAGGTGGGTATATCTGTAGATTGTTGGAAGAGTTGCCTATGTAGTTTGTTGTTTGGGGCTACCTTATCTAAACCAAATAAGCATACCTCTAAAAAGATGTCAGCACAGATTGAAAAGAATAAGCATAAGATGCAAGCTATTGACACCGCGTTACTTAATTATCTCTATGAAGAATCAGGTAGGGATGAAGTTAAAACATTGGAGTATTTAGCAATGTTTAATAAAGTGGTAGCTCCACTCAAAGAACAATTAGACCTGTGGCATGATTGGTTACTAAAAACTTGGGTGCTTAAGGCAGGTAGATTGGGTAGAGGATGTATCTATTTAGAGAATGCGGCTGGTATTAAGTTTAATTACACTAAGGAATCTAAAGCTCATCCTGAGTGGAAGTTAAAAGCTATGCTATCTGCATTTATTCTACAGGGAATTGAATCAGCTTTTATACACGCGCTAACCGTAGAAAGCTTGAAGTACTCTTATAAAGTGGTGGCTAATGAGCATGATGGATTGATTGTGATAGGGGAGATACCAGATGAAGCAGTAAAGCAGGCAGCCTTTAGGAGTGGATTGAAGTATTGTGTATTAGAAGAAAAGGCTATAGCTTAATGGGCGGGAGTTAAATTACTTTAGCCAGTAGAAGAAGAATTGAATATAGAGAGAAATGGGCCTAACTGAAATCAGATGGCCCCATTCAGTTTAATTAGATATTTAGTTAAATTGAGTGCATAAGTTAACAAAGTTTTAAGTTAGCCGCAAAAGTTAGGTAGGTTTAGGAAGGAGGTTGAATAGCTAGGGAAGTTGGAGAGAGGGACAGAGAGAGGGAGGTAGAAGGTAGAGATAAGATGATATAGAGAATGAGGTAAGTTAACTTATAGGTATCCATATATAGCTAACTATACACTCCTCTAACCTTTACTCTACAAGCATTTCAGCCATTTAATAGTTCCCCGTTTTTGAAATTAAGCATCAAGCAGTTATTAGTTAATTAACCCCCATTAATCTGCTTGATTTTATGTTAATCAAAGAATAAATATTATTTATTGGTGATTTAAGTCACATACGTTAGCTAGCTTGATGGCTATGGTGGGCAGGTACTTGATTAAACAAGTGTAAATATGACAGAGGATGATAACGTCGCGCCTAAACTTGACCCAGTTAAAAAAGAGGTGTCTGCTAAGTTAAATAAAGTTCAATTACTATTACTGGAAGTATTCTCTACTAATATTGACGGTAATCTACTTTATGACTCTAGTAAGGTGGTGGCAAATATGGTAGCTAACCCAAATAACCCGCCAGAGTATATTGCTATGGTGGAACACCTATTAGAAAAGAATGAGGAGCTAATGCACTATATAGTAAATAGAGGAATAAGCTAACTTAATATTAGCTCCTTCATATAAAGAAAACCTGATGGTCAACCCCTAAAAACAGAGGCTCATCAGGTTATTATTTTTCTAATTTAGTCTTGTTTATCCTCTTCACCTTCTATAATTTCTTCATCAATTTCATCTTCTTCAGCATAATCAAAAATATGTTGCCAGATTTTATTACCTTCTCGCTTGACAGTGTACCCATTAACAAGAATTTCATCTCCATCTTCTAATTCAGAAAGTAAAGTCAAATATTTTATCAAAGCGGGAAGGTTCACTTCCATAGGGACTCCTTAGTTGATTGATGTTTAAAATATTTCTGGTACTTCAAGTTGTTTGATTATTCCTGAATAATGCTTGTAGATTACTTCAGGAGAATTACCCACCATGTCAGCAACTTGTTTAACACTAATACCTGCTTCCAAACATAGGGTAATAAAAGTGTGACGGCAGTTATATTGAGGTAAATAATATCTAATCAACTTATCATTGACTAAATTATTTAATACTGGTTTCCATGTTCTATTGAGAAAATTATGCGTATTTAGCTCTCTACAATTGCGTGAACAAAACAATAATGTTTCCCCTCCTCCATACCCAATATCATTCAAAAGCTCTCTCAATTGATTATTGATAGGAAATAATCTAATTTGGTGAGTTTTTGTGTCTTTCCTTATCCTGACATCAGAAGGTACAGCTTCAGCAAATGTGATATGTGTAGGAGTAATATGTTTCCACTTCAATGCCACAGCTTCTTCAGGTCTACAGCCTGAGAGAAATAATAGACGAACATAATTGGCATAATATGAATGAGGCAGTGGTGAATACTTAGGACAATATTTATTGCTAATAAAAGCATCAACAATAATACTTATTTCCTCTCTGTTAAAAGTGAGTATAGTACTATCTTTTCTTTTGGTCTTAATACCTTTAGCTAAATCTTTGAAAGGATTACTTTCTATTAGCTTAGATAGGACAGCCCAATTACAGCAAGCATTCAGTTGTTTAAGAGTGCGCTTGGCTGTTTCAGCAGAATAAGTACTCAGTAAATGATTCCTTATCAACACTGCTTGATTAGCATCAGTAGTAGGTAATGCTTTGATGCGCTTCTCTATTAATGAGTAGTCACGGACAAGAGTTGATTCCTGTACTTGACCACTTTTAAACTGAGTATACTTTTCCCATAACTCAAGTAGGCTGTATACCTTTTGTTTCTTAGGGGTAGCGGTGTGGTCAGCTTTGTATTTGGCAAGGGTAGGGTCAAAATAACCAGCTAGGATATCTAACTCTATTCGTCGTGCCTGAATCTCAGCAGCAACTTGATTCTCAACAGTGTCAGCTAAATTTAATGATAAGTATTTCTGATTGCCATTAAATAAAGCTCTAGGAAATCTTAATCTAAGATAACCTTTAGATACTTCAATACCAACTTTCATGGTAATCCTTTGACTATTTTGGATAGTCATTGGATAGTCAAAGGAGAGTTAAAACAAAGATTCAGCTTCCATGACCACCAATGTACAGAAGCTGAAACCCTTATATTATCGTCTTTTAAAGTGGCTCAGGTCGGAGTTGAACCAACGACCCCAGGCTTATGAGTCCCGTGCTCTAACCAACTGAGCTACTGAGCCATGTCTTTCCAAATCATTAACTAACATAGCATATAAATTTGCTCAAGGCTAGCCTTTTTTGCAATTTTTTTACAGCTTTCATCTCCGTTGAACTAATAGAAAGCAAAAGAGGGAGTTTACCTCCCTCAACTAACAAGGCAATGATTTCGTTATAGATAGCCTGTTTTACACGCGTTGGGGTAGGAAGGCTATTGGGTTAACAGCTTCTTTACCTCCTGGATGAATTTCAAAGTGGCTGTGTGGGCCAGTGCTGTGACCAGTAGTACCCATTAAAGCGATTGTTTCTCCTTGATGCACCTGCTGACCAGGTTGTACCAGAATTTTGCTGTTATGAGCATAGCGAGTCGTGCTGCCATCAGGATGGCGGATTTCAACAAGGTTGCCGTAGCCACCGTTGTTCCAGCCAGCTTTTTCTATCGTACCTTCAGCTGAAGCAACAACTGGTGTACCAGTGGAGTTAGCAATATCAATTCCCTTGTGCGGTCTTCCCCAGCGCATACCAAAGCCAGAGGTAAGAGTGCCCTTTGCTGGCCAGGTGAAAGCTATGGTTGAGGAAGAAGATGGAGGAGGTGTTAGTTCGTCAATGGGTTTGGGCAGATATTGATCAACTGCTGCCAAAGGTGGTATTACCTGTGGAGAAACAGTTCTTCCCCGCATCATTCCTAAAGAGTCAGAAGCATTTACTCTTCCAGAAGGTGTTGCAACCTTTACGGCTACTGGAGTACGAGAGGGAGTCCACTTACTAGGAGAACCTAGATTAGGCAAGAACTCTGGGTTTAGTGCCTCACTTGGGCGTACAGGAGTACCAAATTGGGGTTTAATTGGCTGAACGCTATAGTTACTCCGAATCGGTGTAGGAACTGGAATTTGGATTGCTACACTATTCGGTTGAGCCGCATTAGGTACGGTGAAATTATTGGGAGTAGAAACAGGAGTGAGGATCGCAGCATGATTAGTTTCAGAAGGTGCTGCTGCCACAACTGAGTTACCAGACTGTTGGGTGCGATATTTCTGCTGTAATCTCTGAATTTCAGCTTGTAAGCTCCGCAAACGGTCATTATTGTTATTGTTGACCCTTGCTACCCTATTTGCTGGTGCTTTAAACTGTTGCATTTCGGCAAAAGTTTGTGGCACTTGATTTTCACCACCGACGCCGTAAGAAGTAGCGGTGGGGGCTGTTTCTAAGTCGGTTGCACTATTTGCCTGAACCTGAACAGTTACCGGTGTAGGGACGGTAATGTTACTGTTGTCGGCAATAGCTGGTGATGGTGAACTAGGTAAATATGAGTTGGCACTACCAATATTTATAGGGGAGTTGTTTACTTTTGGAGCTTTTCTGGACTCTACAAAAGTAGGACTCGCTACAGTGGCGTTACTTGCTACAGTTGCCTCAATTTGTTGAACAGCAGGAATAATTAGTTGTTGGCTAATTTTCAGTTCATTTGGATTATTGAGGTTATTTGCCTTGACTAGTTCTGATACGGAAGTGTTATATCTGCTGGCGATCGCTGCTAGTGTATCTCCAGGCTTAACTTCGTAGGCTGTTCGAGTCGAGGACGCAATAACTGTTGGTTTAGCTGGTGTTAGTGCAGTTGTCTGTGTCTTCTGTTTTAACTTCGATATCAACTTCGCTTTGCTTGCATCGCCAGAAGTGTCCGACTGGGCTAATACAGTCTTCTCAACCACAGTTGTTGGCTGTGCCAACCCCATATCAGCTTGTGATAAATCTTTAGTCTCCCCAGACCGCAACTGTGCCAGACTGTTTCTTAAACGGTTCGATTTTTCTTGTAAACGATTCAGTGCGAACTCTTGTTGCGCCTTAAGTTGTGCATTTATTTCACTGTTGACTGCCGTTGACGTTGCCACTGTTTGTGGCTGGGCAGTTAGTGATGCATTTGCAATACCAACACCATCAGCACTAGACTCAGACAGATTATTGACTGTTGGGAAACTAGCCTCTGCTAAGGTATTGTTTAATCCCTGTGCCACTTGGGGCTTCAAGTAGGTGGAATTTTTATAAACTGCTGTTCCTTGGGAAAACCTTTCTGATGCAGGAACTTGCAAAGACATTCCCTTTGCTGCGACTTGCCATTTAGCTTCAAGCCCAGGCACTTGTGAGACTGCCGTTGGTTCCACGATAACAGGATTTTCCGGCACGCTCGCTGATGAGACTGCTTGGGACTCCAGCTTTGTGGAGGCAAATTTCACCTCAGTGTCAGGAATAGCAGGAATTGTTGAGGTTGCCTTTTGGCTACCTACAGGCACTGCTGCTTGGGCTTGATCGCTTTGTCGAGTCACCAAAAGGCTGGTTGCTCCCATAGAGATTGCCAAGCCAATCATGGCGGCTTTTGTCCGCACCCGGCGGTTAACTTTTGGATTTATCACATTTAGCAGTTCTACCGGGGCATCATCGCTGCTGGGGTTATTGTTCAACACAGCTTTCACTCTCTTTTTCAATGCTCGTTTCAAAGACGACCTCCTATGATCACTAGCGCTTAACTGACCTCGATTTTTCAGTTGGATACTAGTAAATGATTTAGATCACAACGAATGATAGATCAAGATCACATTCACCAGAGATGCTTACGCAAGATTAACCTGCTTCTCTGATTTAAACAAGTTCACACGTATTAGCAAAAGTTAAATTTTGCTGTGTTTACTTGTCCGAACCACTCCTCACACCACTTAGGACGTTTTACTTTTTACCATTGTCCGCTATTGTCTTGCGTCAATCGCGGGGACTAGACAAACTATATGCCAAGTCCATAGTCGCTGCCGAGAATAAAATTGCTGCGACTTCTGGAAAAATGATGCCCCCCACTGTAGATATCTTCAAGATATTTCTACCCAATCAGTCTTCTCAACACGAGACTTTACGTTGATTATTCCCTAAAAAACAACCGTATGATCTATCGGCTACTTTGGGCCTACTTTCTAACGTTGCTCGAACTAAAATGGCTCAAACGTTTAATATGACTGGATTTAGCTATTTTTACCCCCAATTTAGGATGCTTCAGATTCATCAAAATCTATCATTCAAATTTGGCAATATTCCAACTTTTATATACAGATTTCTTATAATAACCCTCCTATCCTTGTAAGTATCTTCCACTACAATTTCGTAAATAAACCAATTTTAGGTATCTTGTTTTACATATTATTGCAGTAATCAAGAAAACTTTTACTGCCACAAATCTTTCGTCTAATAGATAACTAGAAAATTTGTAAGTATATTTACTTATGAATATGAAGGTAAATAACTATTGTAGATAGCCTAACTGACGACGGGTTTCAAATAAGCTAATTGCTACGCTTACTGAAAGATTCAAGCTGCGAACTCCCGGTTGGTTCATGGGAATATACAGAGTAGCATCGCAATCTGACAAAATTGCTGGTGGTAAGCCGGTAGTTTCACTACCGAACAGCAACCAATCATCTGGTTGAAACTGAAAGCTGACGTAATTACATTTTCCACGGACACTAAAACCTAAGCATCTGCCTCCACGCTGCTGATGTACGGTTTTAAAGGCTTCTAGCGATTCGTGATAATGCAGTTTAACGTAAGGCCAGTAATCCAATCCTGCTCTTTTGAGGTAGCGATCGCTAATTTCAAATCCCAAAGGCCCCACCAAATGCAACTCTGTACCCGTAGCTGCACAAGTACGGGCAATATTACCTGTATTAGGAGGAATTTGTGGGTTAACTAAAACTACCTGGGGCATTGACCGTGTAATCTACGTATTGTATAAAAAAATTTCCTGTCTATGTTAAATCTACCAAACGGTAGAGGCGATTCATAGGTTTTGTTAATAATAATCAAGCATCCTCCATTAATTAGATTTTTAAAACGAGGCCCAAACGCTTCCAAAACAATGTCTAAGGGGATGTTTAGTTAAAATTAGTAAATATTAAGTTTTGTGTAGAAAGAGAAAAGACTTGTGTCTTCTAGGTCTAGTACTGCAAGACAGAAGTCAACTCCTTTTGATAATTAAAAATTAAGAATTTTTAATTGGAGTGTACTCAATACCGTTAGGTTAAGGAGTTTTTTGGTTGAGGCAGGTGGAGCATGGGAAGAAGAGAAGCAGGGGGAGAAAAGAACTACTGGACAATAACCTCTTTCTTTGGGTTTATGCGGTTTGTTTCTCAACCCCCTCAAAATTAATGAAACAGCCTATTAGGCCCTGCCAAACACACTGCCAAGGGCACGCGCCATATTTTGCGGTTGCATTGCATCCATTGCGGCGGTGGGTTCGTAACCGCAGTGAACCATGCAATCGGCACACTTGGGATTACCACTCTTCTGGCCATATTGACTCCAGTCAGTTTGTGCCACTAATTCTTTGAAAGTAGAGTAGTAACCTTCGTTTAGCAAATAGCAAGGTTTTTGCCAGCCGAGAACGCTATAACTAGGGCTACCCCAAGGCGTGCATTCGTAATCCTTTTCACCAGTGAGAAAATCTAAGAACAGTGGATTGTGATTGAAGTTCCAGTTTTTTTCACCAGCTTTGTATGGAGCCAGAATTTGCCGGAATAAGGTGCGTGTTTGTTCACGATGGAGAAAATGATCTTGATCTGGTGCCCACTCGTAACTGTAACCGGGAGAAATCATCATCCCGTCAGTATTAAGGGTTTCCAGAAAGTCGAAGAACTCTTGCATATCTCTAGGTTCAGTACCCTCAAAGATAGTGGTGTTAGTAGTGACACGAAAGCCTTTAGCTTTAGCAGCGCGAATGGCTTTGACAGCAATATCAAAAACACCTTTGCGATCAACACACTGATCGTGCAAGTCCCGCATCCCATCTAAATGGACGCTAAAAGTCAGGTAAGGGGAAGGTTGAAACTTATCCAGGCTCTTTTCTAACAACAAGCCATTGGTACACAAGTAAATATATTTTTTGCGCTCAATTAATCCCTGAACAATCTCATCAATCTGAGGATGTAGAAGCGGTTCTCCCCCTGGAATTGAGACAACTGGTGCGCCACACTCTTCTACTGCGGCAAAGCACTGTTCTGGGGTAAGATTTTGCTTTAAAATTTCCTTTGGATGTTGGATTTTACCACAACCGGTACAGGCTAAATTACACCGAAAAAGAGGTTCCAACATCAATACTAAGGGGAAGCGTTTACGTCCTTTCAAACGCTGGGTAACAAGATACTTCCCAATATCCATAGCTTGTTGTAGATTAACTGCCATCTTATTACTCCTCTGTTGGTAAAAACACCACGTTCTCAACCCCAAGATTTATCTGCGGGGTCTTTCATTTTGAATTTTGGATTTTGAATTCCCTAGAAGGGTTGACATATCCCTGAGCAACAAACCAATCTACAGCATCCCTAAGTGCCACCTTTAGCGGAGATTGGGGTAAACCCAATTCTCGTACTGCTTTGGCGGCATCGTAATACATAGGTTGTTTTGCCATCCGAACACCATCTAATGGCACTGAGGGCGATTTCCCCAAGGGTGCGAGAATCTTTTCATCAACCCAGGCAACACTAAGGGGGAGCCAAGCGGGTACTGTTCGTTGAGGTGCTATTAGACCTGTGATATCGGCGAGTTGTTCGAGTAGTTGCTTGAGGCTTAGGTTTTGATTACCTAAGATATAGCGATCGCCTGATTTACCCCGTTGCAAAGCCAGTAAATGCCCCCATGCCACATCCCGCACATCGATAAAATTTAAACCAGTATCTAAGTAAAAAGGCATTTGCCTACGCAAGAACCGCAGGATTATATCACCTGTCGGGGTAGGTTTGATATCCAACGAGCCTATTGGGCTACTGGGATTGACTATAACTACCTCCTGACCTTTAGCAACGGCTTGTATGGCTTCTTGTTCAGCGAGAAACTTAGACTTTTTGTAGTCACCAACCAGCTTTTCTAAGGGACTCTGATGTGTCTCATCGACGACTTGACCAAATGATCCTACCCCAATTGCCGCTACTGAACTGGTATAAACGGTGCGCTCAATGCCAGATTTCTGGGCTGCTGCCAGCACATTGCGAGTACCCAAAACATTGTTCTGGTAGAGTAACTCCCGGTCTGTTTGCCAGAGGGAATAATGGGCTGCCACATGAAATAGATATTGACAACCTTTCATCTGTTGCCAGAGATTTGGATCGTTTAAATCGCCTTTGACAATTTCCACCTTCAAACCGCGTAGATTCTCCAAATTGCTGCTTGAGCGTACCAGGGCTTTGACATTGTATCCCTGTTGCAGCAACAACCGTACTAAGTGGGCACCAATAAAGCCTGTACCCCCGGTGACAAAAACTTGCATCAACTTCTCTCCCGCGTCTGAAATCGGGGAAACCAATCATCTAAAATTGCGTAAACTACCGGCACAACAATCAAACTGAGGATAGTTGAAGTCACCAGTCCACCAGCGATCGCTACAGCCATTGGCGATCGCAATTCCGAACCAGCACCAAAACCTAATGCGATCGGTAGCATCCCTAAAATAGTCGAGGCAGTGGTCATCATAATTGGTCTGAGGCGCACTAGTCCGGTGTTGAGGATTGCCTCGGTACGGTCTAAGCCAGCGTTACGTAACTGATTGATGTAATCCACTAGTAAAATGGCATTCTTATTGGCCAGCCCCAGCAAGAACACGAAACCAATCAGTGAGATCATGCCAAAGTCGCTTTTGGTGATTAGTAATGCCAACATTGCCCCCACTATTGCTAAAGGCAAAGAGACACCAATTACTAGAGGGTCTACCCAGCTTTTGAACAGCAAAATTAGTACGATGACAATACACAAGGCAGATAAAGCTAAAGTAGTGCCAAAACTGCTAAAAACCTGACCTTGGCTAGCAGAATCTCCACCTAAATTTAATGAAACATTAGGAGGTAACACCGCCTTAGCTTCAGCTACCACTTTGTCAGTAGCATTACCTAAGGATAAATCCTTGCCAAGATTAGCACTCACATAAGCCACTCGTTGATTATTCAGACGCTCGATTTGAAAAACTGTACCCTGTGGATTTGTTTCGCCTGTGACTGTGACATCAGCAAATCCCGGTAGTTTCTGAATTCTCTCTTTAACTGCTTTGGCTGCTTTGCTTAAGGCTTGGAGATCATTACCGCGTAAAGCTATCTGGAGGGGTTTTTGACCGCCAGAATCGACAAATTGAATATCTTCGACACTAGTAGTTACCCCAGAAATAGTAGGTAATGAGGAGCGGAATTGGTCTTGTAGTTCGGCAGTTGTGATTGTGCGGTCTTTTTTAAGCTTTACATAGAGTGTGCCTTTGTTCGGCTCACCCTCACGAGAACCAACAGTGGTAAATACCGTTTCAACTGCTGGTGATTTTCTTACAACCTCTTCTAGTTTCTTTGCAACCTCAAGAGAATCATTTAAAGGATTGGGAATTGGGAATGGGGGATTAGGGATTAGGGATTGGGGATTGAGGTTTATCCCCTGCTCCCTTGCTTCTGTGCCCGCCTGCCCCTCTGCTCCACTAGGGATACTCGGCAAAGGAGCTGTATAAGCAATATTAAATTCGCCGCGATCAAGTTTAGGAATAAAGCCTTTGGGAATTAGTGGAATTAGTACTATACCTGCGATGAAGCTGAGTACAGCTAACCCGATAACTATCTTGCGATGATTCAAAGACCAACTCAGCAAGTTTCTGTAAAATTGGGTAAAGGCTACCCAGATTTTTGCTTCTTGACGCGGGGAGAGTGAGGATTTAGGTTTCAGCCAGTAGATAGCCAGAACTGGAGATAAAGTCCGAGCAACTAGCATCGAAGCGAGCATAGCGGCTGAAACAGTGATGCCGAAAGGCTTAAAGAACTGACCGATTACCCCGCCCATCAACCCTATGGGTAGAAAAACTGCTACTGCTGTCAAAGTGGCGGCGGTGACTGTCAACCCAATCTCATTTGTAGCTAAAAGCGCTGCTTGGCGAGGAGTTTCTCCATCTTCTACGTGTCGCATGATGTTTTCCACATCAACGATCGCATCATCAACAATACTACCAATCACCAAAGCTAAAGCTAGCAGGGTAATTGTTTCCAGGTTAAAGCCGAAAATCGCCATGACGATAAACGTCGCCAACAAAGACGTAGGAATCGCTAAGGCAGAAATTAGAGTGGCTCGCCAATTCCATAGAAAAGGGAAAATTACCACTATTGACAACAAAACTGCTTCCAACAGCGCATCAATTGTTGACTGTGTGGCTCGACGGATATATTCTGCTTGAGTAGCAGCTAAAGTGAGTTTGACATCCTTCAGACTAGACCGTAGCCTTTGGACTTCTTTCTCAACTCGACTCACTACTTCCAAAGTGTTAGCATTGCCACGTTTGATTACCTGAAATGCGAGTGCATTTTGCCCGTTGAACCGGACTAATGTTGCCCCTGCTTGGGGAATAGCTGCACTCGCATTCAATGGATTTAGGGGAGGAGTTGCAGTAGCACTACCCAAGAGTGAGACTTTTAGCACTCCTGGCAGTTTAGCGATCGCACTTACAATCTCGTCTTTCGCCAACTTTGTCAAATCAGTAAGATTCCGTGAGGAACTCTCAATGGCATAACTAATGGCGGCTGACTCATTTAAATTCAGAGGAATAATTTTAGAAGTTGCGCCTTGAGGCAAAGTCACCTGCTTGAGGGCAATTTCAACTTCTTTAGTCGATGTTTCTAAATTCGTCCCAACGGCGAAAGAAAGGCTAACGGCTGTTTGACTAGGATAAGTGGATGAGCGAATATTCTCCAGTCCTTCTAGGGAGCGGAGGCGTTCTTCCAGGGGTTTAGTGAGCTTCGCTTCTGTATCCAGGGCAGTTGTCAGGGGGGCTGTAGCATTCACAACTACCACTGGAAATGTAATATCTGGAAACAAGGCATACTTGAGGGAACTGAAAGCCAGAACACCAGCTACTGTTACGGCAATCCAAAAACTCACTGTCAGCCACGAAAATTGAATCGCCAATTTAGAAATATTGAAGACTTCTCGTGCGGATTTGGAGTTATGAAGCTTTACCATCTTGGAAAATTATCGTGTGGGTGACACAATTATTTAGTCATGCTACAGCAATCACCCTCGGTTTGCGAGTTTTGGTTACTACTAAACAGCAATATTACTTATTGTCACTCAGATATGACCTAATCTTTAATACAAAAGGAAACTTCAAAGATGAAACTTGGTTCTGTTGAGCATAGGACTATTGCCTAATTTTTTGCCCATCAACACAATTCTGGTACCTCAGGGAGCAGAATATAAAGCTGTCTGTCGCGGATTAAGCGGCGTTACTGGTTCGATCCCAACGGTAGTAGCGATACCTGTTGGCATGAAGCCTTTACTTAAATATCTACAACAAGGAGAATTTTTAGCTCCATCCAGAGTGCTGATTATGGGTATCTGTGGCAGCTTGAGCGATCGCTATACAGTTGGTGATGTTGTTTTATATCAAGATTGTGTTTATCAAGGGAAGCGGTTAGAGTGCGATCGCACTTTCACAACACAATTACACTCTGACATATCAGAAAAAGCCTCATTAGTCAAGTCTATGACAAGCGATCGCGTAATTTGGTCTGCTGCCGAAAAACGCCGTTTAGGTGAGATGGCTGCTGATGTTGTTGATATGGAAGGATTTACAGCCCTAGAGTTTTTCAATGCGGCTGGAGTTACAGTGGCAATGCTGCGAGTAGTCAGCGACAATTGTCAGCACGATATCCCCGATCTCACACCAGCAATTAACTCTGATGGCTCCCTAAATCCTTTCCCTTTAGCGATAGGAATGCTTCGACAACCCCTTGCTGCTACTCGACTGATTCGAGGTTCGTTAACAGCATTAAAAGTGTTAGAGCAAGTTACAAATCGGCTTTTTTCTAGCAATAAATAGGCGACTAGAAGTCGCCACTACAAAAACATAGACGCTTTGCGGCTTTCCGTAGGGTAGTCTACGGAGGTGGACTAATATAAAATCAAAGGTTTGCCCTGCTGCGAAGGCAGATTTTGTCTCATGTAGTTAGGCTACTACTTTTGGGAATGGAAGGGACAACCCCCTGCGGTTAATTTTTGAAGAAAGACATTATTATCAAAATAATGCTCTAAAGACTCAATCTTCAAATCATCACTCACACGAGCAATACTAATTCCTACGATTTCTATCGTCTCTCCTGTGGGCGCATAGTCTTTATAGGAACCATTAAATGTTCCCCAATGCCGCCACTTAAAAGTAACATTAGGTGGACCCGAAAGGACTTCTGTTAATTCCCAAAGGAAGCCATTAGGAAAAGCATTATGAAAAACCTGAAATGAAGATTCAAAGGTTTCTGTTTCAGAGCTATATTGCTCACTTTCACCCAGGAAGAGATTATAAGTACCTTCGACTGCGACATCCTGAGCAGTGTATTGTTGTCCTCCATTGGTACTCATCTTAAACTTATCAGTAACAATCGAAAGCCACTGTTGAGGATTAGATTTAACGGTTCAGTTAAGGCTAAAACTGCTTATTGAAGTGAATTTTTTTAACGAACCGCCAAGGACGCCAAGGACGCAGAGAGAAGAAAGAAATTCTTAACTGAACCGTATTGTCTTATATTTGCTTTGATATGACATGAAGACAAACTAATAAATATTAATAGAATAACAATCAATCCAGTTACGTATTAATGCTGAAATTTCTTATAGAATAAGCTTTACACAAACTTTATCGTTATATATATCAAGTAGAAAACTAAATTGGGAAGCATAATATATAGCCTTATGAGGGTTGGGTTCCACGAAAGCTTATTCCAGTAAATAGTGAATCAAAATCCTTTTTTGTCAGAATAGTTCAGAACTAATTAGCTAACTATCAAATATTATTTATGAAACTCAATCATAAGCTCTACCTCTACTCGTTTTTAGCTCATTTCGGATGGCTCAAAAAAAGTTACACCGCTAAAATTATGTTGGTGGCATTTTTGGGCACTCACGTACCACTTTTGACCTTACTTTTGAGTTTCGTCATCTCAAACTCCTATTCTTGGGAAATGGCGGCGCGAGTTATGATTATTGCTCTGTTGGCGACGTTAGCGGGTACAGCCGCCACCCTCTATGCGCTAAACCATCTCCTCAAACCAGTCATTTTGACATCTGCTACATTGCAAAATTATCTGAACACCAAAACCCTACCTGAATTGCCCACAGAATTTGCTGATGAAGCGGGTACATTGATGGCAGATACCTCACAAACTCTTCATAAATTAGATGAGTTAATTCACTACATCAGTAATTATGATGATCTGACTGGATTGCCCAATCGTGATTTATTCTGCGATCGCCTCCATGAAATTCTATCTAAACCTGAAAACAACCAGCGCCTTGTAGCTGTCTTTTTGCTAAGTATTGATGATTTTACTGGTATAAGTCATGGGTTAGAGCATGAGACAATAAATTTGTTGTTAAGAGCAGTTGCCCAGAGGTTATCAACCTGTATGGGACAAACAGATATCCTTGCCCATTTGAGCGGAGATGAATTTGCCCTTGTCCGAACAGAGATTCATTCTTTTGAAAGTGTGATTAAGCTATCTCAAGTGCTGTTAAGTACTCTGAGCAAACCCTTTTCTGTTGAGGGTAACTCAATTCATATCACCGCCAGCATTGGGATTACAATTAATGACTTAAATGAGCGCAATAGCGTAGACCAACTTTTGCAACAGGCTCATATAGCGCTTTACCAAGCAAAGCAACAAGGGCGTAGCCAATACCAATTCTATTCACCAGAAATTAATACTCAGTTGCAGGAGCGACTGACATTAGAAAATGAATTACATGGGGCGCTTGAGCGCAAGGAAATGGTGGTTTATTACCAACCTCTGATTGATTTACATAGTGGACAAATTACAGCTGTAGAAGCGTTGATTCGCTGGCAGCATCCTACTTTAGGTATGATTTCTCCAGCAAAGTTTATTCCAATTGCAGAAGCCAATGGTGCGATCGTACAAATTGGCGAATGGGTTTTGCGAACTGCTTGCGCCCAAAACCGTGCTTGGCAGCTTGCTGGATTTACGCCAATTAGGATGTCTGTGAACCTGTCATCTCGACAGTTTGAACAACCGTATCTGGTTGAAGTCATCAATCAAATTCTTGAGGAAACTGAACTCCAAGCATCCGATCTGGAACTGGAAGTAACAGAAAGCTTCTTGATGGGTAACATCGAGCGATCAATTAAAACCTTAAAACAATTACGAGAACTCGGTATATGGTTGGCTCTAGACGACTTTGGCACTGGTTATTCTTCCCTAAGCTACTTGAAGCGCTTTCCTGTGAATATACTAAAGATTGATCAGTCATTCGTGCAGGATGTCATGTTCAATCCTGATAGCGTTGCCGTCACCAATGCCATTATTGCCCTCGCAAAAAGCCTCCGGTTGAGTATTACGGCAGAGGGAGTAGAAACCCAAGAACAGCTTGACTACCTGAAAATGCAGGGATGTGATGAAGGTCAAGGTTACTACTTCAGTCGTCCTGTCCCTGCTGATGTAATTGCCTCGATGTTGCAGAAAATTTCTCAGCAGATAGAGGTAATTGCAGCATAATAATGTAGATGCTATTCGCCAAAGAGTTACCCGAATACGTTTCGGATAAGTAATATTCACCTGCTTGTGGTGTGGGAAAAGGTAAAGGATGTCTTCAAAGCCTTTTTCTTTTCCCTTCAGCCGTTTCACCTTAATTTTGATATCATGCCATGACGTGCCAGTGATCAGGACGAGGACAAATCAACTGCCATGTCTTATATCAATTACACAATTCGCAATGGGCAACTCTTGGAGACGCTAAAAGCGAACGCCCCGCTACGCTAACGCAATGACGCTCCTACGGACGCTCGTTCCTCGCTACCGCTTCGCTAACGCAATTAAAAAACTTATACCATTTCTTTGTGAGGCTGCGCCAAACCTTCTTAAATTCTTTCTTTCTTTGTGTCCTACCCTGCGGGAAGCCACTTCGTGTCTATGCATCCTTTGCGGTTCGTTTTTCTTCCTTGTACTTAAATATGGTTTAGCGCATCTTCATACAGAATTGGTATTAGCCCTCTTTTGTTACTACGGGGGGAGAAAAATGCTTGAGCAATTGCATGAAATAGAGCTTGTAAGGCAATCATGGGCAAATTGTACCCTTTCGAGGTCTAGGCGCAGTATAGCAACCAGACTTATCTTAGCTTTAGTCACATCAAGTCTTTTCCCTTATTTGCTTTTTTTGGATTTTAAGCATGACTGTAAATTCTGGCATTGATGATACACAGATATCCGGGCGCTGGATTCAAATCAGTTTTTTTATCGCAGTAGTGTTTTTCAATCTCTGTTTAGCAATCCAAGTATTCAGTGTTGGACTGGCTTACTTTTACAACTCTGATTGGTGGAACCTACATATTTGGTTGGTACGAGGATATAGCGGATTCTCACTAATTTTGTTGATTTGGGTATATTTAATGCGGTTTCCCCCAAAAGTCCAGCGCCTGACAGCAAGTATTCCAGTGCTGCTGGGACTGCAATTTCTCACAATTCACTTGAAGACTCCTTTTCCTTTAGCAGTCTTCCACCCACTCATAGGTTTTTCCTTATTCTCTATTTCCACAACCCTAGTTCATCGGACATCGCAGATCGTATTTCCCAACCACAACCAAGGCTAAATCTGTAACTTTCAATTCTTTTAGCGCTATTACTGGAGAAATATATATTAGGTTATCCGAAGGTTCGGAATTACGATGGCTCTTGGAATGAGTGGAGCCGTCTACCTGATGTAACTATAGAGAAGTAATGAGAGTTACTTGCGATGCTGCCAATATTGCCAATAACCGCACCTTTACAGACGGACACCACTACCGCCATCAAGATTAAAATCTCTTAACCTTTCGTTACACTAAAGACATTGAGAAGGAAGAAAGCAAACTTCTCAAAGCTGAAATCAAAGGTGAACGACATGAATGGCACAATTCGCGTTGGTAATCTCTTCGGAATTCCCTTCTATATCCATCCGTCATGGTTTTTAGTTCTGGGTTTAGTAACCTGGAGCTATAGCAGTGGACTGGGGGCACAATTTCCGCAATTGTCTGCGGGATTAGCATTGCTTCTGGGATTGATGACAGCGCTAATGTTATTTGCCTCTGTCGTCGCCCATGAGTTAGGCCACAGTTTCGTTGCAATTCGTCAGGGTATTGATGTTAAATCTATTACTCTGTTTATATTTGGTGGTTTAGCTAGCTTAGAAAAAGAATCGAAAACCCCAGGTGAAGCTTTTTGGGTAGCGATCGCAGGGCCTTTAGTAAGTTTCCTACTGTGCGGTATCGTTACAGTAATTGGTGTTACTACTACTGCATCAGGGCCATTAGCTGCAATTCTAGGTGTTCTAGCTTCTGTTAACTTGGCATTAGCGCTGTTTAACCTGATTCCTGGCTTACCATTAGATGGCGGAAATATACTGAAAGCCATCGTTTGGAAAATTACAGGCAATCCTTATAAAGGTGTGACCTTTGCTAGTCGAGTTGGGCAAATCTTTGGTTGGGTAGCAATTCTTTCAGGTGTACTTCCTCTAATATTATTTGGCAGCGCTGGTAACTTCTGGAATTTGTTAGTTGGCTTCTTCTTGTTGCAAAATGCTGGTAATTCGGCTCAATTTGCCAGAGTGCAAGAAAAACTCACAGGTTTGACAGCCGAAGATGCTGTAACCCATGATAGCCCGATTGTATCTGCTAATCTTACTCTGCGAGAGTTTGCCGATGAGCGAGTCATAAGTGGGCAAAACTGGCATCGGTTCTTAGTGACTGATGATGATGGACAATTAGTAGGTGCGATCGCTATTGATAATTTACGAACCATCCCAACAGCAATGTGGTCAGAAACTCAAGTAAAAGACGTCATGCGACCAATTACTGAATCTACCACAGTTCAATCAGATCAACCTCTGCTGGAAGTCATGCAGTTACTCGAACAACAAAAGCTATCTGTGCTTCCGGTGATTCGCAAGAATGGTGTTCTAGTTGGAATCTTAGAAAAAGCTGCTATTATCCAGCTACTTCAAAGCCGAACCCAACCTAACCCTGCATAGTTCAATGAAGAGACAGGGGAGATTTCCTCTTTTCCCCCTGCTCCCTGCCCCCTGCCCCCTTGCCTTAAAAGCAATGGGGTATTTTTCATTTAGAAGTCCCATTAGATGGGGTTGAGAGCAACAGATAAATTCCAACTTCCTGCCTTCTTCACCATCTCTGCGGTAAGAACACGTCGCCAAGTTAATTTTTTTGTAGTCTCATTCCAATGCCAGCGTAATAAATTAGCGGGTTGACTATTGGCAATTCCTGGTAAACCAATCGCTTTTCTAGGTGCATTAGTAGCGAGTAAAATTGCACTTTCTACGTCACAAATTCCCCAATTCACCAAATTCTGCACTCCTACCAATAAAGGTAAAGTCGTCCCCGACAAAGTGCCATCTGGCAGTCGTGCAGTACCGTTTTTAACTTCAATTTGCCGAGTATCCCAAGGATATACGCCATCGGGTAGCCCTAGAGGTGAAAGGGCATCGCTGACGAGGAACAGCCCTTTTTCTTGATAGCTAGCGCGAAGTAAAATTTGCAGCATCGTAGGCGAAACGTGTTCACCATCAGCAATAAAACCACAGATTACATTAGGATGGGTAATTGCTGCCCCTAATAATCCTGGTTCGCGGTGATGTAATGGTGGCATGGCGTTGAAAGCATGAGTTACCATTGTTGCACCTTCCTCAAAGGCTCGTTGCCCTTGGGCCTCTGTTGCTTGAGAATGCCCTAAACTGACAATAATTCCTAAAGAACGCAAATATGGAATTACTTCACCAGTAGGATCTAACTCCGGTGCTAAGGTGATGATTTTCACCACATGAGCATAATTACCCAAAACCCGCTTTACCTGATCAATTGTTAAGGGTAACAAGTACTCTGCTGGGTGTGCGCCGCGCTTTTGGAGATTCAAAAATGGGCCTTCTAAGTGTACTCCCAGAATCTTGGCACCAGCTTTTTGAGTAGGGATAACCTCAGCAATAATAGCAAGCGATCGCTGAATATTTTCGACTGAAGTTGTCACAAGTGTCGGTAAAAATCCATCTACCCCAACATCCCACAAAAATTGTGAGATTTTCTGGAGTATGTGAGCATTTTCAGGCGTCAATTCGGGAAATGCCAAACCCAACGCACCGTTAATTTGCAAATCAACTCCGCCTAGAGAAATCCAGTCACCACCAACATCTAGTAGGGAGGTACATCTGTGCATTTCTACTGTACCCATTGGCAAGATTTGCTCAATTATGCCCTCCTGGTTAATTAAGAGCATCTGCAAATCTTTGTAACCAGGCACTCTAGCATTGATAATATCTACAGAATTTTGTGTTGCTTGGGTCATCACACTGACGAGAAAATAGCTAAATCTGATTTTAGATGCAACCAATATCAATAAATCAATTCAAACAACGCCAATAAATGAGATGATGATCGGCATTACTTAGCTTCCATAAGCTAGCTCAAATAATTTTGAATTTTAAATTTTAAATTTTGAATTATTATGACTCCCTTAGTTGGTATTATCATGGGCAGCGATTCCGATTTGCCCACTATGAAAGACGCGATCGCAGTTTGTAAAGAATTTAGCGTTGAAAGCGAAGTGGCGATCGTTTCTGCTCATCGTACCCCAGAACGCATGGTGCAATATGCTCAATTTGCACACCAACGCGGTATTAAGGTAATTATTGCTGGTGCCGGGGGTGCTGCCCATCTGCCGGGAATGGTAGCGTCTTTAACTCCACTTCCTGTTATTGGTGTTCCTGTACCTACTCGTAACTTACAAGGTATTGATTCTTTGTATTCTATTTTACAAATGCCTGCGGGTATTCCTGTAGCAACAGTAGCGATCGGTAATGCCAAAAATGCCGGACTTTTAGCAGTACAAATTCTTGCAACTTATCAACCAGAATTGTTAGAAAGAGTGCAGCAATATCGCCAAAACCTATGTGAATCAGTAATTGCAAAACAAGCAAAACTAGAAGAATTAGGCTATGAGCAATATTTACAGCAAATGTTTTAAGATAATTTGTAATTGACAAATGACTAACCAAACTATTCGCGTAGTTGCCCGTATTACTGCTTTGCCTAACAAAGTAGAAGAACTAAAAGCTGTACTTCTAGAACTCATTGAGCCAAGCCGACAGGAAGCAGGTGCGATCAACTATGAACTTTTGCAAAACCAATATGACCTAACAGACTTTACTTTTATAGAGGAGTGGACTTCTCATGAAGCCCTAACTACTCATCTAGATTCACCCCATCTCCAAGCGTTAGCAGCCAAACTAGAAACTTTAGTGGCTACTGCACCCGATATCCGCCGATATCATCTTTTGGCATAGTGTCATATCGCTTACTTGAAGCAGATTCTTTATTTTTAAGGATCATTTGGAATATCTCAGCTTTCAATTCTAAGATTGAAGCGATCGCTCCAGAATCAATGCAGCATTCTGAAGTATCTTGATTCTGAGGCCGTAGTCAAAAATTGAGAGCGACAACATCCATGTGTCAATTGCTCGGAATGAATTGCAATGTTCCAACGGATATTTGCTTTTCTTTTGAAGGGTTTTCTGCACGGGGAGGAAAAACGGATGATCATAGCGATGGCTGGGGCATTGCTTTCTTTGAAGGAAAGGGATGTCGGATGTTTTTAGATGCCCAACCTTCTGTTGCTTCTCCTGTCGCAGAGTTTGTGCGGAGTTATCCCATTCACTCAACCCATGTCATAGCCCATATCCGTAAAGCTACTCAGGGTGAAGTTGCCTTACACAACTGCCATCCTTTCCGCAGAGAATTGTGGGGTCAGTATTGGGTATTTGCCCACAACGGTAATTTGCCAGATTTTGATCCAGAAAATTTGGGCTTTTATCAAGCCGTAGGTGATACAGACAGTGAAAAAGCATTCTGTATGATCCTAGAAACATTGCGATCGCGCTTTCCTGGGGGTAAGCCTGACATCAAGAAACTGTACCCTGTGCTGCAAGAAATTACTGCTGTAATTGCAAAACTGGGTATATTTAATTACTTATTATCAGATGGAGTCCACTTTTTTGCTTATTGTTCAACTAAACTCAGCTACATTGTTCGCCAAGCGCCCTTTGCAGCTGCCCATTTAATTGACCAAGACATGACCGTAGATTTTCGGGAGGTAACTACAGAACGCGATCGCGTCGCTGTCATTGCCACCACTCCCCTGACTGACAACGAAGTTTGGACACAAATCCAACCGGGAGAATTACTTGTCTTTCAGGACGGGCTGCCCCTGAAATATGCATTTAGTTAAGAATCTGATCCTGTTGGCCAATTCAAAAATGAACCAGAAAATTTTCCCATTTAGATACTTTCTAGATGGGTTTTGTTTTTCGTACTTTTCATATTGATGTACCACAGTTGCTTGCCGACAATGATTTTCCTAACACTTTTAGGCTCGTTTTAGTAAAAACTTACTATTCCCTAGCAAGTTGCTTGATAAGTAAGTCGGTGCGAATAAATAAAACTATATTAAGTAATGTAAAAATATTGGAATTGATTTTGTAGTAAAGATTTTAGTCCTAAAAGAAGGATTGAAGTCCTTACTACAAACCTTTAATTATTTATGCTGTTTTACTTACATCAGGTAGCAAATTGTGATGACAACTTGATACTTCAAAGTAAAAACATTTCTAATTCCTCACAAAACTGGTAAAATCACCATGATCTTGATAAAGAATGTGAGGTTTATTGGTGTTTGCAACTAGATACATAGAATTATCAAGTATGATAAACACTATATAACTATATTCCCATCGATTATTTGTAGATTTAGCGGAGGAAATAGAATGAGTTTGTGGCAACGCCCACTGAAAAGGTTACAAGCGATGGCTGAACACAGAATGTATCGGTTCAGACTGAATTCGCTCAAAAGCTTTGTATCGCTCTTTTTAGTAGGAACTGTTTTGAGTGTGGCGCTTGCCGCCTGCTCTGGTGGAACAGCAAGTAATCCTTCCTCTGAAACCCCTAGTGCTGCTCCTGTGGCTGCAAGCAAAGATAATGTTGAACTAACTCTGGTTTCTTTTGCAGTTACCAAAGCGGCTCACGAAGCAATTATTCCTAAATTTGTCGAACAGTGGAAGAAGGATCATAACCAAACTGTCGTCTTCAAGCAAAGCTATGGCGGATCTGGTTCCCAAACTCGCGCCGTTATCGATGGTTTGGAAGCAGATGTTGTTCACTTGGCACTAGCTGGAGACACCTCAAAGATTGAAAAGGCTGGATTAATTCAACCAGGATGGGAAAAAGAAGTTCCCAATAATGGTATTGTCTCCAAATCGGTGGCAGCATTAGTCACCCGTCCAGGAAATCCGAAAAACATCAAGACTTGGCAAGATTTATCTAAAGACGGTATCAAACTAATTACTGCTGACCCTAAAACATCAGGAGTTGCTCGTTGGAATTTCTTAGCTCTTTGGAATTCAGTGATTAAAACTGGTGGAGATGATGCTAAAGCAACTGAATTTGTTACCAAAGTGTACAGAAACGTGCCTTTGTTGACTAAAGATGCTCGTGAAGCTACTGATGCCTTTTTCAAACAGGGTCAAGGTGATGCCCTGATTAACTATGAAAATGAGATTATCTTAGCAGAACAAAAGGGTGAAAAATTGACTGCGATTATTCCTGATGTCAATATATCTATCGATAATCCAATCGCAGTAGTAGATAAAAATGTTGATAAGCACGGTACGCGTGAAGTTGCTGAAGGTTTTGTCAAATATCTGTATACTCCAGAGGCTCAACAGGAGTTTGCAAAATTGGGATTCCGACCGGCAGATGATACTTTAAGCCTAAGTAAAGAAGTTGCAGACAAATTTCCCAAGGTGAAAACTTTAGGTACAGTTGCAGACTTCGGCGGTTGGGATGGAATCAATAAAAAGTTCTTCGCAGAGGGAGCGATTTTTGACCAGATTCAAGCCAAGAAAAAATAATTAGTCATTAGTCAATCGTGGGTGGTCAGTAGAAAAAACACCCAATCACTAACAAAAAACTTCGGTGCTGCTGAATCGAGTTATGAAGGTGGATGTAGAGACGTTGCAATGCAACGTCTCTATAAAGATTTTAAAATGATGCAAAATTATTTTTCATATCCCAATCAGCAACGCCAAAACTTCTTGTGAATTTTAGATTTTGAATTTTTGACTATGACAACTGTATCTCCGTCGCTGAAAGTTGAACACAAAACACCATTCTGGAAGAAATTGGGGCGGGTTCCTTGGACTTGGCGAATCACCATAGGATACCTGACAGTGATGTTGTTTATCCCCATAATTGCCATGTTCTTGAAAGCAAGTACGGAACCTCCGGCGAGATTTTGGGCGATCGCAACCAGTGATGTAGCATTAGCAACATATAACGTCACTTTTGTTACAGCAATATTTGCAGCCTTGCTCAATGGCGTATTTGGTACTTTAATTGCCTGGGTTTTGGTTCGCTACGACTTCCCCTTAAAACGCTTGATTGACGCCACAGTGGATTTACCCTTTGCACTACCAACTTCGGTAGCAGGGTTAACACTGGCAACAGTCTACAGTAATAATGGTTGGATAGGTTCGCTACTAACACCACTGGGAATTAAGGTATCTTTTACCCGCACGGGAGTTGCGGTGGCAATGATATTTATCTCGCTACCTTTTGTTGTGAGAACTGTGCAACCCGTGCTTCAGGAAATGGAACATGAAATTGAAGAAGCCGCTTGGTGTCTAGGTGCTTCTCAATGGCAAACATTTTGGAAAGTGATTTTGCCACCTTTATTTCCGACAATTTTAACTGGTGTTGCCTTGGGTTTCTCCCGTGCAGTTGGGGAATATGGATCAACTGTAATTATCTCTTCCAATACTCCTTATCAAGATTTAATCGCACCTGTGCTGATTTTCCAGCGATTAGAGCAATATGACTATTCTGGTGCAACAGTAATTGGCATAGTTTTACTATCAATTTCGTTGGTATTGCTATTGGCAATTAATTTCTTACAAGCATGGGCAAGGCGATATGACAGTAGATAAGCCAAGTTTTCACTCATCTGCATCTGATACACATACGGCCAAGCCGAAAGAGCAGAAGAGTTGGGTACCACTAGTTTTAATTGGTATAGCGATCGCCTATTTAGCCCTAGTTCAATATATCCCGGCAATTAACGTTTTTGTCCAAGCCTTCAGCAAAGGAGTTGGGCCGTTTCTATCCAACCTATCGCGCCCAGCTTTTCTCCATGCAGCTTGGCTAACCCTATTGCTGGCTGTGATTTCTCTACCTTTAAATACAGTATTTGGTTTATGTGCAGCTTGGGCGATCGCTCGTCATAAATTTCCTGGACGCGCCGTAGTTTTGAGCATTATTGACTTGCCCTTTTCCATCTCGCCCGTAGTTGCAGGATTGATGATTGTGCTACTTTACGGACGCAATGGGTGGTTTGGCCCTTGGCTCCAAGCTCATGATGTGAAAATAATCTTTGCCTTTCCAGGTATGGTGCTGGCTACAGCCTTTGTGAGTATGCCCTTTGTGGCACGGGAAGTCATTCCTGTTTTAGAGGAATTTGGCAAGGATCAAGAAGAAGCTGCTAGAACTTTAGGGGCAAAAGATTGGCAGATATTTTGGCGCGTCACCCTACCCAGTATCCGTTGGGGCTTACTATACGGTTTAATTTTGACCAATGCTAGAGCAATGGGTGAATTCGGTGCGGTTTCGGTGGTATCTGGTAACATTGCTGACCAAACCCAGAGCTTACCACTGTTTGTAGAAGACGCTTACAAACAATATGAAACTGAAGCTGCCTTCTCTGCGGCTGTACTGTTAGCATTGCTAGCAGTAGTAACCTTAGTGCTGAAGGAGATTCTGGAACGGAAAACTCGCATTAAAGATGTTGAATAGAAAAATCAAGAGATTATAGTTATCCTTTGAATAGGATACAAGCAAATCATGGGACATGGTACGATCTACTTAGTACCTATAAGGAAATTACCGTTAGGGTTAAGAGTAGTTCTGTACCAATCTCTATCAGGAATTGAAATAATTCAGATATGGCTACTGACAATACACTTACCAATAAACGGATTCGACTAAGAATTCCTAAAGACTATCACCAGGAACCTGTAATTTCTCGCTTGGTATCTGATTGTGGACTGACTGTGAATATCACCGCAGCGATTTTAGGAGCGAATGCTGTCGGTGATGGTTGGTTTGACCTTGAATTACAAGGAACAGATGCACAAATTCAGAGTGGGTTAACTTATCTCCACGACTTGGAATTGGAAGTCTGGGATGACACTAAAGCAACTGATTGGTAAGAAGTTGTTTTAAAAATCTAATTTCTTACTTGCCTCGGCGATTGGAAATCGCACGCCAGGTGCTTTGAGTCGCTTCAGTAGTTAAGATCAGGACTAAAGTTCTTACTAGCAACTTATTTATCTAGCAAAATTACCTTAATTTAAACTATGCTAATTCACTACCTCTATCTAAATAAAAGAATTATTGGATAGAGGTGATTGTGAATTTAGCTAAATTCATTACTAACGTTGATAATGACCGCGAATCCATACTCTGCGGTGATGTATCCTCTCCCAATGCCCAGGAATCCATCTTTGATGATGATGCCCACCAAGATTGATTACTAATGCTGACGCCTGTTTTGACATAGCAGTAATGAACAGTGGTAAAGCAACTAATATACCTGCCTGCAAGCATCCGTTTCATAACGAGTTTTCCTTTGTTCAACTATCTGGGATTAATTCAGTTAAATTCTTTGTGAGTTCATAATTCAGTAATTTAACTGATTTATAAATTTAGACTGCTGCTTTTTCTAAAAGGTTTAATTTAGTTGATATCAATTTTGTGTAATTGATATCAATACAGTTCAGTTAAGCATTTCTTTCTTCTCTCTGCGTCCTTGGCGTCCTTGGCGGTTCGTTAAAAAAATTGAGTTTGACAAAGAGTTTTAGCCTTAACTGAACCGTATTGTAATTGATATGTCAAATTTATGTACTACCACTTTAACCTCAAGTTGCTCTACATAAAATCAGGATAATTTACGTGAATATACTTATTGTTTTTTTGCATTATTTGTGAGAATATCCTTTACATAACAATTAAATACATTAAATCGATAGAGTTATCGTATTTAAATCAAAGCCAAAAAGATGAAAATCTCTATAAGGCTGACATCCAACCAGGCAGGGCATCAGCAAGATTCTCTGTCGAACCCAAAGATTGCTTAGGCGCAGCTGAGGTGTGGGCTGCGCTTGCGCTCAGTGACTACCGTAGGCATTGCTATTGGGAATTAATCTGATGTCTCAGAGTAAATCTATAGAACCCGCTTCAGTCCACAGCCGAATTCTCGTGCCTCAGAGGTATCATAGGCAACCTGTAATTTCCCGGCTGGTGTCTCGTTATGATTTAACTGTCAATATTAAAGCTGCATCTCTGACATCCGACAATGACAGCGATGGCTGGTTTGACTTGGAACTTTCGGGAAATCCCCAAAAACTGACAGATAGCTTATCTTACTTGCAAGGATTGGGAGTGAATTTGCTGGAATTAGCGATCGCTACTCAAATTCAACCCAACCAACATCCTTTAACTTTCCCAAATCCAGCTAACATGAGTTCCAAAGACTCTGCATGGCTGACAAATCAATGGCAAGAACAATTCCAGCAATGGATTTCTCTTGGTCAAACCAGTCGATTGCGCTTGCAAGTGTGCGTCTTAAAATCTTATTACGAAGAACCAGTGATTTCTGAGTTAGTTTCTCGTTATGGACTAACAGTCAATATCACCAGTGCTAAACTCCAACCCGATACCGAAGATGATGGCTGGTTTGATTTGGATTTGTGGGGGAGAACAAAGCAACTCTACTCTAGCCTGAGTTATCTAGAAAAACTGGGGCTACCAATTTGGCTAGATTTGTCTAGCGTTTATAGCGATGTCTACGACGGGCTACGCCTACACTAATTCACAAAATAGTTACTACCTAATGGCAGCATTAAATAACCGTCACAATTCCCAAACCAGATTATCGCTGGTTTCTTCAGTTTATACAAAAAGCCAAATCACCCAGATTCGGCTGCGGATATATATTCCTAAATGCTATCTGCAAATGCCTGTGATTTCGCAGTTAATTTCTGCTTACGGCTTGGTAGTTAATATTACTAAAGCTATGTTACAACCAAATACAGATGAAGAAGGATACTTTGACATTGAACTGCGGGGAACAGAGGCACAAATCTCTCGGGGTCTGGCTTACCTGGAATCCCTGAATTTGAGAATTGTAGGCAAGCCGAATGCTGACGGCGATGGCTGGTTTTGCTGAAATAATCTAAATTTCGTAGTACCAAATTTCTTCTTCTCGCAGCACAATTCGATGCAAGGAAAGACGAGCAATCAGTCCCTCTTGCTCAAACTGTCCAAGAATACGAGTGATAGTCACACGAGTTGAACCGAGCATTTCCGCCAGGTCTTCGTGAGTCAGACGCATATCTATTAAACGTCCTTTTTCAACTTCCGAACCAAATTTTTTAGATAACCATGCCAATAGCTTGAGCAGCATAGTTTCAACTTTTCTATGGCTACGAATAACCATCAATTCTTGAGCCTGTTGGATATGGGTAAGTAAAGTTTCTGTTAGTTGACTCCATTCCTCTAGAGGTAAGATCGTCGCCTCTACTTTAGTTAGGCATTCCATTTGGTAAGGTTCTAATTTTGACAAAGCCTTACCAACAATATCTCCAGGGCCCCATAATCCCAGAGCAACGGTTGTACCATCTTCCAGATAGGTAAAAGTCCTGATAAAACCCGTTTCAATCTTCCAAAGTCCATTTTCATGCTCTGGTAGAAATGACCTACGGGCAAAAACTTCTTTAGTATTATTACTTGAGCTAGATAAACTTGTGTATAAAGCCACCATAATATATAAGACTATTCTCCGATAAATTAACCGTAGTATTATATTTATATCAGGTTCTAGGAGGCTATGAATATTTTGAAGAGGGGAGTGAGGAAGAAGCAGAGGGGCAGGGAGCAGGGAGCAAGGGGGAGAATAAAAATATTACCTCTTTCTCCTCTGCCTCCTGCTCCCCTGCCTCTTATCAATGCCCAATTCCCAACGCCTCAAAATTAAATTCCTGCACCATCAAGAAAATCTTCAATTATCCCATCAGAATTATTGCTTTTCGGGTTGTCGGTTGGTTCGTCGTTAAGTTCAGTTGGGGACAAACTTGATTGTTGCAATTCCTCGAACTGTTTCTCTAGAGCCTTGACGCGTTCAAATAAAGCGCGGATGACTTCAGCTTCTACGTCGCGTACTTTATCATGATCCAGAACATTGGTAGATGAGTTGTTCTGACGAGTCACGCGCCCTGGAATCCCCACTACAGTAGTGTTACTGGGGACATCTCGTAGTACCACAGAACCTGCTCCGATACGGACGCGATCGCCAATTTGAATATTTCCCAATACTTTTGCACCCGCTCCCACAACTACATGAGAGCCTAAAGTTGGATGGCGTTTGCCGCTTTCTTTCCCAGTACCGCCAAGGGTGACACCTTGATAAATCAAGGCATGATCGCCCACGATCGCAGTTTCGCCAATCACTACTCCCATCCCGTGGTCTATAAACACTCCCTGGCCAATTAATGCCCCAGGATGAATTTCAATTCCGGTTAAAAACCTACTAATATGAGAGATGAGTCTTGGTATAAAGGGAATTCCAATTTTATACAGCCAGTGTGCTAATCGATGAAACACTAAAGCTTGGAGTCCAGGGTAACAGAACAATACTTCTAGCCAGTTACGGGCTGCTGGATCACGCTCAAAAATGGTTTGCAAATCAGTTAGTAGCATACTCTGTTAAGGTTTTCGTTGGTAAGTGAGGTTCTGAAAACAGAAACTCAGGATAATTCCCACTAAAAGATCAGGTCATTTATAGGAATTGTGTAGGATAATAATCTACGGTAAGTCGATAGGATAGAGTGTTTTTGTGGGTAGTTAAATGGGATGCTATCACATTCCACAGTTTGAGAAAAATTATTTTCGCATTAACTGCGATAAGTCCCCCAATTCACCGTAGTATGTTGAGTACAGCCTTGAATAGCCAAAACTACGCTCTCTTGGATCTGTCTTCCAAAGTGGAATACGCGCTGCTAGCACTATTAGAACTGGCAAGCCACCACGGGAAAAAGCTTCCTCTAACCATGAGCGAGATCACTGCCAAGCAACCCATACCTGAGCGCTATTTGGAACAAATTTTGACCAACCTCCGGCGCGCTGGTGTGGTGCAGAGTCAACGCGGCTCTAAAGGAGGTTTCCTTTTAGCTCGTGAACCTTGGCAGATTACAATACTTGAAATTGTCACTTTGGTAGAAGGCGAGCGGAAAGAGAAAGATACCTCTGAATTTCCGACTTTGGAAAAGACTCTGGTTTATGAAGTTTGGGAGCAAGCTAACGCTGCCTCAATTGAAGTTTTGGGTCGTTATACACTCCAAGACTTGTGCCAGGAAAGAGAAACTCGCGCACAGCATAGTCCAATGTATTATATTTAGACACGACGGAGTACCCACATGCGGATAGCGAAAGATATCACAGAGTTAATCGGCCGAACTCCTCTAGTTCAATTAAATAAGATTCCCCAAGCTTCAGGAGCGGTTGCTCAGATTGTGGTGAAGCTAGAAAGCATGAATCCAGCATCTTCTGTCAAAGACAGGATTGGTGCGAGTATGGTGGAAGCGGCGGAGGAAGCAGGCTTAATTCACCCTGGAAAAACCGTTTTAGTAGAGCCGACTTCTGGAAATACAGGAATTGCGCTGGCGATGGTAGCAGCCGCCAAGGGTTACCATCTTATTCTAACGATGCCTGACACAATGAGCCACGAAAGACGATCCATGCTCAAAGCTTATGGCGCTCAACTAGAGTTAACGCCAGGGGTAGAAGGGATGCGAGGAGCGATCGCTCATGCAGAAGAGATTGTAGCTAAAACGCCCAATGCTTATATGTTGCAGCAGTTCCGCAACCCCGCCAACCCGAAAGTTCACGCCCTAACCACGGCAGAAGAAATCTGGGATGATACCGATGGAGAGGTAGATATTCTCGTGGCGGGAGTGGGTACTGGTGGGACGATTACCGGAGTTGCAGAAGTTATTAAAAAACGGAAGCCGAGTTTTCAAGCGATCGCAGTTGAACCAAGCAACAGTCCAGTATTAGCCGGTGGTAAATCAGGGCCTCACAAAATTCAGGGTATCGGCGCGGGATTTGTCCCAGCAATTTACCGTTCAGAACTGGTGGATGAAGTGATTCAGGTAGCGGATGAGCAAGCGATCGCTTACAGCCGTCGTCTCGCAAAAGAAGAAGGATTGCTATCGGGAATTTCTGCTGGTGCTGCGTTGTATGCTGCCATTCAAGTAGCACAACGGCCAGAAAATGCAGGTCGCCTAATCGTGATGATACAGCCCAGCTTCGGTGAACGCTACCTCAGTACTTCACTGTTTAAAGATCCAGAGGAGAATGAGTGGTTGAGCAAAGTTTAATTTTAGATTTTAGGGACTTCTAAAAAAATAAATTATTTAGTAGGGTGTGTTAAGGCGACAGCGTAACGCACCTATTCTCTATTAGGCAATGATTTTTTACGAAACAAATCGGACTGTTATATGCGATCGCTCCGGTCTAAATTGGTGTTTTTTTAATCTAAAAATCGCTAGAATTCAAATATTGTGTCAATATTGACTCTAATTAAACTACTCGAATTGGTTTGAGAAGATAGTCGTTGGTAATCTTACTGTTCTCCTTTATCTTCAGGACTTACGTAAAAATTGCCGAAAAGCTTAATTTATCGAACCGCCTTCTCTACAAGAGGCTTCCGCCAACGCGTAGCGTCTTGCAGAGAAGACGCCATCGCGCAGCGTCTCGTAGAGAAGAATTCGTAGAGTGTGCGTAAATCCTAATCTTGTTCTTTTTGCATCTCCACTGGATTTGGTAGAAATAGAGTGAACTGACTACCTTCTCCCAAAATCGATTTAACACTTACATCTCCACCATGCAAACGTGCTAATTTGCGTGTTAAGGCTAAACCTAAACCAGTACCTTCATACTGTCGATTTAACCGACTATCAAGTTGTTTAAATGGTTCAAATAGAAATTGAAACTGATTTGAGTCTATACCAATTCCAGTATCTGAAACTGTAAAAGTTATCCCTTGGGGTACTTTTTTCACTACCAGCGATACCTGACCGGCTGGAGTGAATTTAATTGCATTGGTAAGCAGGTTGAGTAGCATTTGCTTAATGCGCCGCTCATCACCAACACAAATATCCTCTTCTACCTCAATTTTACAGGTGAGTTGTAATCCCTTTTCTGAGGCGCGATCGCGCACTGTCCACATAGCATAATTACATAAATCTGACACTGGCAAAGGTGAGAGTAACAGTTCCTCTTTGTTTGCTTCTACTTTAGATAAATCAAGGATACCGTTAATCAGTGCTAGCAGATGTTCACCACTACTATATATACAACTTACATATTCGTTCTGCTTTTCATTGAGAGAGCCAACTATTTCTTGTTGCAACAACTGCGACAAACCCATAATTGCATTAAGAGGTGTCCGCAACTCATGGCTCATGGTTGCTAAAAATTCACTTTTTGCCCGACTAGCAGCTTCTGCTGCCTCTTGAGAAACACGAAGTTTCAATTCTGTTTCCTTACGTTCAGTAATGTCCTCAATCATCGCTAGAAAAAACTCAGGTTCACCATTGCTGGCTGGTATAACAGAAACAGAGATATGAGTCCAAACTAAGCTACTATTTTGATGCAGGCAGCGTCTCTCCATCTCAATCCGATGTTTTTCGACAAACTGTTCCTGATGTTTAGAGGGTTGGAAGTCTACTCTCGAAGTTCTCTTTAAGTCTGTGTGAATTTCTGACATCAGTTGTTTGTAAAGTTTTAAATCCCCTCTTTGTGTGCAAATGTAATCTGTAAAGTGCTTGCCGTATAACTCTTCTCGGCTATATCCTAAAATTTTGCACAGTGCCAGATTAGTATCGACTATCTGCGCTTTCATATTTATAAGTCCAATGCCGATAGAAGAACACTCAAAAATTGCCCGAAATTGCGCCTCACTCTGTCTCAATGCTTCTTGTGCGAAGTTTCGCTCTTTCGCTTCTATAGCCAGCGTCACGAAATCTGCAATAGAGCCAGCAAAAGTCTCTTCCTCTAAAGTCCATTGGCGTTGTTCGCCTATGTGCTCATGACAGACTACACCTATCAAACGACCCTCTAACCAAATTGGTGCATCCAGCAAGGATGTAATGCCCGAAACTGAAAGATAAGACTCGGATAATTCTTGGGTTCTTTTATCATTTCTGGCATCATCTGCGGCAATGGTACGTTCTTTTTCTAAAGCTTGGAAATAAGCTGGATAATTTTTTTCTGAGAGCGAGTTACCAAAGCTATGCTCCTTGGTGCTTACATCATATAAATCGATGCATTCAATTTTTGAACGTTCTTGATTATATAACCATACACCAACCCGTTTTACTGAAAGCGTCCGAGCAGCAGCCTCTGTGATTTCCTTTAAGGTTGCATTGAGATCACCTTGCTGAAATGTCTTGCTTCTTGCCAGCTGCACGAGCGTCTGGCTTTGTTTTCGCCGATAGTTTTCTTTAATTTGCAAAGCCTTTTGAGGCTGATTGCGCTCTGTAATATCTCTAGCTGACACCACCTGCATTTGTTGACCTCAAGAAGAAACAATTTTATCTTGCAGCCTTATGGAAAAAGTAAAACTGTCTTTGTATAACTACAACTACTTGATCTTGTTTTTCATAACCGGAATATATATTTTTTCTAATTAAAATTTATGATTTTGGATAACAAGTTTTAAACTAAATTTTTCTCATTGCTTTTATTACTTCATGGCAGTGATTTTTGCTAGGGAATAATTAGCATTTACAAGAATTTCACTATCAAGTACTTTTACTATATGAGTCAGATTTTATTTTTGAAATTATCTACGTGGGTAAGGAGTGGGGAGTAGATAGTAGGGAATCAAGCTTTTCAATCTTTACCGAGCTTTTTCATAAATTAAATATTAGTTTTATATCAAGTAGTATCAGTTGTAAGTAGTTAAATAAAATTAATTATACAAAAATAACACATGAAACCCTTATATAGACTAGAAACTCATGTGTAAATAATTCTGTACGATTACTTATAGTATTTTAAATTTGCGTCTAGGGACTGAGGGCTAAAAAAGACTCTTCCGAATACCGAATACTGAGTTTAATTTATTGCTGAGTGTTGACTACCAAAACAAGCTTAATTCTCCTAGAGAAAGATGTCTAATGGCTCAAATTTTGAGAAAATTTAAGTAATGGCAGGTTTTGTGGAGGTGGAGCGAATGACGGATACTAATGTGAGAATTGTTTCCCTGATTCCCGGTGGAACAGAGATTTTAGCGGCACTAGGCTTAGTTGATGCTATTGTGGGGCGATCGCACGAATGCGATTACCCTCCAGAAATCCTCAATCGTCCTATTTGTACTGAAGCACGCTTAAACTCCAATGCCTCTAGCAGCCAAATTCACGATCAAGTGAGCAATTTATTGCAATCTGCTCTTAGTATTTACCAAATCAAAACAGATGTTTTAGAGAAATTGCAGCCTACCCACATTCTCACTCAAGACCAGTGTGATGTTTGTGCTGTCAGCTTACACGATGTTGAAAAGGCAGTTGCTACACTCATTGACAGTAAACCGCAGATTATTTCTTTACAACCCAATCTTCTCCAGGATATTTGGGCTGACATTGAGCGAGTCGGTAACACTTTTAGCGTAGACTCTGTGAAAGTCATAGAAAACTTAGAAGCTCGCGTCAAAATTTGTCAGCAAAAAATCCAGGGACTTTCGTTAAATGAACAGCCTACCGTCGCCTGTATTGAGTGGACTGATCCTTTGATGGTTGCCGCTAATTGGATTCCTGAATTAGTTAACTTAGCAGGAGGACAGTCCTTATTTTGCACTACAGGTCAGCCTTCTCCTATATTGCCGTGGGAAACACTATTAACAACCGATCCTGATGTAATTGTTTTTATGCCTTGTGGCTTTGATTTAAACCGCACTCGCCAAGAAGCCAATTCATTAACTCAACATTCAGACTGGGAAAAACTGCACGCTACGAAAGCTGGTAGGGTATATATCACTGATGGCAATTCTTACTTTAATCGTCCAGGGCCACGACTGGTAGATTCTCTAGAAATTTTGGCAGAAATTTTGCATCCAGAAATTTTTCAATACGGCTACAAAGGAACAGGTTGGGAACTTTTGTAAAGAAGAATTCAGGAGCGGGGCCGGAGACTCCGAAAGCTCCGGTCATAACTCAGTATGAATTCGAGTTTGAGTGGGTGATATTATGTCTGTTTGATAGCTTATTAAACTCGGAGAACCCCACCCCGGCAAAGCTATGCTTTGTCTCCCCTCCCCGCATGCGGGGAGGGGTTGGGGGTGGGGTTCTTTTATTACGGTTAATTTTGCGTAGTTTCTTATTAGTTTAAAACCTTGGCGGTTTCCAATCCCCCACGAAGAATAATTCTGAATTCTTCTTTAAGGTGTTTGATCAGAATCTGTCGATGGTTCATGGTTAAATAACAGTAGGCGTGCAGCAAGGATGGCAAATCCCACAGCAGCGATCGCTTTTAACAAGCGCGTAGGTAATAATTCCGCTACTGCACCTCCTGCTAATGCTCCCAATAGACTTGTTAACAGCAATGCGCCTGCTGCACCAAAAAATACTGCACGCGGAGAATTACAACGCCCTGAAAGTGCGATCGCTGCTAGCTGACTTTTGTCACCCAATTCTGATAAAAAAACTGTAATAAAGCTCAGTCCTAAAAGATGCCAATCCATATTATTTAAGGGGGAGTGGGGAGTGGGGAGATGAGGGAGCAGGGGAGGCAGGGGGAGCAGGGGGGGATGAGGGAGAATAACTACTAACTGCTAACTCCTAACTTGTAACTAACCTTTGAATACATCCCAAAAGAGCATTAGGGAAATCACCAACAACATCACGCCTGCTGATTTTTCTACAGTTTTTGGGCTGAGTCGGGTGGCTATCCAACTACCTAAAAGCACACCTAATAAGCTGGTGGTTATTAGCGCAGCCGCAGATCCGATAAATACTACCCACGGGGAATGAGATTCTGCACTCATTAACAGGGTTGATAGCTGAGTCTTATCTCCAATTTCTGCTAGAAAAATGGTTATAAAAGTTGTACCAAAAACTACTAGTGCTGATTGCTGCTTCTGAGGACTATCGGCAACTACAGGCTGAACTGGTTTGGCGATCGCAGGAATTAAGTTGAAATCATTGCTGTCTTTCAGTTTTAGCTCGATCTCAGTCTGAGATATGCCAGAAATTTCCAAAGGAGCAGAATCAAGTTTCACAGGCAATAGTTTGGTTGCGAGGTTGTTTTCATATTTCTATCATATTCTCAGATTGTTGTAATAAATTGCAACTCCAGATATTAAAACGAGCAGTAGGGAGTTCACAGCCCAACAGCTTGATTGAAGCGTAGTATTTCCAAACTGCGATCGCCGTATACTCCTTCTATTTGCTGGCGACAGCAGTCAATAGCAAAATCGTTAACTTCTTCTGGCTCAACCCCATACATATCTTGAAATACTTCTGATTCCACACGACAGAAACGAGGACGATCTGAGTAGATGCGGCATTCTCGCGTGGTATGGTCGAAATTAACGCACCATCCGCCTTCGCCTACCATGCTGAGGTAAAGTTCTAGTTCTGGTGGAGAGAGATACTCATCCAAATCTGGACGATCTGCTGGATCAAGATTACAGCAGGCTCCACATTGTTTTACACATTGCCAAGTTGACATTTTAGATTGGGGAGTAGGGAGTAGGGAGATGAGGAAGCAGGGGGCAGGGAGCAAGGGAGAAGAGTTTTTCCCTCTGCCTCTTTTCCATGCCCAATGCCCCATGCCCCATTCCCAATTCCTCTATTTTACGTTTTTATGTCTTTTCTTATAATTTTGTTAAGTAAATTAAATCTAACAGGCCATGGCCAGATATGATCGATTGCGGGTTTTGTAATTAAGTTATTGAATTTTTTAAGGCAATTGGGAGGAGAAAAGGAAAAATGTTTGACGCTGTATCTGATTTGTTTAACGCTTTTACCAGTATCAATTGGGAAGTTATTTTCCAATTGCTTTCCGTGGCGCTAATTGTGATTGCTGGGCCAGTGGTAATCTTTTTGCTGGCATTTCGCAACGGCAATCTATAAGAGTTCTGAGTGCTGATTCAGAGTTAGGAGTGAGGAGTTAGGAGTGAGGAATTAAATTTTATTCTCAACTCATAACTCATAACTCATAAATCAGCACTCACAGTGTCACAGTCACAAGTGTTAATAATTTAAAATTAAAAATCAGAGACATTTCAGACGTGGATTTAAACTCCGATGGTTCCTGAGCAGTTCGGTAAGCTCAGTGTAAGATATGTCTTACCTCTATAGGGAGGCAAGTTACACATAGCGTACTGCTTTTTAAAGACTGAAACTGATGCTATGGGAATCCGATTTAATTTTTGAATCACTTCTAGAGGTAAAGGATTGGGGACTGGGGACTGGGGACTGGAAAGATGGAATAAGGGTGTACTGAGTTTTGTTCAAAAATCAAATATGAGTCCTATAGATGTAAATATAGGGGTCTTAAATCCTTTAATTTACAATAAGTTAATTAAGAACTCCTAACTCCTAACTGATAACGCCTGAAGGGCAGCTTGGATAATACAGTCATACTGTGGCTGAGAGATATCAACTTCTTTAGCATTCTGACGATTAGTGCCTAGTAAACCGATTATATGTCCTGGCTGCATTGCTAAGACTTTGCCTTCAGAGTTTTTAATTCTTAATTCTGCTTCAATACCGTTTTTATAGAAACCACAAGTATACTGTCGTTGGTTATATTCAAAAGTAGTGCTTGAGGGGGTAGGTGGCGCAGTAAAAAATTGTTGAAGCTGAATTGGCAGTCTGACTCCTATTAACTCTAACTCGATAGTAGTGTTACCGTTAAAGTAATTTTCTCGTAATTTGTAAGCTACATCCACTCGCGGTGGTAAGCGGAAATAGTCGCCCCAACGCCAAGCGATCGCTTTAATTTTATACTCCTGATTATCAATAGTTTGGGCAATTGTCAGCTTAATGTGACCCTTACCGACGATTTTTTGCTCAACCACTTGAACATTAGGTGTCCAAAAAATTGGATCGGGGTTGTCCATACCGCAGGGGTGCAGAGCATTAAGCTGTTGATAAAGCTGCTGATTGATGTGATTGAGGTTGACTTCAGCATCAATTTTGAGCAGAGGCTTGAGATGCTGGGATTCAAGACACTGGTTAGCAAACTCAATCAAACACGATCGCAACTCCTCTAAATTTTCTGCTGGTAAAGAGAATCCCCCGGCCGCTTTGTGTCCGCCAAATTTCCCTAGTAAATCGTGACAATATTCCAAAGCTTCAAACACATGAAACTCTGGAATTGAGCGTGCAGAACCGCGTATATGTCCCTCATCCTCATAAGTACCGATGAACACGGGAACACCGTAGCGTTCTACTAAACGGGAGGCGACAATCCCAATAACGCCATGATGCCAATTGGGTTGAACAACAATTAATATACGGTCATCTTGTAAAGACGCGATATATCGCGTCTCCACATAAGCGATCGCTTCTTGTTCAATTTGCTGACACATCTCCTGGCGAGAGGCGTTGACTTGTTCGCACTGCATTGCTCTTTCCAGCGCCAGCCCCATATCATCTGTAGTCAGCAATTCAATCACAGTTTGGGGATTACCAATCCGGCCAATAGCATTAATTCGTGGCCCCAAGCGAAAACCGATATCTTCAGGCTTTAGCGATTTTGGATTTTGGATTTTGGATTTTGGATTGGGGATTTTCTCCTCTGCTCCCCTGCTCCCCTGCTCCCCTGCTCCCTCATCTCCCCTCGCTTGCACACCACCTACCTGAATTAACGCCTGTATACCAGCTAAGTTGGATTTGGGTAAATGTTGTAAACCGCGTTTCACCCAACGGCGATTTACACCAGTTAAGGGGGCTAAATCTGCGATCGTTCCCAGCGTAAACAATGCTAGCATCGGTTGGATCAAGCCCTTAGTTTCCCCTAGCTGTTGTGCTAGAGACACTGCCAAAATGTAGGCAACACCAACACCAGCAACACCCCGATAAGGTGAGGATTCAGCTATTAGTTTGGGGTTGAGGATAGCGTTAGCTGGTGGTAATTTTTGGGGAATGTCGTGGTGATCGGTGATAATCACTGCAAGACCAAGTTCTCTAGCTCTAGCAACTGGTTCAAACGCAGAGATGCCATTATCTACAGTGAGAATTAATCCCACACCTTCGCTGTGAAATTCTTCAACTATGCGTTTATTGATACCGTAACCTTCGTGCATCCGACTGGGAATAGCATAATCTACTTGTGCGCCCAAAGTGCGGAGACTACGTAAAAGTAGAGCAGTGCTAGTCATCCCATCAGCATCATAATCACCACAAATAGCAATTTTTGTTTGAGAAGCGATCGCATTTTGCAACAACTCCAAACTAATCGCCAAATCTGGGAAATCTTCTAACGGCGAAGGTAAGACTAAAGACTCTGGATTTAAAAATGCTTGTACCTGTTCTGGTGTTTCCATACCCCGATTAATCAACAATTGGCTGATAATGGGTGAAATATTTGTCAAAACCGCCAGATTTTTGGCAAATTCTGGTTTTTGCGGATAAATTTGCCAGCGCTGGTTGGGTAAGCGTCTGCGAGGTTTTGAGAGTTCAGATACAGGTCGTTCTAGCACAATATAAGTTAGGAGTAGAGACGCGATTAATCGCGTCTGTTTTTAATTCAAAGTTGTTTCTTAACTCATAACTAATAACATTATTTGCTATCTAAAATACGTTTATCCTACCATCATCCATAATATATAACGAGCGATCGCCTGGAGAGCGCAAAGTCGGACGCAGTTCAAGCCGCAATGTGCCAAAGTTGGGTTTCGAGATAATTGCTTGTAGTGATAAACCCTTTTCGCTCCAAAATATCAAAGATGTATTTGGCTCTGTACCCTCTATTTCTTCAAAATTTAATTTTTGCCCTGGACTCAAGGATATTGCATCAGTCCCAGAAGGTTTTTGGATTTTTATCAGGTTAGGTGTGCTATTTACCACTTCAACCCGGATGTGTTGCCCAGGTGTAAACTGAATTGGGTGTGACCCACACTTAGAGGCACAAGTTCGAGCTAAAGTAGCACTGGGATTATTGATTGATGCAACTATAACGGTAGCTGTAACTAAAGCCAAGGACAAAAGCTTAAGCATAATACGCAGTATAAGTACTAAACTGAAATATTACTTCAAATTATTACTTTCAAGCCTCAGTATATTTTCCAGAATTACTTTGGTAATTCCCAGTTCTTAAATTACTAATTACGAATTACTTTTATAAACATCTCCTCTCGCACCAATAGCGTAAATTTCAATGTCTTTGGAATCAATATCGACTATAAAAATAATTCTGTTTTTACCTATACGTAGTCTGTAAAATCCTTCCCAATCACCTTTCATCTTTTTGATATATAGTTCTGTAAAAGGGATAATACCTTGGTCTTCGACAGCAATAACAATTCGCTTTATTTGCTCACGAATATTTTCGACATCTTCGGGATTTGCTTTTTATAAAAATTTAATCGCTTTTTTGCGAAATTTTATTGCCATATCTTACCCAATCGCTCATATCAATTACTTCATCCTCAGCATCATCTGAAGGTACACCAAACTCAGCTTCAAGTTCGCGTTGCTCATCATCATTTATATAAGGAATAAGAATTTGGCAAAGGCGAAGTCTTTCTTCTTGCAGAACTTCACGCATAGTTTCTTTAATCAATGCTTTTAATTCTTGAATTTCCACTGTATGCCTTTAATTTGTAGTTAGATGTATATATATTACCTAGTCTCAGCTTGTACGGGGGGAAAGGTTAAAGGGCAAAAGAATAATAGTAGTTCACAACTGAACTTGACTTTTATCTTTCCCCTTCTACTGTGATGCCTCTTTAACCGAAGCGTCCACTAATATAATCCTCAGCTTCTTTAGTTTGAGGAGAACTGAACATTTGGGCTGTAGGATTAAACTCAACTAATTTTCCGCGACGCTTACCATGCTCGTCAATTTCTGTATTGAAGAAAGCCGTGAAATCTGCCACTCTAGAAGCTTGTTGCATATTGTGAGTCACCATGATGATGGTATATTGCTCTTTGAGTTCTAAGCAGAGTTCTTCTACTTGACGGCTAGAAATTGGGTCGAGAGCAGAACATGGTTCATCCATTAATAATACATCTGGCTTCATGGCGATCGCTCTTGCTATGCAAAGTCGTTGCTGTTGTCCACCAGATAATGCAGTACCCTTCTCTTTGAGTTTGTCTTTAACTTCATCCCAGATAGCAGCGCGTCTAAGAGAATCTTCCACCAATTCATCGATGTTACCTTTATAACCGTTAGCCCGCGGCCCAAAGGAAATATTTTCATATATTGACTTGGGGAAGGGATTCGGTCTTTGAAAAACCATTCCGACTTGGCGGCGTAATTTTACAGAGTTTATCTTAGGATCGTAAATATTGCGATCGCGGTAATTCAGTCTACCCTCAACTTTAGCTCCAGGGATTAAATCATTCATCCGGTTGAAGCAACGCAGTAAGGTACTTTTACCACATCCTGAAGGCCCAATAAAAGCAATAATTTGCTTTTCAGGAATCTTTAGATATACATCTAAAAGTGCCAGAAATCCTCCATACAAAACCTTTACACCTTCAACATTAAAGACGCTCTTATCTTGGTCAATTGTGGCACTATCTGATTTACTTTTACTATTGCTATAAGTCATTTGGTTGAACTCCAATATCTGTGAATCTATCCAAATTAGATATTTAATTACCTAATTTATTGAGAAGCGTTGTCGAATATAAATTGCAACACCATTTAAAGCTAAAATCAAAATTAACAACGCAATAATTGTGGCTGCTGCTGCACTAGCAAAACCCGGTTCGGGACGAGTTATATAACTGTAAATTTGAATGGGTAATGCCATGAATCTCTGAAACAAACCAGGGTTAAAGGTGAGAAAACCCACAGCACCTACAACAATTAGAGAAGCTGCATCACCTATAGCACGGGATACAGAGATAATCACCCCCGTCAGAATACCGGGAACAGCATAAGGTATGACATGATTGCTGATAGTTCGCCATTTTGTGACACCTAATCCGTAAGAAGCATTTCTCAGAGAATCTGGAACAGCACGAATTGCTTCTCTAGCTGTCACAATAATTACTGGTAAAGACAACAAAGATAAAGTCAATGCACCGGAAATTAAAGCAGGGCCAAACCCAAGCAGATAATTAAAAACCCCTAAACCGAGCAATCCATAAACGATAGAAGGTACACCCGCCAAATTACTGATATTAATCTCAATAATCGCTGTCCACCAAGCTTTAGGTGCATACTCTTCTAGATATAAAGCTGCTCCAACACCAACGGGGACAGTAACTAAAATCACAATCAACCCTAAAAGAATACTGCTGATAATTGCAGGGCGGATACCACCTTGGTCAGGAAAACGAGAAGGAGTTTCGGTGAGAAAGCCGGGTGACAGAAATCTGCCTAATCCGTCTTTCAAAATATCAAAAAGTAGCAACGCTAGAACAAATAAACCAATCAGCAATCCTAACAAAAAAAGTACTTCAAATACTTTCCCTAATGTGTCTCTCCTTTCAACATTATCGGTAAATTCTGCCGCAGAATTTAGAGAATCATCTTGTTGATAACTTGTAGGCATATCTATTTAGTCGTATTTTTCTTTATAACGATTAGCAATCCAGAAACTAACAATATTCAAAGCAAGGGTAAGTAGAAATAAAACAGCACCTACAGCATATAATGTTTTGAAATTGAGGCTACCGCGCGGACTATCTCCACCAGAAATTTGTGCCATGTAGGCTGTCATTGTTTCTACTGATTCCGCAAAGTTGACAGTTAGTCTTGGTTGCTGTCCGGCGGCGATAAGTACAGTCATAGTTTCACCCACAGCTCGAGAAATACCCAAAATAATCGAGGCTATGATTCCAGAAAGCGCGGCTGGTAAAACTACTTTAAAAATGGTTTCTAGTTTAGTGATACCTAAAGCATAAGATCCTTCTCGCAAAGAACGTGGAACTGCTCGAATGGCATCTAAGCTGATAGAACCAACAGTGGGAGTAATCATCACCCCCATCATTAACCCCGCACTCAAAGCATTAAATATTTCCAAAGGGATAATATTTCGCAGCAATGGTGTTAGGAACAACAAGGCAAAGTAACCATATACTACTGTAGGTACTCCCGCCAAAAGTTCCACTGCTGGACGTAAAATAGCTGCTACTTTGGGTTGAGCATATTCACTCAAATAAATAGCAGAAGATAAACCCAAAGGGATAGCAACTGCCATAGCAATAGCTGTAGTTAAGAAAGTGCCATTAATCAATGGCCAAACGCCAAAATGTTTTTCGGCAAATAGAGGTGTCCATTTAGTATCAAGAAAGAATTGGGCAAAGGAGACTTCTTGGAAAAAACTGAATGTCTCCTGAAAAATAATTACGACAATACCAAAGGTAGTCAAAACCGAGACTAAAGCACAAGCAAATAAAATTACCGCAATAATTTTTTCGGAAATATCTTCAGATGCATTTTTCTCCAGTGATTCTCTAAATTGTAGATAATGATCGTCTTGAGAATTAGTATTTTGCATAAACAATTAACTCACTAAAATTAAACTACTATGCCTGAGACTTTATTTAAATAAAGTTTGTGATCGGTTCACCTGGTTTTGCTTTTTTAAACTTTGTCCCAGTTTCACCAGTAGCAAATTTTTGTTTGACTTTGAGGTAAGCTTCATCAGGTAATGCTACATAACCTACACTATCGACCCACTTCCAAGAATTTTCTAGATAAAAATCTACAAATTCTTTGACTGCTGGCTTGGTATCTAAAGACTTTTTACTGACATAGATGAACAGAGGACGAGACAAAGGTGTATAGATGTTTTTGATCACATTATCCACTGGCACTGGTTTTTCACACTTTCCTGTAGGGCTTTCTACAGCAACTAGATTCAGTTTTTCTTGATTTTGAATATAATAAGATATCCCTACATAACCCAAAGCTGTTGCATCACCTGACACTCCTTGTACGAGAAGGTTTTGATTCTGAGTCGCCGTGTAGTCTGTACGACCATTCTTGGCTTTGCCAGTCACCGCTTGAGTCATATAATCGAATGTTCCAGTATCAGAAGATGGAGCATACAGCTTCAGCTTTTCGTTAGGAAACTTGGGATTAACTTGATTCCATGCCAATATTTTGCCGTCTGATTTTCCGCCCCAAATCTTACCCAGTTCCTTAATAGTTAGACATTTGGCAAAGTTATTTTTACGGTTGGCAATTACGGCGATGCCATCTAAAGCTACAGGCAACTCGATAAATTCAATATTCTTACTTTTACATTTTTTGATTTCTTCATCTCTAATGGTTCGAGAAGCACCAGCTATATCAATATCGCCATTACAAAATTTACTGAAACCACCGCCAGTACCACTTGAGGCAACGCTAACTTGAGCCTCAGGCTTAACCTTACCGTATTCTTCTGCAACTGCTAAAGAAATCGGAAAGCCTACAGCTGCACCATCAATACTCACTTGACTTTTCAATTCTTGCCCGCCGTTACAACCACTGATACTGCTGGCAATAAGCATTAAAGATGTCAATAAAAAGCTATCCTTAAATCTGCTACGAAAGCTCATAAATTATCAATTTAACTAAAATGACTGGGAATTGCTTATGCTTGCCTATCTAAAAGTAGAGAATGCTGCATGAAAAAAATATATATCATGCTTTGCTTGAAGCTTGCACTTTGTCAAAAATTGCTCCATCTCCAAAAAACTTTTTCTGGATAATATCCCAGCCACCTAAATCTTGAGATGTGAATAAAGTTTTAATTAGTGGATATTTTGATGCTACTTCTTGGGTAACAGTGGGGTTAACAGGACGATATTGTAATTTTGCAAATTCCCGTTGAGCTTCTGTTGAGTAAAGAAAATCAACAAAGGCTTGTGCAACTTCTCTTGTACCGTGCTTATCAACGTTTTTATCTACTATTGCTACAGGATTATCAATGGAGATATTCACTTGGGGTACAACATAAGGCAACTTAGCCCCATTTTTACCCGCCAAAATTACCTCATTTTCGTAGTTAATTAAAACATCTCCCTGACCTTTTTGGAAAAATAAATCGCTTGCTTCACGGGCATCTTTTGTCAGAACAGGGGTGTTTTTATAAACTTTAGTTACATAATTTAATGCTGTGGCTTCGTCGCCTCCCGTTAGACTCACCGAACCCCAAAAAGCTAAGAATTCCCAAATAGCAATACCAGAAGTTCTTGGGTTAGCCGCAATCACTTTCACGCCATCTTTTGCCAAGTCTGCCCAAGTATTAATACCTTTGGGGTTGCCTTCACGGGTGACGATCGCAGCAACCGATTTACTAACAATACCATTTCTCGGAGCTTCGGTTTCCCAACCTGATTTAATCAAACCCGCTTGTTGAATTTTGCTGACATCCAGGGGAAGTGCCAAATGTACTATATCTGCTTCTTGCGAACCGTTAATGACAGCAGCCGCTTGAGCGCCAGAACCCCCATAACTTTGCTCAAAGGTAACGTTCTGGTTATGTTCTTGCTTCCACTTTTCGACAAATTTGGGGATTATCTGGTCATGAGCTGCTTTGGTGACAGAAAAAGAAATAAGTTTTAGCTTAACATCATTTTTGCTAGCTGAACTGCTTCCAGAGCAAGAGGCAACTGCTATACTCAAAAAAGCACCTATGAGAAACAGACTCACAAAGCTTTGAACAGTGTGTCTATTGAACCAACTCTTAATTGTGTGTTTATACGAGAGTTGTATAGCCTGCAAAGCTTTCATAACATAAGCCATTACCTCACTTAGTAATTTACTTAATTGTGTCAGTTGTTGCGACTTACTCATCAGAATCACCCCTAAATATACGGTATTTATAGGCAGATACCGTAATTAAGAAAATTATAGGGCATATAAAACAATAGTTATCATCTGGCTGTAATTATTTTTAGTACGTTTTCACTGAGTGAGGAGTTAGCGAGCAAAGTAGCAAAAAGAGTGTTTCATCTCTGCGCTTTCTCACTTCCAAAAGGCTGATTTATTTACAGCATACATACATATTTATGTATAAAATTATCATAATAATTTATTGTTAAGAATTTGGAAAAAACCCAAAACTTTCCTTTTTTGTCCGTGAGATGCCTCTGGGAAATTTTGCTATGCAAAATCTGTCCCTCTCGCCTGTTGTTGATAAGTTTGACGTTTATTTCAACACAGGGAGAGGTTCATCAAACTCACTTAACATTAGTTCAGTTAGTGGTTTAGACAATTCTGAAAAATCGATATAATTCGTAAGACAGATATAAGTATCTTCACTAGTTATTGCATCGTTTACTCTACCCGTATTGCTACAACCAGCTTAGGATAGACTAAAATCATTTTTTGCAAACAATGGTAGAAAAAATTACAGCTGTCTTTAATGGCAAAGTGTTCTATCCGGCTGAATCGATCGCACTGCCAATCAATACCCGCGTGCGAATCAGTATTGAAATTTTACCGCCAAGCGAGCATGAAACAGTATCATTTCTGCAAACGGCGCGATCGCTTAACTTAGATGGGCCACCTGACTGGTGTACCAATATAGATAAATATTTATACGGTAAGTAAACTTTCCATGCATTCTGAAGTCTTTCTTGATACATCCTTTGCCATTGCCTTATCTGCACCGAGCGATCGCTTGCACGACCGAGCCTTACATCTAGCTAGAATGTTACAAGCGGCAGAAACTCGTCTGGTGACAACACAGGCGGTAATGTTGGAAATTGGCAATGCCTTATCCCAACAACCTTATCGTCAAGCGGCAATCATATTATTAAATTCTCTAGTAGCAGACTCAAAAGTAGAAATTGTCCCTCTTTCTCAAGAACTCTACGAACGTGCTTTCGAGCTATATCGAGAACAAACAGAGAAAGAATGGGGATTTGGGGATTGCATATCTTTTATTGTCATGCAATATAGTGGAATCACTGAAGCCCTAACTGCTGATGAGCATTTTCAACAAGCAGGCTTTCGAGCATTACTGCGAGAAAATTTGCCTTAAAGACTAGGGATTGGGTACTGGAGACTGGGGACTGAGCATTAAATCATTAGTTATTCTCTTTTTCCCCTGCTGCCTACTCCCCACTCTCTACTCCTTATTATTTCGTTACAATCGGCTTATGCATTAGGCATTTAAGAGTTATCAGCCATGAAATTGATTTCCGATCCACCGATTCCTGTAAAAATTCAAAAGATGAAGGAACGGGTGCGGTGGATGCATCCAAGTTTTGTGCAACGGGGAATCGATCAAACCAGCATAGTTATTGATGATCGCAGAGAAGATAGTCCAGAATTTTCCTTTATGGTTATCGGTGATTCCGGCACTCAATCGCATTATCGGCAACATCCCCAACGAAAAGTTGCTGAACTAATGCTTTCTCACCGCGATGATTGCAGTTTTGTGTTGCACACAGGTGATGTAATTTATGTGGTGGGTTCCCAAGAGTATTATTCAACAAACTTTATTGAACCTTACCGGGAATTTCTTGTCGGTGGCGACAAGCCGAAAAATATTCCTTATGATCGCATGGTGTTTAATCTGCCATTCTTGCCAGTACCAGGTAATCATGATTACTACGATGTGCCGTTGATGTATCGTTTATTTACTGGAACAACATCTTCATTGCGTCGCCTGTTCCGCTACAAAGATGTTGAGATTGGCTGGCATGGATCGTATCAAGGTAATGCTTATGCACGGGCATTTATGGACTATACAGGGGCGATGTCTTCCCCAGAATTAGAACGTCATTTAGATCAACACTACACTGCTAAGACTGATACAGGGCGCTGTTTGCGTTACAAACCTGGACAGTTTACTCGTTTACCCAATCGTTATTACACCTTTCGTTATGGCGGGATTGATTTTTTCGCACTAGATTCTAATACCTTCAATACACCATCACCCTTACCTGCAACTCAAGAGGGGGAAATTTATCGCCGGGAATTGCAAAAGCGTCGCCAGGAAATAGATCGAGAAGAATTGCAGATATTGGGAATATATGATTGCCTCAACCCCGATAAACCCACTGAAGCGGAACAAATTGATGAACTTAGCGCCAAATTAGACCAAATAAACGAAATCAAAATCGACATTGAGAAACAATTGGCATCTCATAAAATGCCTGCGATCGATTTTGAACAACTCGAATGGTTGCGTAGCAGACTAATCGAATCTTGGAATACCTCCGAAGTACGCGGACGTGTAATCTTTTTCCACCATCCACCCTATGTCACAGAAGCTACCAAGTGGAATCAAGCACAAACCTTGGCGGTTCGTCACCGCTTGCGCTGGGTGTTTGAACAAGTGGCAGAAACTCTTTGTTCTCTAGTTAAAGAACGTCCCATAGTGGATTTGATTTTAAACGGTCACGCTCACTGTTTAGAGCATCTTTGCACAACTGACACCGGATTTGCTGACTCCCACATTAACTGCATTATCTCTGGTGGTAGTGGTCATCGTCCCCGCTATCAAAGGCGAGAGGGGACTGAATTGATGGAGACTTTTAAGGATATTGCAGGTAAACCCACTCGGAAAGTTGCCGATTCAAAGCTTTTTGTAGGTCGTCATGATTATAATTTACAAAACCGCCTGCCTTACTCATGTGTGCGGATTGATGTTCTAGATGGTAGTCCACCCAAGTTTGTCATTAGACCACTTATTACTGAACGGGTTGAAGATAAATGGTATAAGCGCGAACTTGAACCATTTGTGATTTAACAAGAAAGGCAGAGGGCAGGAGGCAGAAGGCAGAAGGGAATTCTGATTCCTACCAAGAAGCCCGTGACCGGAGCGAACTTGGGTTTAAGTCCCCCACCAAAATCTCTGCCACAAGTGGACTGCAATTAGTGTGGGTTGTGAGGCGCACACCATATTGCTACCTTCTGCTCTCAGCATAGCTGCCTTCTTCACAAGATTTCCAGTTAAAAAATATTCCATTGTAGAGTAGGTAGCATAGCTGCTGTGCCACCTTACAAATCTACAAATAATTTGGAATAATTTATTTTTTGCAAGTCTCTAAACAGAATGTGATCGCACCTTCAAAGTTGCACAATTATCTAAAGCTATGGTTATTGCAAGCGTTTATATTTTAATCTTAAATAGAGTTTTGATAATTTCAGATTATGGCAGGACATAGTAAATGGGCAAATATTAAGCGCCAAAAAGCGGTAGTAGATGCAAAAAGGGGAAAAACCTTCACTCAATTATCGCGGGCGATTATCGTTGCGGCTAGGAGTGGCGTACCAGATCCAGCGCTGAATTTTCAACTTCGCACGGCAATTGACAAGGCAAAAGCAGCGAGTATTCCTAATGATAATATTGAACGAGCGATCGCTAAAGGTGCAGGCACTTTTGGCGGTGATAATGCTACTTTTGAAGCGATTCGCTACGAAGGTTACGGCCCTGGTGGTGTAGCAATTTTAATCGAAGCCCTCACAGATAATCGCAATCGCACTGCTGCTGACTTGCGTGTTGCTTTTAGTAAAAATGGTGGCAATCTTGGTGAAACAGGTTGCGTTAGCTGGATGTTTGACCAAAAAGGCGTTTGTATAGTGCAGGGTGTGGTTGACGAAGAACAGCTTTTAGAAGCATCCCTCGAAGGCGGTGCTGAGTCTTATGAGATGACTGAAGATGAGATGGCTGAGGTATTTACAGACATTGGCAACTTAGAAACCCTTAGCCAGACACTCAAAAATCAAGGCTTTAAGGTAACTGATGCCGAATTGCGTTGGATTCCTAGTAATAGTGTAGAAGTTACCGATCCAGATCAGGCGCGATCGCTTTTCAAGTTAATTGATACTCTAGAAAGCTTGGATGACGTACAAAATGTCACAGCTAACTTTGATGTAGCAGAAGAATTGATGGCTTTGAGCATTTCTTAATTAAAATTCACACAGCCATCATAGCCAAATAATACTTCTTTGGATGATGTCCAAAATTTTACATTGTAATTGGAAATGCTAGCAAATATTCCACATAAGTCTTATTTTTTACGAACGTAAAAATAGACACGAAAGATTCATATCAATTACAAACTTATGACATACGCCTATTGGATAGTTAAGTTGTTGATTACCTGATGAGGATTTCCAAGTGAATAAGTTCGCTAAAGCTTTACTTTTGGCTTTAATCTTTGCTGCACCTGTAACCGTTTTTGCATCTCAAGCTCAAGCTAAAACTGTCCATCATAGTAACGTAAAAAGTGCTAAAGTTCATCATACTAAACATCACAGGCATCATGCTAAAAAGATAACTCATAAATAATTACTATTAGTTGTAAAAGTTTCTAATAGCTTTGTATTGAAGAATAATTCAGAAGTCAAAACTTAGGAGCAGAGCCGGAGACGCTCCGCCTTTGGTCAGAATGAAGACGCTCGATGACTCGCTAACGCTGCGCTATCAGTGGGGAATTCAGACCAGCCACAGATTAAAGACTACTAAATATGCAGATTTAGTGGGAGTCTTAAACCTCTGGATTCATCCACTCTTTCGTTCAAAATTCATTCTGAATTCTGGCTCCTGACTCCTGAATTCTGTTTCGATAAAGTTTAGTGTTGGTTTCTCCGAAAGTGTAATTGTATTATTTAACCCTGCTGAAATCCCTATCAATCAGCAGGTTTTTTTTATTAACTTGCTCAAGAGGGCGCGATCGCGTCAAAATAAGAGTTAAGATGCTGTAACTTAACTTAACAATGACCATAACGCAGCTTGAGCAAATTTCCCCTCAACCAACACCGCCAGACTTGCGGGGATATGAATATGATTTGGTAATTGTCGGCGGTGGGATTATTGGGTTAACTCTAGCCTCTGCTTTAAAAGATTCTGGCTTGAGTATCTTGCTGATTGAAGCGAAAGTGGCATCAGCAGCCGTAGCTAAAGGGCAAGCTTATGCAGTTCATCAGCTTTCGTCGCTAATTTACCAAGGAATTGGAGTTTGGGACAAAATGTTGCCTCAAATAGCCAAATATTACCGAGTTCGTCTTTCTGATGCCGATTATCCCAATGTGGTGGAATTTACCACAAATGATATAGATACAGCATTGGGTTATGTGGCGGAACACCAAGCGCTATTGCAGCCTTTGCAAGAGTTTGTCCAAGATTGTGCAAATGTGAATTATCTATGTCCGGCTGAAGTGGTAAATACGCAATACAACAAAGATATAGTAGCGATAGATATTAAAGTTGCCGATCAGTTATACTCAGTTCGCAGCAAATTACTGATAGCAGCAGATGGGGCGCGATCGCCAATTCGTCAAGCTGCTGGTATCAAAACCTCCGGCTGGAAATATTGGCAGTCTTGCATCGTGGCATTTGTCAAACCAGAAAAACCGCACAACAACACCGCTTACGAGAGATTTTGGTCTAGCGGCCCCTTTGCGATTTTACCTTTACCGGGGAACCGTTGCCGCATTGTGTGGACAGCCCCTCACGAAGAAGCAAAAGCTTTATGTGCTTTAGATGATGAGCAATTTTTAAGAGAACTTACCCGTCGCTATGGCGATCAGATGGGGAAATTGGAATTACTAGGCGATCGCTTTGTATTCCAGGTACAACTCATGCAAAGCGATCGCTATGTTCTCCCCCGACTGGCATTAATTGGTGATGCGGCACACAATTGCCATCCTGTGGGCGGACAAGGTTTAAATTTGGGGATTCGGGATGCAGCAGCTTTGGCGCAAGTAATCCAAACAGCGCACCAAGCGGGTAAAGATATTGGTGACATTAAAATTCTTAAAGGTTATGAACGCTGGCGCAAGCTGGAAAACCTGACAATTTTAGGTTTCACCGATTTATTAGATCGGATGTTTTCTAATAACTTCTTACCTGTAGTATTGGTGCGTCGCCTGGGTTTATGGTTTTTGCAGCGAGTACCTGTATTAAAGACTTTTATGCTGAAGTTGATGATCGGTTTGAAGGGACGGATTCCAGAATTAGCAAAACATAAACGCTACACCACAGCAGCTTGAAAAATCTGGTTTGGGGTAAGATTTAATTCAGGAAAAGTTTGGGAAATAATGCGCTCATTATCTCGAAACTTACTTATTTGATATTCCTCATCAACTAAATTACACACAGTGATTGTCGGTTGTTTAGGGTTGCCGATAAAATTACGTCCACCCAAGGCAGCATAATCGACAATCCAGTATTCTGGGATACCCATCTCTTCGTAATCAGCATACTTTAAATAATAATCGTCCCGCCAGTTGGTTGATACAACCTCAATTGCCAAAGGTATTGATGCACCCAAACTAACGGTAGATTCTTTTTTCCATAATTTTTCGTTTGCCAGATTTGCACGATTTAGCACTAACACATCAGGGAAATAACCAGAATCTTTTTCAGGAGGTCTAACTATAACTTGGTTGGGGATAGTGTAAGGAAGGTTTAATCGGTCAATTAAAGCACTAAGCTTTATTGTCAAAAATCCTTTAACATCTTCATGTTCCCCTACTGGTTGCGCCATTTCAAAAATTTCTCCTTTATGTAGTTCGTAGCGGACTCTTCGATTTTCGGATAGCCAATCGACAAATTCCTCAAAGGTTACTAGCTTGGGTATGGCTTGAGTCATGGCTTTTAAAAGTTATTGCTTTGGAAGTATTATCTCTAATTTAGGCGACTGCGGACAGCTTTTTCACCACGCTTATATCGGCGACTCTATTTGTTATTTCGGCGATCGCATAGTAGTATTTTGGAAGCAATGCCTATAGCGGGCTACACCTACGCTAGTTATTAGGCCAAATTTTATTCAACAATATAATCTTTGATTTGCTTGAAGTTCTCAGGGTGTTGAGAACGAATAGTGAAATTGAAAGACAGAGGAAGAAACAATGTCTCCCAAGTTAGCTCAATTAATTCAACAAGCAGAAAATCTTTCAGCAGAGGAACAATTAAAACTAATTGCTCATTTGGCTCAGAAATTGAGTGGGATCACGGAGGTAAATCCAAAACTTCCCCAGCCAGACAATACTCAAGCGAAGGAGATTCCTGAGAGAGGAAAGTCTATTTGGCAAATTGCAGAAGATTTCGTCAAAAATATCCCTGAAGAAGAACTCAGCAAGCTTCCATCGGACGGTGCAGAGCAACACGACCATTATATTTACGGCACTCCAAAAATTGAGGCATGAGGCTCATATTTGCAGATACTTTTTACTGGATAGCATTTGTTAATCCAGCAGATGCTTGGTACAGAAGGGTTAGACAGGCTTTCAAGCAGCTTGAGCCTTGCAAACTGATCACTACAGACGAAGTTCTGGTCGAACTGCTTGCTTTTTACTCAAAGTCAGGTGTTCAGTTGCGGCAAAGAGAAGCCAATTTAGTCAGAGATATTTTGGACAGCCCAGATATTGAGGTTAAACAACAAACTCACGAATCTTTTTTGGCTGGTTTAACTTTGTATGAGAATCGGCTTGATAAAGGTTACAGCCTAACTGACTGCATCTCAATGAACACCATGCAGCAATTGGGAATTATCGAGGTTTTGACCCATGATAAACACTTTTCTCAGGAAGGCTTTGATATTTTATTTCCTGAATGAGAATCGTGCTATTGAAAAATTTGAAAGTTAGATGATTTGCTCCCAGCAGCTTAGTAGCAGCGCAGCATAACTCAATTGTTATCAAAACCATGCTTACGGCCGGCTACGCCTACGCATAGTAGTATTTTGTCAGCGATCGCTTTACTCCTGTTTGTCAAAGTCTTTTTTTTGCATAGACGCTGCATCGGCTTACCGCAGGCTACCACAGAGGCGCAGAGAACACAGAGAGAAGAAAGAGACGGAAAAATTGCTTAACTAAACTGTTATGACATACCAAAGATAGATGCAATAGTATCTAATATGTGTTAATTACTCATTACTGCCAACAGTAGGATTGAAAATTAGTATTTTTCTACATAAAATTAAAAATCTAAAACTAAAAATTGGTAACACTGATGGTTAAGAGTGTTAAAGTTTCAAGAAATTCACCGGAACTTTTCAGCGAGTATTCATGCTGAAGAAATTACAGAAAAAGCAAATTTCGATAATTGCGGGTGCGGCACTGTTTGCCTTTTTAGCTGGCGCAATGGTATCAGCACCTCAGATTGGCAAGTCTCTGGGGAAATGGCTCAAACTGAGTCAAAATCAAACAGAGCAAACATCAGAGGGTAGCATTGCTAAATCAGCCGTCTTTCCACTGGTGTCACAATCTCTGCCAGAAAGGGCGGCAAAACTAGCAGAAATTGCCGGACAGTCGCGATCGCTAGACCGAAATCGCGCTCGTTATCTTTTGGCGAGTGATTACATTGAAAGAACCCAAGCGAAAAAAGCGCTGGTTTTACTAGACGGGCTAGATAGAGACTATCCGCTCCTCGCACCATATATTCTGCTTAAACAGGCGCAGGCACAAGATATCTTGGGCGAGGACGGCAAAGCCTCGGATCTTAGACGAAGTGTGTTGAAACTGTATCCCAAAGAAGCGGCCACAGTCAAAGCACTATATCTGATTGCCCAACCGAAACAACAAGAAATAGCGATCGCTCAATTTCCTTCCAACCCTCTGACTTGGGAAATCATTCGTAAACGCTTGCAAGCAAATCCCAATCAGCCACAATTACAATTGATTTTGGCTAAATATGCCTATGATCAACCTGGCATAGTGGGCGTTTTGGATCAGCTAGTAAAACAGCCTACCCTCAAACCCGAAGACTGGGAACTAATTGGTACAGGCTATTGGGAAAATAGTCAATTTCTCAAAGCCGCTAATGCTTATGTCAATGCACCGAAAACATCGCGTAACCTCTACCGTATCGCACGAGGGTTACAGGTTGGGGGCAAAGATAAAGAAAAAGCAATCGCTACCTATAAACAACTAGTACAGCAATTTCCCAACAGTGAAGAAGCTGGAACTGCACTACTACGACTAGCAGAAACCGCAAAAACACCTAAAGACGGCTTACCTTATCTTGAGCAGGTAATTAGTAAATTTCCCAAACAAGCTAGTACTGCACTGGTACAAAAAGCTAAAATTCTCCAAGCCACTAATAATCAAAAGTCAGCTAGCCAGGCGTGGCAATTACTCATAGCCAAATACGGCAATTCTGATGAAGCGGCAGAGTATCGTTGGAAAATCGCCCAAGGTAAAGCCAATGCTAAAGATTACGTCGGTGCTTGGCAATGGGCAGAACCAATTGTCAACAACAACCCCAACAGTATTTTGGCTCCAAGAGCTGGCTTTTGGGTAGGGAAATGGGCAGCTTCACTAGGCAAACAGCAAGAATCTCAAACTGCTTATGAGTATGTGATTAGCCAGTTCCCATACTCATACTATGCATGGAGAGCCGCTAACATGCTGGGGCTGAATGTTGGCAACTTTGACAATGTGCGCGTCATGAACCCGGAAGTAATCACACCCCAGCGTTCAGTACCGCCTGCTGGTTCTGAGACATTCAAAGAATTATATCTGCTGGGTCAAGACCGCGATGCCTGGTTACAATGGCAGACAGAATTTCAGAATAAACTTCAGCCAACTGTAGCAGAGCAATTTACCGAAGGGTTGATGCGACTGGCAAGGGGAGATAATCTCATCGGAATTGATACAATTTCTAAATTGGAAGATCGAGAAATACCATCAGAAGTTGCCCAATATCAGGCTTTGAGCAAACAGATCAGCTACTGGCAAGCACGTTATCCATTTCCCTATCTGCGAGAGATTGAAAAGTGGTCTATTGAGCGTAAACTTAATCCTCTGCTAGTAACTGCTCTGATGCGTCAAGAGTCGCGGTTTGAGCCAAAAATCAAATCCGTCGCTGATGCTACTGGCTTAATGCAGGTGTTGCCGAGTACAGCTAAATGGATTGCTCCACAAATCAAGGTAGATATCAAAACCATAAATCTAGAAAATCCCAACGATAATATCATGCTGGGTACATGGTATTTGGGTCATACCCACGATCAATATAACAATAACTCACTGTTAGCGATCGCCAGTTACAATGCTGGCCCTGGTAATGTCTCCAAATGGCTGCAAACTCAAACTACACAAGATCCAGATGAGTTTGTTGAACAAATTCCCTTTGATGAAACCAAAAATTATGTGCGGCAAGTATTAGGCAACTATTGGAATTATTTGAGACTTTACAACCCAGAGATTTCTGGAGTCGTAGCAAAGTACTCGACTACACACCCAAAATTGCCGACGCAGTAATTTTGCCCAATGAGATGCTCAAGTTGGATACGTGAGTTTGATTACTCTCTCCCTGCCTAAAAACTCCATCCCGCAAGTGGCGTGGAGTTTTTATTTGTACTTAGCTACCTATATCAATCATTACTACCATTGATCATTGATGTGAACTGCGACTCGACCGCATTAACATAACCTTCATCGTTCAAAACTTGTGCTGGTAACTTATTAGCCTTGATAGCAGCCTGAACCACATCTTTGGCTGTCAGCTTTCCTGTTTGAAATCGAAATATCAAATTACCTGCACTGGGAATACCCTGCTCTTTGAAAGCACCTTGATAAGCTAGAAAGGCAATATTGAAAGGTTGAAGATAGCTGGTTTTAGGCGAATCTCTGTTGATTTGTCCGACACTGTTGTTGTTATTAACTGTTTGAGCGTCAACAATTACAGGTACAAAAGCAATACAAGCAACAATAAGTGCAGAATTTATCAAATTTGTAATTTTCATAATTTTCTCCTTGAGCTAGGTTAATTAGTTTTACCTAGTAACAAAACCTGATTTTTTAGCAATCTTAGAATCTTGATATCAAGTTATTAGATTCTGAACTTTTATTTAATCAAAACTACTCACTCAGACCCATCATCTGATATGCAATAAACGCAGTATCAAAGGATTGGAGATAATTTACCTTCTTGGAATAGCTAGATAAAATGTCAGAGTTGACGGCTGTGTTCATTGATGCGTCATTTTCTTTATTTTTGGCTGTATGAGCGCTAGTGATTTTGGGCATTAAATTAATCTTCTTATACATGTTTTTCCCTTTCAGTTCTAAACTGAAATTCATTTTTTGCTAATTAAGTTTCCATAGCAATATGCTAGGAAATATTCATAAGATAAACAAATACTTTTAATTTTTAATTTGATAAACAAAAGTGATACCAATTAATAGTGGCATGGCAAAATTTTCTATAAACCTTACTGACCATTTGCTTGAAGCTCTGATGAATGGTATCAGTTAGCCATTAAAGAGGATAAAATAAGCCGATCGTGTCAAAATGTTAAGTGTATAGTTTATTTGCAAACTCACTTATGCCGAAAGCAATTTGGAATGGCGCAGTTTTAGCCGAGAGCGATAATACCGTAGTTGTGGAAAACAACCATTATTTTCCTGCTGACAGCATTAACAAGCAATACTTCACAGACAGTAGCACCCACAGTACTTGTCCTTGGAAAGGTGTCGCTAGCTATTACAGTATCGACGTTGATGGGCAAATCAACAAAGATGCTGCTTGGTATTATCCCAGCGCCAAGGAGAAAGCTAAGAATATTGAGGGTTATGTGGCATTTTGGAAAGGTGTAAAAATTGAGGCTTGATACAGGTTCCTGAAAGTATTTTAGTTTCAGGGACATTGATATTATGTCTGACTAATTGCCCATAAATAATTAGCCCACTCAGGCTCATGTCTGCGCGGGCTAATTATTTAAACTATTTGTAGATTGATTTTAATATCTAATTATATCTTTGCCTTGCGAAACGCTCCTTGCTTTCTCTTCGCTAGCCAAGCCAGACTACCAGCAAGTATACTACCAGCGATCGCACTTGGTTCAGGTACTTTTGTCAGCGAAATGCTACTGGCTGTAACAGTTAAAGTGCCTCCTGCTCCTGAATTATTGCTATCACCAGCGATCTCGCTTGGTTCGTTAGGTGGTGCGATTATGAAAGAAGAGTTGATACTTATGTTGCCTCCTAATCCTGAATTATTTCTATCATCAGCCATCGCGCTTGGTTTGCGTACTGGTTTCAATATAAGAAGGTCAGGGATTTTAAGAGTTATGTTACCTCCTGCTCCTGAATGATTGCTACCAGCAGCGATGCCTACGGCGAGCTTCGCTAACGCGCTTGGTTTGGGTACTGGTTTGGATATAGTAGCACCGGGTCTCAATATCAAAGCGCCAGAGTTGATAGTTATGTTGCCTCCTAGTCCTGAATGATTGCTACCAGCAGCGATTGCGCTTGGTTCGGGTACTTTTGTCGGTAAAACATCACTGCCTGTAATAGTTATAGCTTCACTAGCTGTAACAGTTATACTGCCTGCTGCTCCTGAATCATTTCTGCTAACTAGTTGACTATGATCAGTGAGCGTCACATTATTAGCATTAATCTTAATATCGTTGCTGCTAACTAGTTGACTATTATCAGTGAGCGTCACATCACCAGCATTAATCTCAATATTGTTGCTGTTGATAGTGCTATTGATAAGTCTTAAGTTACTATCTATTTTAAAATTGTCGCTGCTAACAGTGCTATTGGTAAAGGTTAGGTTACTAGAATTGTAAGCATTGAAACTACCAGCGATCGCTAGCCCAGAAAATGTAACATCGGCGGCGTTAATGTCAAACACTGGGAAGTGATTATTACTACTGATGGTAAGTAAGTTAGCACCTGGGCCATTAATAGTTAGGTTTTTAGCGATCGCAAGTGGCCCACTTGTTAGGCTAATTGTACTGGGATGACTTTCTAGTAAGAACTCTAGTACGTCATTGTTATTTGCGATGTTGATGGTGTCTCGCAATGAGCCAACGCCACTGTCATTGAGATTGTTAACTGTCAACGTAGCAGCTTGTGCTGATTCCACTTGCATTATTACCCAACCCAGAGCAACAGCTGTGGAAATAGCTTGAGCGACAGCCTTTTTTGTATTATTTTTTGTCACCTAAAACTCCTCGTATTAATTTGTCAAAAAATAAAAAAGCCACTTGTACAATTACATAGATACATCATAATGTTTAAATTTAATTTGCAAAGCGGGTTTTGATAACTCAGAAATTCAAAATCTAATTGAATAATTTTCATAAACCTGTGAAATCTTGCCTTTAATGATCGTGTTCGCTAGACCAATCCTCTGGTGCGTCAATAGTTCCCGTGATCGCTTCCAGCACATCCCAAGCATCGCCTGATGATGATGTTTCTTTGAACTCTTGAATTGTAATTACATAACGCGTGTTAGGTGCTAAATCTAAAAGGACATCTGGGCGCAAAACACCCCCGTCAAATACAACTGTTACTCTCTTGTTCATAAAAAACCTCTGAAACTTGTGCAGCAGTTGTGTGAGCTAATCTAAAGTATCCGAAGCTGACCCGATCGCGCTTCCACAATCATGATAATATAGTGCGAAAATTGGCAGAAGCAAAATTGCACGTAGGCGTAGCCCATTGTAGAAATCGTTATTTGCGATCGTTTTAGAGGATGCTTTCAGACGGTGGTAGTGATCGCATAAGCGTTTGCCCCAAATAGATAAGCTCTGGTAACGAAACAAGTTAATTGATAAGCTTTGCTTAAGCGTTGTTAATGATCGCATAAGTTTTGTCACGAAAACATAAGCGTTCTGAACGAAACAAGTTGTGTTCTTAACGAACGGACAAGTCTTCGTTAACAACGGATAAGCATTCTGAACGAAACAACTTGTGTTGTTAACGAACAGACAAGTTTTCATTACCAACGGATAAGCGTTCTGAACGAAACAACTTGTGTTGGTAACGAACAAACAAGTTTTTGTTACCACGGGAACGTCATTTTAACGTTGCTGCTGCAAAGTACTTAAATTATTCTTGTGAAGAGGATTTTTTTTAAGCTTTGCATCGCACGAGTAACAACATTACGCTGATGCCAAGCTTGATAGAAATCGGGGTAGGGCATATTTTGGGCGCATCTCCAGGCTAAACTGTAGCACTCATCATTCAATTGCCAATAACTACTTAAAGCTTTGACTACCGCAAAGTGATGCTTATTATTCTGTAGAATTGTCCCTAAGCCAGATGCTGCCTGCCTACGGGTGTCGTCATTTACAGTAGTTGATTGCAGCAGTTGCACCAAAGCGGTGATCGCTTTTTCATTGCCAGTGCCGATTTGCCCTAAGCTTTCTGCTGCCCGCTTACGGGTGTTGTCAGCCACAGTAGTTGATTGCAGCAGTTGCACCAAGGTGGCGATGGCAATTTCATTGCCTGGGTCGATTGTCCCTAAGCTTGATGCTACCTCGCTACGGGTGAAGTCATCCACAGTAGTTGATTGTAGCAGTTGCACCAAGGTGGCGATCGCTTTTTCATTGCCTGGGTCGATTGCCCGTAAGTCAGATACTGCTAGGCTACGGGTGTAGTAATCCCCAGTAGTTGATTGCAGCAGTTGCACCAAAGCGACGATCGCAATTTCATTACCTGGGTCGATTTCCCCTAAGCTTGATGCTGCGTGCCAACGGGTGTAGTCAGTCACAGTAGTTGATTGCAGCAGTTGCTCTAAAGCAGCGATCGCAATTTCATTGCCTGGGTCGATTTTCCCTAAGCTTGATGCTGCCAGCAAACGGGTGTAGTTATGCACAGTTGTTGATTGCAGCAGTTGCACCAAAGCGGCGATCGCTTTTTCATTGCCTGTGCCGATTATCCCTAAGCTTTTTACTGCCAGCTTACGGGTGTCCGCATCTTTTGATTGCAGCAGTTGCACCAAGGCTGCGATCGCTTTTGTACGATCTATTTGTTGCAGTGCTGACCTAGCTTTCTTTTCGATTGAACTCAGACTATTAGTTGTGAAGTGAACAATTTGCACTATTATTTCATCTGCTTGAGAACAATCTTTAAACTCGGCAATTCCTGCGGCTGCTAAAAAGTAGGCTTGATACTTATAAAAACCTTTCTCTACATCTTTTATGCCCCACTGACCACACCTGTCTTTAAAGTTTACTAAAGCATCGATAAACTGTTGCTTTTGCTGTTTGAGGTTTTCTTCTTCTCGCCCTAACCAAAGTAATATTGTTTGCTTCCATTGCGGCTCAAAGATCCGATAAGTTCCTTGACTAGGATTTTTGGGAACATGGTTGAGAAAGAAATGCCAATCATCAATTGCTTTAGCAGCAAAGTACTCTTGAAATGAAGCATGAAAGAAAGCGTAAACAGGTTTTCTATTTGTATCTATCCCTACACAGTTCACCCAGCCGCGATTTAGTGCCAATTTCAGCAGTGAATTTTCATCATCAGCATCACCCAAAAACTGATTAACAAAATCCTGCTGCAAGCGAAAACGGGTTGCTTTTTTATCTATTGCTGCTTTAGCTAATTCGCCCAATTTCACATTTAGTTGCTGACGTTGGTCAAAGTTTGTAGCAAATTCGTCTTTTTTCCACTTGTAGAAGTCATCAACAAATTGCTGATAAAGTCCTGCTTGGGTATCCGGTAATTTGCCATCTCCTGCTTGCCAATTCAAGCACAGCAGCGTCAACCGCAGAGGATTTTTCACTAAATCCTGAATCCGTTCTTTACCTGATTCTTTCAAAGCAGTGCATAACTGCTCCCCCTTTTCTAGATTAGTGGCGAACCATTTATGAATAAATCTCTCTACCTGTTGTGGATAAGAAAAATCTAAACTGCGGTAGGTATCAAAATCATCAAGTGCATTAATGGTGCCATCCCACATATTAACCCGACAAGTCAGCACGATTCGCGCTTGAGAAATGAACCCTGCTTCACGGAATTGTCGGGCAATTTCTGTGAGAGGATTAGATGCCGACATTTCATCTAACCCATCTAACAGCAGCCACACATTATTTTGATTAAATAGAGCAACAAAATCATTCTTTAGTTGCTCAGTGGTTTCAGCTTTACCTGTTTTCTGTGCGACCTGAGTTAACCAAGTCTCGAACAGATAAGATTTTAGTTCCTTCTCTCGCAAATCTGCTAAAGATACCCAAATGACAATCGACTGGTCAATCTCATGAGATACCCAATCAGCAATCTGTTGTAATAGTGTTGTCTTTCCTGCTCCTGGTTCGCCAATGATTGCAATTCGCTTACCTTGACTTTTAGGCGTGTTCTTCTGTATGAGAACTTGTTCAAGAAAAGCATCATGCTCAAATGTTTTGGTGATTTCTGTCTCCTTGTACAGTTCTGACCCCTGTTTTGGAGAAATATCACCTTGAGGCTTAGATACTTTTTTGCGCTCAACTAATCCCAGTGGTACGTAAACATCATCAACTTGCAGGGCGACTCCTTCAGTTGATGTCAGAGGATTTGTAGTCAGCTTCCGCCGTTCTGCAAGCATTTCACAGCAGACTTTACGCCAGTCATCGGGAGTTAACTTTGTCCCATCCTCCCCTTGAGACGACTGTAGTCAAAAGTTGAAGTTATTAGTTTGGTTATTTATCTGTCCTTGATTTACAACCCCAATTTTTTCTGCTAGCTGCGTCAGATTTTGAATAGTTGGCTGTTGAGACTTGAGAGTATTTTCGATTTCTTGAATTTTTTGAGTGAGTTTTGGTTCTGCTTTTGCTGCTGCTTCCACTTCCACAACAGCTTGAGCAATTTCTGGGTCTTGTTCTGCTGCTGCTTTTAGTTCCAGCACTGCTTGACCATAATCTAAACGCTGCGGTTCATTTCCTTCTACAGCACTGGTGAGTAATGGCGATTTATTTTTCTGGCGGAGTAATCCGATTAACTTACCACCTAACGTCCATGTGGCATCACCAAGGTTTTCGCCGATTTTCTCCTGCGCTTTAGTCCAAAGTGTAGTTGCGATCGCAGTAGCAACAGCCGTCAGTGTTACAGTCACCATAAATTCACTACAAATTGAATTGACATAGAAATTAGACCTCTTGTAAAAATCCCTAACACCACACTCTTACCCCCTCCTCGCTTGCGGCTATGGTGTACACACATCTTGGCAATGAAACCCAAACCCTGGATTTACCCCCCTTAATCCCCCCTTGTCAAGGGGGGAAATATCCGGTTCTCCCCCTTACCAAGGGGGAGTTAGAGGGGGTAAGAAGGACTTGTATGTACACCGCAGCCTCGCTTGCGGGGAGGGGAGACAAAGCGTAGCTTTAGCGGGGTGGGGTTCTTATTCTTGATTTATGCAAGGGGTCTATTATTTAAATTAATACAAATAGTATTACGCAAAAGCTGGGTAATTATTACTGATATAACCCGCGCAGGCGGGTAAAGTCTCGTATAGCCGCGATTTTAATCGCCAAGGCACTATAAAACAAATGGTGCGTTACGCCAAAGGCCAACACACCCTACGAAAATATATCAAACTAATTATGAATTCTCAATTAGACGCGCCCTTTTCCGCTACATTGCGAATGATTTCCTCCAGGGTTTGGAGTAATTCTTGCTCGTTATAAGGTTTAGAAAAGTAAGCCTGCGCTCCCAATTGCATCGCCAATTGCCGATGTTTATTACTACTCCGAGAAGTTAACATTGCAACTGGAATATTTTTTGTATCAACATCTGAATTTATCTTGCCTAAAAAGCCATAGCCATCAAGGCGAGGCATTTCAATATCACAAATAACCGCCTCAACTTTTAATCCACTATGAAGTTTTTCTAAGGCATCTTGACCGTCTTTAGCTTGCTCTACTTGATACCCTCCTTTTTCAAGAGTTAGTGCTAAAAAGCGGCGAACATTAATTGAGTCATCTACAATCAAAACTGTACCTTTCTGCTTAATAGAGGCTGCTGATACTTTGTTTTCATCAAATATTAAGAACGGTGTCTTTAACCTTGCTGATGGTAATTGAGTACCTTTGGGAGTTTGCCGATTTGTAGCAATCCAATAGAGCAACTCATTGACATTAACTAGTGGCACTACTCGACCATCACCAAGAATTGTGCAATTACTGAAGCCTTTAGGTAAAGGTATATTTCCCTCCACTTGGCGAATAGCAACTTCCTGTTCACCCCAGCAACGGTCTATTTGGATTGCGACTGGCTGACTATTACCTTTAACTACTAAGACGCTGTTAGCATTAATTGCTGCTGGAGTTTCTAACTCTGAGCGATCGTAGCGTAGGCAATTAAACTCTAAATATTGAGTCAGGCGAATCAGTGGTAGCATGTTTCCTTGCCAATTTAGAACTTCGCTACCTGCCATTTGGAAAACTCGCTCGTCTTGGAGTAAGGATATTTCTGAAATGACATCTGTGGGAAATGCTAATAGCATTTTGTTGATTTCTACCAGCAGAACTCGCGCCACGGAAAGGGTAAATGGTAGTGATAAGGTGAAGGTAGTACCAACTCCTGGTTCCGTATCAACTTTCACATCTCCTCGAATCAATTTGAGGTTGTTACGAACTACATCCATACCGACACCACGGCCAGATAATGCTGTAACTTGCTCGGAGGTGGTAAAACCTGGTTCAAAAATTAGTGATAATAGTTCTTCATCACTAGCATTAGCGAGTAGAGAAGCATCTAATCCCATAGCTAAAGCGCGGGTGCGAATTTTCTCTAAAGAAATACCCCAACCATCATCTCGGATAGTAATCAGGGTGCGATTGCTGCGGTGAGTAGCTGTAATTTCAATTAATCCTTGTTCTGGTTTACCCAGAAGGCGGCGGGTGCTAGAGTCTTCTATACCATGATCAAAAGCGTTCCTTAAAAGATGCATTAAAGGTTCGTTTAATGCTTCTAAAATGCTGCGTTCAATTAAAGTATTGCCACCTTCAATTTTTAACTGGACATTTTTCCCATACTCTACATTTAAATCGCGTAAGGCTCTAGGAAAACGTTCAATTAAATCAGACAGAGGCCGCATTCGGATGTGATTTAGCTTTGTTTGTAACTGTTTGGATGTTTTATTTATTTTACGAGCAATTTGGTCTGTATCATCTACACTGAGTTGAACGTCAGTTGTTACTTCTTGTACCTGAACAATGGTTTCCATAACTTCCTGCGATCGCAGGTTTAAATCGTTATAGCAATCCATTTCTAAAGTATCAAATTCCCTCTCTATGCCTTGTGCTTGTTGGTTATTTTCAACTTGCACCTGCACCCCAGCTTGAGTGGAAATTTTGTCATAAGCAATACGTAATTCCTGGTTTTCGCGGTCGAGAACTTGGACTCGCTGATTTAAGTTCCGAACTAGTTTACGTAATCTTTCTAGTTGCGAGTTTAACCCATTTCGTTGGACAATCAGTTCGCCAAATAAATCATTAATTTGCTCTAGTTGTTTGCTGGGAACTCGGACGCTATTTTCATGAGTTTCTCGCTCTTTAGCAACGGCATTTTGCTCTCCTTTACCTTCACTAAATTTGGCATCGGTAGGATTATTTTCTTTAGAAAATATTGTATTATGCTCTGTGACATTAACAGCATTAATATCATCGGCAAATTCTACATCTGCAAATGTAAAACTAGCAGCAATTGCTTCATGATTAGTCCAATTTTCTTTAATGTTTTCTGGTTGCCAAACAGATGTTGAGACTACTTCTGTGTCTGTGGCAATATGTGGTTTTACTTCTGCTGGTAATAGTGGCAGAGATGGCGTATCACTACTATTGAAGTCAAGTTCTGTAGGTAAATTATCTAGTTGATTTGTCAGCACCAAAGCTTGCGATCGCCGCCATGCTTGCAATGCTAACCGGGCAATTTCGGGAATGTGCGAACTGCTAACAGTTTCCAATTGCTGCGTTACTGACTCACAAAGCTTGGTAAAAGCTGCCAACTGGAGCATTTCACCCAAACCGCCCAATTCAGCAGCCATGATCACAACTTCTTCATGTAATCCCGGCTGTTCGCTATCTGCCAATATAGATTCTAGACGCTGCAAACACTCTTCTACTTCGGTGCCAAATAACAAGGAGATAACGTCTTGGCCATCTTCTGGAGATAGCATGGTTGAGGCATCTTCAGGGGTGGGATCACCCAAGCGATCGTGTAACTCATCAAAAATTGGGTAACAAAAGGTTGCTAACCACGCATCTTCGACAACATTTCCTTGTGCAAGCAATTCGACAATTTGACGCAGCCAGTCAACTCCAGATAGCAATAAACTTTGTAACTGAGTATCAATTTCGAGAGAATTTTTTTTAGTTTTTAAAACTTTAAAAGAATCTTCCAGACGATGCGCTAAATCACTTAACGATTTAAATCCCATCATCCCCGCGCCACCTTTGATAGAATGAGCGGCCCGGAGTGCAGCATTGATTTTATCTAAATCTATGCGGTTACTAGTATCGATTTCTAGTAATACCCCTTCTAAGGTATTTAAGTAATCAATTGCTTCTTCCAGAAACTGCATCTGGATTTCTAGTTCTTTGTCTTGTAACATAGTTTTTGTCCTTAGTCATTGGTCATTAGTCATTAGTCATTAGTCATTGGTCATTAGTCATTAGTCATTAGTAAAAGGACATAGACGCGCTAGCGGCTTCCCGCAGGGTAGGACAAATGACAACGGACAAATAATAAAAGTCATTGGTCACTAGCAAATAGCAAAGCACGGAGGACAAATGACAAATGACAAACTTAACTAACTTTGAAAGCCTCGACAGTCTCTTGTAACTGATGGGAAATCTCTACAGTTTGTTGTAGAGATTCGGAAACTTGACGAGAAGAATCGCTAGTGCGTTGTGATACAGCAGCGATATCTTTCATCAATTGGCTAACACTTTGCGATGTTTCAACTTGAGATGCAGTTGCAGTAGAAATCGACTGCACTAACGAGTCAATTTCACGCGATACATCTAAAATTTCACTCAGACTTTGTTTAGCCTCCTCCACAATTCGAGTTCCTTCTACAACTTGGCTAGTACCTATTTCCATCGCCTGTACCACTTCACTGGTTTCTCGTTGAATATTTTCAACAATTTGTTCAATTTCTTGGGTTGCTGCGGCACTTCTAACAGCTAGTTCGCCGACTTCTTCAGCCACTACGGCGAAACCTTGACCTTCTTCACCCGCACGCGCTGCTTCAATACCGGCGTTAATGGCTAATAAGTTAGTTTGAATAGCGATTTGGTTAATCAACGAAACTACGCGAGAAATTTGTTGCGAAGATTCTCCCAAACGTTTCACTTTTTTAGCAGTTTCACCCACAGTTTTCCGCAAAGACAAGATGTTTTGTACTGTTAAATCCATCGCTTGTCCACTCTTAGTAGCGGTGTGAGCCGCATGATTGGCAACGAAAGCAGCTTTTTCGGCGCTTTCGGCTACACCTTTCATAGATAGGGTCATTTGGTCAACAGCATCAAGGGTGCGGTTGATTTCAGCAGCTTGGGTGAGTGCTTCCTCTGCTAAATGGCGGATAGCTCCTTCGTTAGAGCCAATGGCAGTATTAACATGGGTAGCAGCTGCTTGAACTTGGGTAACAATATCCCGCAGGCTTTCGACAATGGAGTTGAAAAAGTCGGCAACAGTACCTATTTCCCCAGCCGTCACGTCTGCACGTACAGTCAAATCGCCTCTGGCTGCACCTTCTACTTCATTGAGCAGTTGTAAAAGTTGCTGTTGCAGTGTTTCTTGTTGATGCAGTTCGTCGCCAGAACCGATTACTGTAACATTCCTGGATTGTATCTCTTCTAATAACTTGGCTTGTTCTAAGGCATAGCCGATTTGAGTTGCTATCTGTTGAAACAAGTCAATTTCCGGCTGTTGCCAAACACGAGGAGTTTCGCACTGATGAGCAATTAATAAGGATACAAGCTGTCCTTGGGCAAGAATTGGTACGATCAAATTACCTTTGACAGCAAATTTTTCCAAAAGTTGGATGTAACCGACGGCATTTTTCAGGCTTTGGTCTTGATGAATGTTTGCAATTGCTTGCACCTGTCCATACTGATCAGTTTCTATATAACGTTCCCGAAAATAAGGATCGTCAATTTTGATTCCGAGCATTTCCGGCCAATTATCAGTTACCGATTCAGCAACGACAACGCCATTCCTAGAATTTTGATTTAGACTATAAATGATTACCCGGTCTGTTTTTAGCGATCGCTGAACTTCTTTTACTGCTGCTTGATAAATATCTTCAGTTTTGAGAATTTTCCGAATTCGCAGGGTAATATCTGTTAGTAGTTTTGCCCCTTCAACGTCTAGTTCTTGTTCTTTAACTAAGACTTGCAATTGTTCGGCCATCTGGTTGATGTTTGCACCCAATACCCCTAATTCGTCTTCTCTTTCGATTTCCAGACGGGTATTAAATTTACCTTGACCAAGCTTTGCTAATGCCGCAGTCGCATTTAAAATTGGCTGTGTAGTAAGTTTAGCTAACCGAGATGCGATCGCAGCTACAATCAATGCTGTAACTGCTGTGCCAATGCCTATAATCCACAACAATTGTCTTTGCGGCTCAAATACAATTGCTGTGTCTGTAGATAAAAGTACTTGCCAGTTTAAATCTGGTAAGCCATCTAACTTAGTGCCTGGTACGTAGCTGACTAGTTCTTCTTTTTTGCCAGTTTTGGGAACTTCTATAAAACTATCTACCTTATTGGCTGCTACCAGTTTAGGTAAATTAGAATACTCTGCCTTTGCCTCTTTCCCTAATAATTCCTTTTGGGGACTCAAGAAAACTGTTCCCGAAGCATCAAGCAAATGGTATTGTTGCCCATTAGCTACGTAGTTTTTGATGACTTCCTCTAAAGATTTTACGGGCATTCGTGCCCTTACCACACCAATGGTTTGGCCCGTCCTTATCTCTTTCACAGGTGCAGCTATATAAATACTCACTACACCAGTATTTTTTGCTGCTTCAGGTTTACTGATAATAGGAGTATCTTTTTGTAAAGCCTCTCGAAAGTAGGTACGGTCTTTTTGGTTGTCTAGGGGTTCGCCTGTGGATTGGACAATCAACTTACCTTGGCGATTAAAAACAGCAACGCTGTCATAAGCTTTGTAGGCTTTGATAACTCCATCTAAGATTGCTTGTTTATCTTGAGTGGTGATACTTACACTAGCCTGGGGACTTGTCAAAAAAAGTAAACTTGATATTACCTGAATATCTCCGTACCGTCCCAACATGAAACGGTTAACTTTATCACTTAACCCAATGGCTTCAGTTTGTTGAGACTGGGTAATTTGCTTAGTAATTGATTTGTTGGCAAAGCTAAAAGCGATCGCACCGATGCCCAATACTGGTATTGTACCGATTGCGATCGCTAAAATAGTCGCTTTCTTAGCCAATCCGAATTTTGTAAAAGAGGCAATAGCCTGATTTAGTAAAGAATTATTAGCCGTTTCACTAGTAGTCTTAACTGGTAGCTTTATGGCACTACCATTTATTTTTTGGGATGAAATCAGTGATGCTCGATTTTGAGCGCCACTACCTTGATTCGTATTGGTTTTATTAAACATAAAAGTAATTCTCCTGACTATGTGAATAAGAACACTAAAATCCTTTTTAGGAATACACTCTAATCACTGCGGAGAATAGCAGACTGCACAATTGCCTGAGCATCTAATACCAGTAATATTTCTTCTTGTTGCACAACGCATCCACATAAATAAGGAACTAAACTAGATGCTACTTGTCCTATAGGAGAATGAATATCATCAGAGATAAACTTAGTCGTACCTTTTATTTCTTGCACAACTAAACCTAACACCAATGATTCTACTTGGATAATGATTGCACTGTATTGTCGCAGTCGATAATCTAGAGATTCTAAATTGAGCATTCGTGGCAAATCAACAACCCAAATTATCCGACTCCGCCAATTCATTAATCCTAATATACAGGAGGGCATATTAGGCATTGAGGTTACAGATTCAATAGGTACAATAATTGCTTCTTGCGTATGTTTCATTGATAAAACAGCAGCAGTTTGTTGATTTAGCTGAAACTTCAGATAACCATCTACTAAATTATTTTGGGTTTCTTTTGAAGGAAGTGTAATGTTTATACTAGTCATTGATTTAAATTACCACTGATTTAATAGTACGTAGCAAAAGTTCACGAGTATAAGGTTTAGTTATATAGGCATCTGCACCTTGTCTCATTGCCCATAAACGATCAATTTCTTGATTTTTGGAACTACAAATTACAATTGGTACTTTTGCTGTAATCGGATTTCTTCTTAGATAACGGCACAATTCAAATCCGCTCATTTCTGGCATTACTACATCAGTAACAATCGCATCTGGTTTTTCTAATACAGCTTTTTCTAAACCTTCTTTTGCACCACTTGCCTTAATTACGTTGTAACCACTTTCTTTTAAATAATGGCTCATTAACTCTAATTCGCTGGGAGAATCTTCTACAATCAAAATGGTGCCAAGTAAAGTCAGACTCACTATTAAATCTCCTAAACAAATAAATTAAGTATATTAGCATTTTTATTAGAATTCAGGAGTCAGAACTCAGAATGGAATTAGCATAGCTTGTTAGTAGCTTACTAACTTCCTCAAGTTTAAATTTTAATTCTGAAGTCTCACCATATTCCAAATCATTTGAAAGAATTAGATAATAACGACATTCTTCTAAAGAACCTTGTGCAATGTTTAAAAAACGTCCTTTATCTGCTAATCCTTTTTTCTTAAATCCCTCTGCTATATTTGCTGGTATAGAAATTGCTGCCCGTCTAAATTGAGAGGTAAGCCCATATATTTCTGATTTAGGAAAGTTAGCAGTAAATGGATACACTAATAAAATAAATTGATGTGCTTTCTGCCAAACTATCAAATCTTGAAATGTCTTTGCTGGCTGTCTCATTCCTTCTAACTCCTGAATTCTGACTCCTGAATTCTGACTTTTAAATTAACCAAGATGTTTATAAACCATTTTTAGCAATTCTGATTGTGTAAAAGGCTTAGTCAAGTATCCTGACGATCTGACTATTTTCGCCTTTGCTCTATCGATAAATCCTGTTCTACCAGTAACCATAATGATAGGTGTATGTTTAAAAGCTGAATGTTTCCGTAATAAGGAACATAGCTCGTAGCCATCTAAACTTGGCATCTCAACATCTAGCAAAATCAGGTCGGGTTTACTCCGAAGAATTTGCATTAAAGCCTTCACAGGATCGTTGATCATCACAACTGTAAATGTGTTTTCATCCAAAAAATGTTTGATGGAATTTAAAACTGTTTGGCTATCATCAATGCAGGCAATTGTATATAGTTTTTTACCAGCAGGTAGCTGAGTAGTTTTATAATTTTCAGGAAGATCAAAATTGATTGGTAACGGAAACTTTTGCCCAATTTTTATTTGCAGTTGTGGCTGAACTTGAGACGGTTGTATTTTAGACAAAACTTGGGAACCCCCACCAGCCGGAATTGATGACTGGATATTTTGCCGATTTCGTAACTGCTTTTGACAATGTTCAACAAGTAATCGTAAATCCAGGTGACAGAACTTTGGTAATTCATCCAAAGAGCTTTCTGGGCTGAATTCATAGCTACCTTCTTTTAAACATAGAAATGATTCCAGTACTTCTTTTGCTAATTCGTCTATCAGGCTTGCTGCTTGCACAGAGGTGATATAGTCCTGATTTACTAACCAACAAATAGCTTGGTAATCCGCATTGGGTATTGATTGATGTTCATTCTTCGTTTCAAACATCAGCCGCATCTGCACACGAGCGGCGCTGTTAAGAGCAGGAATTTGCTGGCTCAAGCGCCGCAAGTGACTGTCAAGCCGCTCAAACAGTTTATCTGAATAGGAGGCATAAGTAAGTTTACCGTCCTCTAGATAAATTGACCAAGAAACTATTCCAGTAAATATGTTTAAGCACCCTGTAACACGCCGACTGGTTAATTGTGCCAACAGAGATAGCGGATGTAGTTTCTGGAACAACCTGTAGCTACCTATAGGAGTTGTGCTCATTTTGCTTTTACTTCAGCTAAATTCGATACGTGTAAGCTAAATTCGTACAGAGTTATTCCAGAATTGAGATCAAGTAAAAAGCATCAGACTTTTGGATTTTCAAGTACATCAGCTTATTTCTAGATTTAGTGGTGAAACTCAACGAAAACAGCATCATTTTGAAATGATCAAATCTCAGTAAATTCGTAAATTATTATTAATTTACTTACTGTTACTGAGATTTACAGACATTTTTGGACAATTAAGACATAAAAATGTCAAGACTAGATGAAGCCACTTTCCATTGAGTAACCCCAATCTGACTACAGGAATAATACTGATTTTGTAGATAGGGATATATTTGAACTTCTGTATTTACACTGAAGTGAACTCTATTTTTTAAGCAGATAGAACTAGATGAAGCCACTTTGCATCGAGTAACTTCAACTTGACCACAGTAATAACACTGGTTTATTGATAATAGTAAATTGATTTTTTTATATGTTTTAGTTTCATGAACAGAGATATAAGGCTTACGCGAAATATCTCTCAAACTCTCATTTCTTCATGTCGCGCCAGTTGCTAAAGATCGGGCAAGATCCCTGTAAGGGCGCACTGGCTTCTCTGCGCCTCTGCTGTAGCCTGCGGCAAGCTCTCTAGGTTCTTGGGTGATACTCATTCGCCCTCGGCGTTCTTCTGTGCGAGATGCTGCGCGTTGGGGGAAGCCTCTCGTAGAGATAGCGGTTCGTTCCCTTATTTTTATTCACAACTCATTTAGGATTGCTATATGGAGAACGAACAATTTTTCTTACCTTACCATCGCTCTTAGAGGTTACATAGATTTCCCCTTGTTCGTCTACCCCAAACCTCACATCAGAACGTTTACTACCAACGATTTCTAGAAAAGAAGCTTCTTTTTGACCATCAAAGAGTCTAAGTTCTTTAATCTTTGCCTGTTTACCATTAACAAGTTCATTTACAGGTACATGAAAAAAACGTCCATCGTTGCCAAAATCTGCAAAAATATATTGACCTACTAATTCAGGAATGGCTTTACCTCTATAAACATAACCGCCTGCGATCGCAACCGCATAAGAACCTTTCCAATCAGCAGGTTTATCATGGTCATATTGAGCAACTGGATATGTGTAACCATACTTGGCATCATCTTGAGGTAAAGGAAATAGAACATTCTGATTCTTTTCATTTATCACCCACCTTCCCTCACGATTCCCCCATCCGTAGTTGGCGCCTTTGCTCCCAAGATTGATTTCTTCAATCAAAGCTTGACCGATATCAACAATTAACATTTTGCCTTCGCCACCTGTATCCCAACTAAAACGATGGGGATTACGTAACCCATAAGCCCAAATTTCCCCTAAAGTTTGGCGGTTATTATCCTGAGCAAAAGGATTATCTTTAGGGATGCCGTACTTACCATTAGCGCTGTTCCTACCAAAAGGATCTATACGTAGAATTTTTCCTAGAGGTGTACTCAAGTCTTGTCCATTATCTAGAGGATCTGTATTGCTGACAGGAAAGCCGTCACTTCCTCCGTCTGCTGTAGCAATGTACAACATTCCATAATCAACATCTCTAGGTTTAGAATTAGGATTAAAGCCCAATTGCCCGACATTATGGTCTGGATATGGCTGTTCAATCCGCAGAATTTCTCGAAAAGTTCCAGAAAAAGTATTAGCAGCAGGATTAGTAGTTTTCCATTCTAGAACTACGTCATGGTGAGAACTTTCGATGATTTTACCTGTCCTATCAATAATCTTTTTTCTCACAGGAAAATCAGGAATGGATTTATTTTTGTCTTCACTGTGTACAGTATAAAAAATTCCATTTTGCCTAAATTCTGGATGGAAAGCGAAATAAGAGAAACCTTGTTGAGTGCTTTTATCACTGAAACTTAAAGATAGTAATCGCTGTAAATCCATGTAAACTGAGGCTTGATTATTTTTAATTACATAGAGTTTGCCACGCATATCATTGACGAATAACCTGCCACTACCATCACCTGTATTGGCTAACAGATTCAATCTTGCGATTTTCTCTTGCCTTGGCGCTATAACACTTTTGGGTATTTGTACAACTTCTTGTATACCTACGGAAATCTGTGATTTTTCAATCTTTTCAGGAATGGGGTCTGTAATTTGAGCTGAAGAAATATTAGAAAACACTAAGTTGAAAAGCAAGGCTATACAGATACCAATTGAAAAGTATAATTTTTTCATTATTCAGTTATTAATAGATTTTAGTTTATGGAATCTAGATTTATTAAGAATATAAAACTAGCCTCAATTCCCGTAACTATGGGAATTAGTATTATCTTGATGAGTATTTTGTACCCTTGTCAAGGGGAAAGAACTAAGACTAAATTAGTATCATTAAATACAATAAATACACGTATTCAAGACTCGCATCAGCAGAATGCAAGTATAACTGTTACTGAATGGGGTAAAGCTAAAAATGGTCAATTAGTAAACCTTTTGACCTTAATTTATCGTCATACTACCACACATAAGTTTTATATAAAACAAGATAATTTACAAAGTATTCTTGAGAAGGATACTCAAGTTGAAAGAATTGCTATAAATTTAAAATTTACAGAAGGGCCGCTTTGGCATCAAGATGGTTTTCTACTATTTAGTGATATTCCTGCTAATACAATTTATCAATGGCAACCTCATCAAAAATTGCAGATTTTCCGCAGTCCATCTGGTAATGCTAATGGCAACACCTTTGACCTTCAAGGGCGTTTAATTACTGCCGAACACGCTAACCGTCGTATATCTCGTACAGAGAAAAATGGCAAATTAGTCACACTTGTTAGCCATTACCGAGGAAAACGACTTAATAGCCCAAATGATTTAGTAGTGAAATCAGATGGAAGTATCTACTTCACAGATCCACCCTATGGTATTAAACCACAACAAAAAGAATTAGGTTTTTATGGTGTTTATTGTCTTACATCAGATGGGAAATTAACTCTATTAGCTAAAGATTTTGTCCGTCCCAATGGCATCACCTTTTCTCCTGATGAAACCAAACTATATGTAAATGATTCTGAAGCAGGCTATATCCGTGTCTTTGATGTTAATTCCGATGGTCTTTTGAAAAATGCACGTATTTTTGCCCAACAGAAATATCCTGGGAAAGAAGGGGTTCCAGATGGAATGAAAGTAGATATCAAAGGAAATGTTTATAGTACAGGGCCTGGAGGAGTGTGGGTTTTCTCACCCGTAGGCAATCTACTAGGTATCATTGAAGTTCCAGAAGTTCCAGCTAACTTGGCGTGGGGAGACAATGATTATAAAACTTTGTACATCACGGCGAGAAATAGCTTGTATCGTATTCGCCTTAAAAACCCAGGTGTTCGACCAGGAAAGAGTTTCGCGCAGCGTATTTGATAAAATGAGCCTAGAAAATTGACAAAATAAAGAATCTACAAAAAATATCATAAACTCATTGTTTTTTAGAAAATACAATATGTTTACGACAATTTATATTTTATTTATCGCGTGATTAAGGTATTTATGTCAATGGCAATTATCTGTCATTAACGAAAAACAACTAGTTACTGCACAGAATAACTACTAGCCTAGATCAGGCAATTCGATTTATTAGAAATGCGGATGAAAGGACTTGAACCTTCACTCCTCTCGGAACTAGAACCTAAATCTAGCGCGTCTGCCAATTCCGCCACATCCGCATCAGTTTACTATCATACCATGAGAAATTATTTTTGGGAATAGGGAGTGGGGAATGGGGAATGGGAAGCAATACTTTTCGGATAAACCTAATAATCTCTCTTTTGGTCTGGGAAAAGGTTAAAGGGCAAAGGTAAATTCAAATCCTTTCCCTTTCCCCTTTAACCATTTCCCCTCTTAGTGAACTCTTTCCCCTCTGCTCCCTGCTCCCTACCCCTCTGCCTCTTCTCCATGCCCAATTACATAACCGCAACACGAGGCAGACGATGCTTAAACCCACAGAGAATTTCCCAAGAAATAGTGTTTAGTTGTTCTGCCCAATCGTCTGCTGAAATTTTTTCTTTTCCCTGTTCCCCTAGCAAGGTGACTATTTCCCCTTCTTGGATATTAGGTATAGCACTCACATCCAGCATCAACTGATCCATTGTAATTGCCCCAATTTGCGAAACTCGCTGACCGCGAATTAACACCTGCATTTTGTTGGAAAGGTTACGAGGCACACCGTCAGCGTAGCCAATTCCGACGACGGCGAGGCAAAGTTCACGCGGGGCAATAAATTTATGCCCGTAACTAACACCTGTTCCTGCGGCAATTGTTTTAACTTGGGTGACTCTTGCCTTAAGTTGCAACACCGATTTGAGATTGATCGCATTTTGTAAATGGGTTGCTGGGTAAAGTCCGTAAACTGCTAAACCGACTCGCACAATGTCGTAGTGCAATGCCGGATTTGTCAATGCAGCAGCTGAGTTTGCCAAGTGCAAGCAGGGTGGCTCAATTCCCATTGCTTTGATTTGAGCGATCGCTTCCTCAAATCGTCTATGCTGTTCTTCCATTGCCGTAGTATCAGGATCATCTGCTGTTGCCAAATGAGAATAAATACTGGCAATAGATAGATGTGGTAAGCGCTGTACTAATTGCACAAATTCACCAGCTTGCTGCCAATTAGTTCCCAACCTAGACATTCCCGTATCTAATTTGATGTGTACGGGTATGGCAGAATCATAGTTTATGGATTCTAGAGTATCAGAAAATACTAAAGCTTGTTTAGGACTACAGAGTGTGGGCTGAAGTTTCCAATGTGCGATCGCATGAATCTGCTCTGGTGTATGAGTTGCTCCTAAAATCAAAATGGGTGCTTCAATCCCACCTTCTCGCAATTGAATAGCTTCTGGAACTGTAGCGACTCCCAGCCAACTTGCTCCCGATTCGATTGCAGTTTGGGCGACTGTTATTGCTCCATGCCCATAAGCATCAGCTTTTACTACTGCCATCAACTCAGTACGCGGCGATAAAAACTGTATCAATTGCTTTACATTGTACGACAACGCCTCTAAGTCAATTTCTACCCAGGCTCGTTGCGAAAACCACTCATAGGTGTCGCACTGCTGATTAGGAACTACACCAGGGATTTGTTTACGACTTAACATTTGTACTGACTCCTATCCCACCACGGCTAAACTTCCAAGTTATCCATATACGCTTACTAAAGCGAGATCAGATTAAATAGGAAGTGTAACCTTCATATTGGAATGGATACAAGATGTTGCGGTAGTAAAGTAAAAATTAAGAATTATCAGTTGGGAGCAAAGCCAAGGACACTCCTTACTTCTCAACTTCTTACTCATAACTTAATTGCCGAATTATTCCGAAAGTATAATTTATTCTCATCTCCCTAGTAGGATGTATTTGTGTTAACATTTATGTAAAGCTAATACCCTGAGCGCAGATAAATGGGGAAGGTTTTAGTCTTAAACGCCTCTTACGAACCTCTCAATATAACGAGTTGGCGTCGTGCTGTGGTTCTTTTAATTAAGGGCAAGGCAGAACGCGTGGAACATAACGGCAAATTCCTATACTCGGATTTTCCGTTGCCGACCGTAATCAGGTTGCGTCATTACGTGCGTGTTCCTTATAAAGAAATTCCTCTGACTCGTCGAAATATATTGCACCGTGACGGTCATGCGTGTCAATACTGTGGTTATACAGGGGATGAGTTGACCCTAGACCATGTAATACCGCGATCGCGCGGCGGGGGTGATACCTGGGAGAACATTGTGACCGCTTGTGTGCGTTGCAATGTCAAAAAAGGCAGTCGAACTCCCCATGAAGCTCACATGCCTTTACGTCATCCTCCTCGCCAACCTTATAGCAGTCTCTATTTCGAGGTCAGTAAACATCTTAAGAGTGGACTGCATACAGAGTGGCAAAAGTATGTTATAGGGCTTTGAGCAAAAAAAGCAGAGGAGCAAAGGAGAAAGAAGAAACATCTTTTTGTTTTGAGACAGTGCCAATAAATTTAGTTATCGATTGTTGAAAAATTGATGGCTATATAGCTTGCAACGAATGAATGCGATCGCGTCTTGCAAACAGGCGCAATATCTCAACGCTCAAGCCTCTACATTTATGTATGGGGCTTGCTCCCTAGCTTATGTCTTCTTGCACTAGTACAAGTTGGCGGAAATAAACCTACTATTTCATTACAGCCAGAAAGCCCAAAATTATAGGTTTTTGACGTTTTGACTTTTGACTTCCGCCTTGTGGTACAGGCTTGGCTCTAAATTATCAGAATTTTCAAAGGGGATAAAAAACACGCATTGTTCAATAAAATAATTGTTAATTGCTCAATACTCACAAAAATGAGAGTATTGAGCATAAAAAAATTTCAAATATCAAGGAGTAGACCTAAAGTATAAGATAGAAATTATACCCTAAGTCAGATTAAAATCCCACTCATTGAATTTAGAAAGACAAAAAAAGCTCCTTAAACAGATTTATGCTGTCAGATAAAGCCCTATATACTAAACTTTTTTGTTTCCAGCACCTACAGACCTAAGAGTGGAATTTACGTCATTATTGGTCATTGTTGAGCGCTGCTGTGACTGACAAAAATATACTTAGATGTATAGTGCAATGTTCTGAGATTTTTGCGAAGATCAAAATAATGTGGCTAAATTCAGTGAATTGCTGATTATAGTATTTCTGAATTAAAGGAGCCTCACACTTTAAAAAAGTTCCCTATGTACTTGAATTCTCCCGTTACTCAGTTTGAGAGTTTGTCATCGATCACAGAGCCAAACCCAGAGGAACCTGAAATAGAGAAAACGCCAGTGGAAGTTTCATTTAAAACTCCGTCATTACCGCCATCGGTAGGCGATGGAGCTATATATCTTAATAACCGTAGTAATTCCCTGGCACAACAAAAGTCAGAAGAACTGCAAAGAACCCTTCTGGCACACCGACACGATCGCCAACTGGTAATTCTGCAAGATTTTCCCGATCCTGATGCCCTTTCCTGTGCCTGGGCTTATCAGTTAATAGCCCAGCAATATGATATCAAATGTGAAATCATTTATGCTGGCGCATTAAGTCATCAAGAAAATATTGCCTTGGTAAGGTTGACTAATTTACCTATCCAACGCTGGACGCCGCAAACCTTGAAAACCAAGGATTTGTCATGTTATCAAGGTTTTGTCTTAATTGATAACCAGGGAACCACTTCACAGCTACTCTCAGCAGTGCAGCAGGCTAAAATTCCTCTAGTAGTCCTCATTGACCATCACAGTATCCAAGGCGATCTGCAATCAGAGTTTGAGGATATCCGCCCTTATGTCAGAGCGACGGCAACCATTTTTACCCAATACCTGCAAACGGGATTATTAGCATTAGATAGCAGCATAAATCAACACGTCAAATGTGCAACTGCTTTGATGCACGGCTTGCGATCGGATACAAATCGGCTCATGCAAGCGCAAGAAGAAGACTTTATGGCAGCTGCTTATTTAAGCCGATTTTATGATGCCCAACTGCTAAACGCCATTTTACAGGCGAATCGTTCCAAGCGGGTAATGGATGTGATCGAGCGATCGCTAAAAAATCGCATCGTCCAAAATAACTTTTCCATCGCTGGTGTTGGTTACTTACGCTACGAAGACCGTGACGCCATCCCCCAAGCGGCTGATTTTCTCGTCACCGAAGAAAACGTTCACACCGCCGTAGTTTACGGCATTGTTCACGATGAAGACGAAGAACTAGAAATAGTCATTGGCTCCCTGAGAACCAGCAAACTTACCCTTGACCCCGATGAATTCATCAAAGAAGCCTTTGGACAAGATAGTGCAGGGCGCTTTTTCGGCGGTGGAAGAACAAGCGCAGGCGGCTTTGAAATTCCAATGGGCTTCTTATCTGGCAGCAACGAAAATTCCGCTTATGCGAAAATGAAATGGGAAGTATTCGACGCTCAAATTAAGCAAAAACTGCTGAGGTTGGTTAATCCTAGAGATAATCCGATTCAGTCGGAGTAGAGGGAGAAGGAGATGAGGAGAACTCCTAACTCATGCTGGAGTCAAAGTGTTTGGTTATATGAGCGCGTTATTATGATCCTAAATAAAGCAGCGCATATATTATTATGTACCAACTCACTTTGACTATTCCAGAAGAAACTATATTGGCTCTCAATGTAAAACCAGAACAGCTACAAGGTGAAGTTCTTCTCGCTGCTGCTATGAAGTTATATGAACTTGGCAAACTCTCTTCAGGAGCAGCAGCTAATTTAGCGGGTATTCCCAAAGTTGTATTCCTTTCACAACTAGCAAAATATGACATCAACACCTTCAAACTCACTGAGGCTGAACTGATTGAGGATCTAGCTCGTGCCTGATGTGATTGTTGATACTTCAGCAGTGCAATATCTCTACCAGCTTAACTTATTTGATTTGTTATCTAATTTGTATAGTCAAGTAATTATTCCACCTGGTGTGGCTTTTGAGATAGCGCAAGGGCTTGCTCTTGGTGTTTCGCTACCTAACTTGAATACTTTTACATGGGTAAAAACTGTTCCTGTCTCTGCCGAGTAACTAATTCCTACTTTACCCAATTTCAGTAGTTGAACCTGCTTCTGAGTCACCTAATCGTAACTAGAACACCTAACGCCGCGTTGCATCGGACAGATCGCATATCAACGAATACGTAATAATGATTAAGATTAGGATAGATTAATTCACACCAAACGTCAATCCTAACAACGTCAATCCTAACTAAGTACGGGTTACGACCCGCTACGCTAATAAAATTCAAAGTATGGAACTATACTTAATTCGTCATGGCATTGCCGAAGACAAGGGATTAGGCATCAAGGATGAGGAGCGCAGCCTTACCAAGGAAGGAAGGCAAAAAACTGAGAAAGTTGCCCAGAAACTTGTTAAATTGGGTTTAAGCTTTGACTTGATTCTTACCAGCCCCTTAGTGCGGGCCCGCCAAACGGCTGAAATCCTGATAGCAGAAAAACTAAGCTCCAAATTAGAGGAATCTAGCCACCTCGCCCACGATGGTCAAATTTCTAGTTGGCTAAAAGACTGGTTAGAGCCAAGAAATTATTCCCAAAATACCCAACTGGCACTGGTTGGACACGAACCTGATTTGACCAATTGGGCGGAAATTCTTCTATGGGGCGAAGTAAAAGGAAGCTTAGTCTTGAAAAAAGCAGGTATGATTGGGATAAAACTACCAGAAACAGGTTCTCCTCTGGGTCGGAGTCAGATGTTTTGGTTGACACCACCCAAGTACCTGCTATAACAGTTTTTCAACATTTCCAATTGTTGTTAGAAGGGCTACTGTTATAGCGACAATAATTTCTGGTAAGTTAGCTTGATCAGATATTTCATAAAGCGAATGGTGGTGCCATGATGGTGTGCGAATACAAGCCTGGTTTAGAAGGCATTCCCGCCGCCCAATCAAGTATCAGCTATGTTGATGGGCAAAAGGGAATACTAGAATATCGTGGCATCCGGATTGAGGAACTAGCAGAGAAAAGTACATTCCTAGAAACTGCTTATCTCTTAATCTGGGGCGAACTGCCAAGCAAGGAAGAATTGAACGCATTTGAGCATGAAGTTCGTTATCACCGCAGGATAAAGTACCGCATTCGGGACATGATGAAATGCTTTCCTGAAAGCGGTCACCCAATGGATGCGCTGCAAGCCTCTGCTGCTGCTTTAGGCTTGTTTTATTCGCTCCGGGATTTACATAATCCTGCTTACATTAGGGATTCAGTGGTGCGCCTGATAGCTACCATTCCCACAATGGTAGCAGCGTTCCAACTGATGCGGAAAGGCAATGACCCGGTACGTCCCCGTGATGACTTAGATTACTCCGCCAATTTTCTATACATGCTCAACGAGCAAGAACCCGATCCTTTGATGGCGCGGATTTTTGATATCTGCTTGATACTTCAGGTCGAGCATACAATGAATGCTTCCACTTTTAGTGCCAGGGTGACAGCTTCCACCTTGACTGATCCTTACGCTGTGGTTGCTAGTGCCGTGGGAACTCTGGGAGGGCCTCTACATGGTGGAGCCAATGAAGAAGTAATTCAGATGTTGGAAAAAATTGGTTCTGTAGAAAATGTCCGTCCCTACATAGACCATTGTCTGCAAACTAAATCTAAGATTATGGGCTTTGGACATCGTGTGTATAAAGTAAAAGACCCACGAGCCATAATTTTACAAGGACTAGCGGAACAGCTCTTTGAAAAGTTTGGGCATGACAAATTCTATGATATTGCCCTAGAAATGGAACAAGTGGTAGGAGAAAAACTCGGTAGCAAAGGAATTTATCCAAATATTGACTTTTACTCAGGTTTGGTGTATAGGAAGATGGGAATTCCTACAGACTTGTTTACGCCAATATTTGCGATCGCTCGCGTTGCTGGTTGGTTAGCTCACTGGAAAGAACAACTAGCAGAAAACCGGATTTTCCGTCCTACCCAGGTTTACAACGGTCGGCATGAAGTTACTTATACCCCCATTGACCAACGGTAAATGGGCAGGGCGCAGGGGAAAATGAAGAAGGAGAGGGCAGGGGGCAGGGGGAAAAGGGGAAACTTTCTCGCCGGCAAAGCGCACTTTGCCCCAATTCCTCTTTTCCATCCTCCCTGCCCCCTGCTCCCTGCCCCCTTGCTTCTTCTCTTGTCCCCTCATCTTCTCAATAGCAATCTCAATGCCAACCATAAGTAGAAGTTCTCATCTCGCTTCAGGGTGCTCAAACCATCCAACGATATACTAGGCATGGGAATTAGCAACAAATCTTCAATCAAGCGTCATCTGGGCAAAAATTAAAAATGCGTGAATTTACAGGTATTAATTCAACTAATAGTTGTAATTCACTATGACTCGATGTCTTAAAGAGTGGAAACATGAACTCAGGAATTGACCTCCAAGGAACTTTTATTGAATCCCTCCGGGATTTAGGTTTACCAGCAGGAACAGCCAAAGCGATTTGGATGCCACTGCCAATGATACTGATGCTGATTGGGGCAACAGTGGGGGTATTAGTTGCTACCTGGCTAGAGCGAAAAATTTCCGCCGCCGCACAGCAGCGAATTGGCCCAGAATACCAAGGGCCTTTTGGGTTGCTGGTACCTGTGGCTGATGGTTTGAAGTTGGTATTTAAAGAAGATATAGTACCAGCCAAATCTGACCCTTGGCTGTTTACTCTTGGGCCAATTATTGTTGTGATTCCGGTGTTTCTATCATTCCTGATCGTCCCTTTTGGGCAGAACATCGTAATTAGCAATGTGGGCATGGGCGTATTCTTGTGGATTGCCTTGTCAAGCATTCAACCCATTGGTTTATTAATGGCTGGCTACGCATCTAATAATAAATACTCCCTCTTAGGGGGGTTGCGGGCAGCAGCGCAATCTATTAGCTATGAAATTCCTTTGGCACTGGCGGTATTAGCGATCGCTATGATGTCTAACAGCCTCGACACCGTTGATATTGTCAATCAGCAGTCTGGTTACGGCATTCTGGGCTGGAACATTTGGCGACAACCAATCGGTTTCCTAATCTTTTGGATAGCCGCCCTAGCTGAATGCGAACGATTACCCTTTGACTTACCAGAAGCGGAAGAAGAAATCGTCGCAGGCTATCAAACTGAATACTCAGGTATGAAATTCGGTCTTTTCTACCTGGGTTCTTACGTTAACTTGATCCTTTCTTCCTTACTAGTAGCAATTCTCTACCTGGGCGGTTGGGACTTTCCCATTCCCCTCAACCTCATCGCTGGTTGGTTGGGAGTCAGTGAACTAAATCCCGTGTTCCAGATAGTAACTGCTGCTTTGGGGATTACGATGACCGTGTTCAAAGCCTATTTACTAGTGTTTGTCGCCATCCTGTTGCGCTGGACAGTGCCACGGGTACGGATTGACCAACTGTTAGATTTAGGATGGAAGTTTTTGTTGCCAGTTGGCTTGGTTAATCTTCTATTAACCGCCGCCCTGAAACTAGCCTTTCCCTTCGCCTTCGGTGGTTAGTCATTAGTCATTAGTCATTAGTCATTAGTACAAATGACTAATGACCAAGGACAAAGGATAAAGGACAAATAACGCTGATAGCTTAAAAAGAGAGATTGATACACAATGCTAAAGTTCCTGAAACAAGTTGGTGATTACGCCAAAGAAACAGTACAAGCTGCGCGTTACATTGGTCAGGGACTTTCTGTCACCTTCGATCACATGCGGCGGCGTCCAATTACCGTACAGTATCCTTACGAGAAACTGATTCCTGGCGAAAGGTTTCGCGGTAGAATTCACTTTGAATTTGATAAGTGCATTGCCTGCGAAGTCTGTGTTCGCGTTTGTCCAATTAACCTGCCTGTAGTAGATTGGGAATTCGATAAAGCCAGCAAAAAGAAAAAACTCAATCACTACAGCATTGACTTTGGAGTTTGTATCTTTTGCGGTAATTGTGTGGAATTTTGCCCCACTAACTGTCTATCTATGACAGAAGAGTATGAGCTTTCCACTTACGATCGCCATGAATTGAACTTTGACAACGTAGCGCTAGGTCGTCTGCCCTACAAGGTAACAGATGATCCAATGGTTACACCACTGCGCGAACTAGTTTACCTACCCAAAGGCGTCCTCGAACCACATGGACTACCCGCAGATGCACCGCGTGCTGGTGCGCGTCCAGAAGACCTGGTAGAACAAACGGAAAAATAAATGTAATTTGTCATTTGTCCATTGTCATTTGTCCTTTGTTATTTGACCAATGACTAATGACCAATGACTAATGACCAATGACTAATGACCAATGACTAATGACTAAGGACAAAAAACAGTGAATCTAGCGGAAGGAGTACAGTTTGTATCGCTTGGCATATTAGGCGTGATGATGATTGGGGCGGCCATTGGTGTAGTGCTGTTCTCCAACATCGTCTATTCTGCCTTTTTGCTGGGGGGTGTCTTCATCAGCATTGCGGGAATTTACCTGTTGCTAAATGCTGATTTTGTTGCAGCTGCACAAATACTGATTTACGTTGGGGCGGTTAACGTGTTGATTTTGTTTGCCATTATGTTGGTGAACAAGCGGGAGAGTTTTGTAGCATTTCCCAACTCTTGGGTGCGGAAAGTATTAACAGGTTTAGTCAGTGTAGGATTGTTCGGTCTTTTAAGCACGATGGTGCTGGCTACTCCTTGGGCTTACTCAGCCGCTCCTGTGGCGGGTGGCGAAAGTTCTATAGTTTTAATTGGAGAACATTTCTTCACTGACTTTCTACTGCCTTTTGAACTGGCTTCTATTTTGCTGCTGATAGCAATGGTAGGAGCAATTATTTTGGCACGCCGCGAGTATTTGCCAGACCTGTTGACACCATCCAAACTGGGGCAAACTGTTTTGACTTTGCAAGAACGTCCCAGAGAACTAGTATCAACAACCAGCGAAACAAAAGAGTAATATTTGCGACCTGGGTCGTAGATAAATAGCCAGATTTTTCAGGAGGGATATTCAGATTCATGCAACTCCAGTACTTTTTATTACTAGCAGCAGCTTTATTCTGTATCGGCATCTACGGTTTAATTACTAGCCGCAACGCTGTGCGGGTGCTGATGTCAATTGAGTTACTGCTCAATGCTGTTAATCTGAATTTAATGGCATTTTCCAACTTCCTCGACTCAACATTAATTAAGGGTCAGGTTTTCACAGTGTTTGTGATTACCGTGGCCGCAGCCGAGGCGGCGGTGGGTTTAGCGATCGTGCTTGCCATTTATCGCAACCGTGATACCGTCGATATGGAGCAGTTTAATCTCCTGAAATGGTAATTGTGCGTGCAACTCAAGCAGGTAATTATTGCTTATAAAGCACGGGATGCCCGGAGTAAACAATGGGCAGAAATCTGTGCTAAACAACTAGAAAGCCGCGAGTGCCAGGTGTTGATGGGGCCTAGCGGGCCGAAAGACAACCCCTATCCTGTCTTTTTGGCTTCGGCGGCTCAACCAATTGATCTCGCCTTGGTACTCGGTGGCGATGGTACTGTTTTAACTGGTGCCAGACATTTAGCCCCAGCTGGCATCCCGATTCTGGGAGTGAATGTGGGAGGTCATCTGGGGTTTTTAACTGAGTCGGTGGAAGAGTTTCAGGATACTGAGAAAGTTTGGGATCGACTGTTTGAGGATCGCTATGCTATCCAACGACGGATGATGTTACAAGCTGCTGTATATGAGGGTCACGGGTCTAATTTAGAACCAGTTAGTGAGCATTATCTGGCTCTGAATGAGTTTTGTGTTAAACCTGCTTCCGCAGATCGAATGATTACTTCAATTCTGGAAATGGAAATTGACGGTGAGGTAGTCGATCAGTATGTCGGGGACGGGTTGATTATTTCCACTCCCACAGGTTCTACAGGTTACACCGTTTCTGCTAATGGGCCAATTATGCATGATGGTATGGAGGCGATTACCATCACTCCTATTTGTGCAATGAGCCTTTCTAGTCGTCCCCTGGTTTTACCCCCTGGTTCTGTGGTGAGTATTTGGCCTTTGGGGGATTATGATTTGAGTACCAAGCTGTGGACAGATGGGGTTTTAGGGACTTCAATTTGGCCGGGACACCGCGTTGATGTGCGGATGGCAGATTGTCGGGCTAAATTTATTATTTTGCGCGAGAACAATTCCTACTATCAAACGTTGCGGGAGAAGTTGCTTTGGGCTGGTACAAGGGTTCACTACAGCAATAATCACCGTAATTAATTAAGTATTTTAGAGTGCATTTACCGCAGCGATCGCATATTGCAATTAGATCACCGCAAGCATCGCAACCAAAATCATCCCAAGCCCCTGGATTCATCCGGGGGCTTTCTGCCCTAATTTAGACTTTCTTTTCTGATATGACTTGTATTTATAGCGTACATCAAAGGAAAATTTTGTATCTTATTGCCAGATTTTTTCGGAATTAATGTCCATAATAAAAGCACTCTACCTCTAATCCGAGAGAGTAAAAAAGCTGTCTAGAGGTTCTTTCATCAAAAACCGTCTCAATCACACTTCAACACATTAATGCATAATGTGAGCTATTTGTATATTACCTAAATCCTAGTAGAATATTTTCGCAAATCTAAGTAGGAAGATAGATGGAAGTTTCTGGATGCAACATCAATTACCAACTGAATCCTCCTGCCCCCCTTGAAGATTTCCCCGTCCTTCAAACTGAAAAATATACCCTACGCCTGGCATCAACCAAAGAAGAATTAGAATCAATTTTTCGGTTGCGCTTTGAAGTTTTTAATCTGGAACTAGGCTTGGGATTTTTTGCTTCTAACTTTACCAAGATGGATATAGATAAGTTTGATGCGGTTTGCCATCATTTAATCCTAATCTCCAAACAAACGGGTAAAACTATTGGAACTTATCGGATGCAAACCTATACAATGGCTTCTCAAAGACTAGGCTTTGATGCTGCCGATATATTTAATCTTAATGCGATTCCCAATTCTGTGCTTCAAACATCAGTTGAAGTTGGACGTGCATGTATAGCTAAAGAATACCGCAATATTCAGGCACTTTTACTACTCTGGGAAGGATTGGCAAATTATCTCATTTGGAGTAAAAACCAATATTTTTTTGGCTGTGCATCATTATTAACACAATGCCCTTCAGAAGCTACTTGCACTTATGATTATTTTCAGCAAAATGGCTTGATGCATCCAAGTATTTTGGTTTATCCAAATTCACGATTTTGTCTAAAAATGCCTCATAAATGTCCAGATTCTTTCAATGTTGAAATACCTAAAATTTTGCAAGCATACTTAAATATTGGAGCTAAAATATGCAGTATTCCAGCTATTGATCGGCAGTTTAAAACTATTGATTTTTTAACTATATCTAATGTTGCAGAGTTTGCCAGATGGCGTTATCCAAATCCTTTCAAAAAACCCTTACCACTGAGGGTTTGTCACGATTAATGCCACTGCTGCCGTGTTATCCAAGGGACGTGAGAAAAAATATCCTTGTCCACATTCACAGTTCAACTTTCTCAAAAATGCTAGCTGCTCTTTTGTCTCCACTCCTTCGGCAGTCACATCCATACCTAATTTGTGTGCTAGTGTGATAATTATCTCAATAATTTCTAAATTCTTGCCATTAGCATCTATCGGGCTGACAAAGGAACGGTCAATTTTCAACACACTAATCGGAAAGTTATGGATACGGCTTAAGGAAGAATAGCCTGTACCGAAATCATCAATTGATAACTTAATGCCCATCTTACGAAGTTCTGAGAGTGCAGCATTTGCCTCATGGCCATTCTCCATAATTGCACTTTCAGTAATTTCTAACATGAGACTGCCAGCATCAAGACCAGTCGAGTCCAAAATTTCTCCAATCTGCTCAATTAAATCCGGTTGAGAAAATTGCTTGACTGAAAGATTGACGCTGATTTTCTCTAATGAGTTTGTCTGATGGCTCACCTGCCAGCTTCGCATCTGGCGGCACGCCTCATGTAATGCCCAGTAGCCAACCTCGACAATCAGTCCGCTTTCTTCTACTAGGGGAATAAAATCTGTTGGAGAAATCAAACCACGCTCTGGATGGTTCCAGCGCAGCAGAGCTTCAAAGCCTGAAAGTTTGCCATTAGCGAGGGAAACAATTGGTTGGTAATAAAGCTGAAACTCGTGGCGTTCGATCGCTCGCCGTAGATCGTTCTCTAACTGCAATCTGACCAGAGCTTTAATATACATTTCTTGGTTGAATAGTTCATAGCGAGCTTTGCCCAACGCCTTGGCTCGGTACATAGCCGTATCAGCGTCCCTCAACAAGTTTTCTGGTTGGTCATAGTCTAATGTCGAACTTAAGGCGATGCCAATACTTGCCGTTGTAAATACTTCTTGTCCGTCAAGTTCAAGGGGTAATGTCAATTCTTGTTGAATTCGTTCAACTACTTTGATGGCTTCTGACACATTCTGGAGTTCGTCAAGCAGGATTGTAAATTCGTCTCCCCCAAGTCGTGCGGCTATATCCGTGGAGCGTATACATACTTCTAATCTATTTGCAATAGCAATTAGAAATTGGTCTCCTTTTAGGTGTCCGAGACTGTCATTGATCACCTTAAACCGATCCAGGTCGAGAAATAGTACAGCAAATAAATAATTCTTCTGTCGCTTGGCTCGCTGGAGTGTGTGTTTTAAGCGCTCCATAAAGAAAGCTCGGTTTGGTAGACCTGTCAGTGCATCGTGAAACGCATTATATCGTAACTGTTCTTCTACCTGCTTCCGCTCATTAATTTCAGCTTCTAATTGTCTGTTAACTTCTAAGAGTCCAGCAAATGAATCTCGTAATTGAGTAGCCATTTGATTATGAGCCTGAGCAAGAACTCTTAGTTCGTTAATACCCTCTACTGTAACGGTTTGGTCTAATTTCCCACTAGCAATTTCTTTAGAGGCAAAGCTCAAACAGAGAATTGGTTGAGTAATCCAATGAGAAGTAATCACTCCTATGGCTATAGCTAATATCAACGCCCCTAAACACAGCAAAATAGTGGTTTGGGTGTTGGCTTCGATATGCTCCATAAAGTCGGCTTCTGGAACCACCACAATAATCACCCAATTTAGCCCACAGTCAGCTGTAAAGGGCATTAACTGTACAAATTGCCGCTTTTGATCAATTTCAAATTCTAGCTGTTGACTAGAAGAAATGTTTCTAAAAGTACCAAATTTTGACTGCAAATACTGTGTTGTTAGATGAGTGATCCGATCGCTACTAGCGATCGCTCTAAGCCGTTTAGATGTCTTTTTTCCTCCCTCATTATTCAAGATAAAAGGTTGCTCTGGCGTTGAAGTTGCTACCAAATCTCCAGAATGCTCGATAATAAATGTCTTTCCTGAGCGACCAATCTTTAAACTGTGCAAAAACTCACTTAGTTGCGAGAGAGATAACGTTGCATTCGTCACTCCAAGCAAGCCACCTGTCTGGTCATAAAGAGGTTTAGTTGCACTGAACGCTAGCCCTGATGAAGAAAAATATGAATAAATTTCTGTACAAGTCGTTTTACCTGCTTTGACAGCATTTGTGTACCAAGGGCGAGTGCGAGGATCAAAGGTTCGTTTAACTTGAAGTAATTTGACAATATTACCTTGATTATCAGTGGTGTAAGTATAGTAATTGTTACCCGTTGATTGATCTTTTCTTCGGATAACTAGTGAACCATCATTAAGGCGATCAACCGAATGAATATCTCCTTGTGTACTTGCAAAAGCGATCGGCTTTAAGGGTTTGAACAACTGCATTTGATGCCATAAATGGTGTTCTAAACTTTTTGTATTTTTTAAACTTAACTCACCAATATGGACAGAATTGGCATTCATCTGAGTTACCAGTTGGGGTATTTCTATGTAAGCGGTAAGATGTTGATGAATCCGAGCTGTAACTTCATTTTGCAGCTGAGTAGCAACATCATTAACAGCTTTCTGACCATTTTTTAGAGATAAAAATGCTGTTAAGCCTACAGCACTAGAGATTTGCAGCACGAAAGGCACTACAAGAGCTACACGGAGTGGCACTCTCAAGAACCCTTTTGGAATCGAACGCAAGAAATTCTGCTGTTGCATCTGTGCGATTTTAGCCTCCGATAGCTTAAAAGCAAGGTTTATCTTCTCTTGCCAAGGGAGTATTATCAATCTGCTGATACAGCTACTTTAAAATGCTACCTCAAATTCTAATCAGTTAATAATATCGCTCCTTCTACAGACTGTCCTGGATTGGAGGCAAAAAACAATCCTTCCTTCGCCCTTAAGCAATGCTCTTTTCACCGGGTAGAGAATTGAGAACTATAATCAGCAAAGCGATCGCTCAATGCACGGTAGCTGTAGAGTTGGCTTACTACAAATGCGGCTACACTTAGTGTATTTTACACTTCATTGATATCTAAGTTTTAAAACTAAATCCAGTTTTGCGAGATTTGATACAACCTTGTCCAATTCTTTTCGTAATTAATGAAGAAGAGGTATTGATTGCCAATCTTCCCAATTAAATAAAAGTACGGTTGGCGATGTTTAACAAATAGGCTTTGCTTGAAGTCTTAGCAATGTCTAGGATGAAGGTATTTGCGACACCTTATCTAGTACGCTTAATTAGATGATTTGAGAAAACATTTTAGGAAACCCACTTATGCGCCATCTCAAATTTGCTCCGAGCTGGTTGCGATTTTTAATTATTTTCTTATTGACAATGGGTATATTGTTTCGCTATTTTAACCTTGATAGCAAAATTTACTCGTATGATGAAACTTATACTTCATTGCGGATTTCTGGTTACAGAACAACTGAAGTAAAACAACAAATTTTTAATAATCGTGTCATTACTAGAGAAAGCTTTGCCCAGTTTCAAGGTGTAAATCAACAAAAAAGCTTAAATGACACAATCATGAATTTAGCAAAAGAAGATCCTTACCATTCACCACTTTATTACATAATAGCCAGATTGTGGATGAACATATTTGGTAATTCGGTGACGGCGATTAGAAGTTTATCTGCCTGCATCAGTTTGCTGGTTTTTCCTTGTGTTTATTGGCTATGCCGAGAATTATTTAATGTACCATTATCGGTTCCTGGTGTAGCGATCGCACTCATAGCGATTTCTCCAATTCAACTAGTTTATGCCCAAGAAGCACAAGAATATATTCTCTGGTTAGTCACTATATTAATATCTAGTGCGTCTCTGCTGCGAGTAATGCGGCTGGAATCACAAGATAAAGATGAGCTAGCAAAAGAACAGAAACAGCCAGATTTATTCGCTATCTGGAGTATTTATGCAGTAACTTTAGCTATTAGCCTTTATACATGTCTTTGGAGTGCATTCGTAGCACTTGCTCATGGAATTTATGTAATTATCGCTGCCAAATTTAAGTTAACTGAAACTGTCAGAACTTATTTGTTAGTATCACTGGTAGGTTTTCTAGCTTTCATGCCTTGGATAACAATTGTGATGGGTGACTTTTTTCAATTTTTGCTTTCAGCAGATAAAACAAAAATTCAGTCATCTTTGATGCCTATATTTCCATTTTTGCTAATCCAGTTAAGCCGGATTTTTCTTGATATAGACCTTAGCCCAGCTAATCCTTTGAATTCTTTAATTACACCAATATTTTTAATTATTGTAGGATATTCAATTTGTTTTCTTTGTCTAACAACTAATTATAAAGTTTGGTTTTTTCTCATTACATTGATTTTAGTGCCAGCATTACCTCTAATACTGTCAAGTTATGGTAGCATACAATTATCCACTGAACCATATTTGCTACCATCTTATTTAGGAATCCAAGTAACTGTTGCTTACCTACTAGCTACGCAAATATATAATGAAAGCATATCACGCCGCAGCATTTGGCAAATAATCATGACATTGGTGATTATTTGTGGGCTGATTTCTTGTAAGGTGAGTTCCCAAGCAGAAACTTGGTGGAATAAGGGTATGAGTTATGGCAATCCACAAGTTGCCCGAATCATCAATCAGACGAGTAGTCCACTTTTGATTAGTGATGCTTTGGGTAATAATTATAGGAATGTTTTCTCTCTAAGCTATCTTTTGGAACCAAAAGTGCGATTTTTGTTGGTGAACAACCAACAAATCCTTAAAATACCTGATGGGTTTGCTGATGTATTTTTACTCAATCCTTCAGACAATTGGCGCGAAACAATAGAAAAAAATTATAACTTAAAGACAGATATTGTTTACAGCAATCAATATTATTCGGTCTGGAAATTGGTTAAATCTTCTAATTTGCGCCGACGTAATATTTCAAATAATAAGTTAGTTAGTTAGCCATTTCTAGCACAATATATTTAAGTTAAGGATTTTTTTTGGTATTTAAAGACGTTACATGGCAACATATCTACAAAAAATTTGGGGCTTAAATGAACTGTGTTGATTTATAGCGGTTCTCAGTTGAATAGGTACAGAACTTCACCCCCAACCCCTTAAGAGCAAGCGGGGAGCTTAGATTATTTGATTAGGAAAAGCCATATAGTGAGGCTATTTGATTCTCATTTAGCCCGCCTCAGAATTAATTTTGAGTTTGATACCGAAAGTCGTCTAAAAACAACTGAGAAAATGCAAGATTGTCTATAAGCGATCGCTAATTATTTTAAGTTGCTCTTGAGTATTAATTGGCTCTCGCGGTGCTGGTAATTCGGTGTTAGGCCAGCTAGGTAAATCATTACAGGGGCATAACAACGGCGGCATTCCGACGTTTCGCGCGGCTACTGGCATACTACAACGGCTGCAAGGTAGCATTTCCCACGCTGGTGTCAAAAGTTCAGCAATGGTTTCGTGTGTACCCTCTAGGTAACAATCACCCGATTCCGGTGAGAGAATTTTTTGCCAGCACTCTTCAAATTCTTCACTATAGCGATCGCCATTTAGCACCGATTGGGGCAAAAAGCTTGCCTTACCGTTGCTCGTAATCACTTTCTTACCCAACTGAAACCAGTAGGCAAGGTATCCTCTAACTTCTTGTTTGGTTGCCATATTACAATTTTAGATTTTAAATTTTAGATTTTGGATTAATTTGAATTAATAGTTAAGAATCTTGACTCCTCACTTCTCCTTTATTTGGCAATGGATAACCAAGCCTGCTGAGATTGAGAACATGACCACCTGTAACTAAATAAACAGTATTACTAAGTACACCTAGCTGGCGGACTAAAGAACCCAGGCGATCGCGGAACGCCCTTCCAAGAGGATAAGCTGGTATCACACCCCAACCAACCTCTTCTGCTACAAACACCATATCAGCAGCCACCAGATCCACCGTCTCTAACAACTCTGCAACGATGTTTTCCCAGCTAGACTCGTCCTCTTCTAAGAGATTCGCAACCCAAGTTCCTAAAGAATCAACTAAAAGACAGGTATAAGGTTTGGCATCAGCGAGGGTAGCAGACAGTTCCACAGGTACAGATAAAGTCACCCAGTCTTGGGGACGACGTTGTTGATGTTCTAAAATGCGTTGATGCCATTCTTCGTCATCTGGGTTATCGGTGGCTGTTGCTACGTAAATAACAGCTTTTTTTGACTGCATAGCCAGAGTTTCCGCCCATTCACTTTTACCAGATCGGGCTGGCCCTATTACTAAGATGATTTTACCCAAAGTTGTTTCCTGAATATTTTAACAATATGCTTACGGTTGTAATTTATCACCCCAGTTTTTTACTTTCTTGGCAAAATTTTTAGTTTCAAATAACTTTTAAGAGATAAAATTAGCACCAGCATCATTGATGTCAAAATTGGCAAAAGCCGAAAATCCCAACAACCCCATTCTTAATTATCCAACACCATCGGGGACAGCAAACCTTAGGATGTCTTTATGAACGCAGGCTTAAAACGCATAGAAGCAACTCTACATGATTTAGTGAATCGCGGCACTGCCTCTGCCGCCGAAGCTGGTGATTCGACAACAAAACGGCCTTTCTCCTTTAGAATCAGTGTCGGAGCCAACGAACCCACAGAAAGTACACAAACTCAATCTTCTCAAGAAGAACAAACAGTTGACACTGAGAGAGATTATCCTGCTGAACAAGATTTCTTTCCTCACCATGAGTCTGTGCAGACCTTTCAAGCACAAGAGGATGGTAGCAAAACACCTAGCCTACCCAAGTTGAAAACTCCGAGCTTTAGTAGCCATCGCCACGGAGCGAATCCAGGATTGGCGATGAATTTATTGCAAGAAATTCAGGAAACTGTCGCCGGTTGGCAAATAGAACTGCAAAATATTTTGAAGCAAATTCAGGATATTTACTTAGAAGGGCCAATTGTTAATGGCTGGTTAGAATCCAATCCCAAGGAACCAGAAGCAGGAGGAACTGCAACACTGCGCCATGCAGAAGTTGACCGCCTGATGAACTATGTAGAAGAAATTTGCGCCACTGGTGGGAAAGTATCTTATCAATCATCTATTACTGGCTACCGTCTCTGTGGTATAGACGATACTGGTAAAGTCTGGTCGCGTCCATGTCCAGCAGATCAGATTCCCAATGTTAGCATGGCGATCGCGCGTTACCAAAAGTTACGTCAACTGTTAGGACGCAAGCAATCTTTGGAAACCCGCCTGAGTCAACTGGCCCAAACACTTGTTGTTTTACACGGTCATATTCAACAAACGTAAAGTTTTAAAGATTAATTCCGAAGAAACTCGGTTGGTGGGTCGGTAATTTTTAGTTTAGATTAACTCTCAGCAGGTGTGCCTTGGATTTCAGATTTTTATCTAAAATCCCAAATCTAAAATCCAAAATAAAAGCTATGCCAGACACCCAAATCTCTGCCATTATCTGTACCCACAATCGAGATACCTATTTAGGGGCTGCAATTGATAGTCTTTTAGCGCAGGATTTTCCTGCTGACTTTGAAATTGTAGTAGTTGATAATGGGTCTAGCGATCGCACCCGTGAGGTTGTAGAACAAAGGGCCCACAATCCGCGCTTGAAATATATATTTGAACCTACCATTGGTTTATCTGTCGCCCGCAACACGGGTGCAAAAATAGCTACTGGTGATATTCTTGCTTATCTCGATGACGATGCCGTTGCTAGTAAGGGCTGGCTACAAGTTTTATATTTTGCCTATTACAATAATTCTAAATTAGCGATCGCAGGTGGCAAAGTCACTCTCATCTGGCCTCCAGGAATTCAACAACCACGGTGGCTATCTCCCGGATTAGCTGCAAATCTAGGTGCATACGATTTGGGTGACAGTATCATCTACATCGAGCAACCTGGCTTAACACCCAGAGGCTTAAATTACTCCATCCGCCGCAGTTTTTTAGAAGAAATTGGCGGTTTTGATCCTCATCTCGGCCGAGTGGGAAAAAATTTATTATCAAATGAAGAACTGCAAATGACCGAATTTGCCCTACAGCGTAATTGGCAAGTCGCTTATCTTCCCGAAGCACTGGTTGCTCACAATGTTGCTCCAGAACGCCTCCAACGCTCCTGGTTTTTAAACCGGGGCTGGTGGCAGGGTATCAGTGAATGCTATCGAGAACAACTCGTTGGTAAAGCTGGAATTGCTCAATTACAGCGAGGTAGCGAACGGTTTGTGCGCGGCTTGTATAAGGCATTGCAATATTTTTCTGATCCAGCAGAACGGTTTGACAAACTTGTATATGCTTACGGTCAGATTGGGTACTTAAATGCTGCTATTCAAGGTCTTTTATCCAGAGCAAATAAGAAATAAAAAAGAATTCAGAATTTAAAATTCAGAATGCTTTACTCCTAACTCCTGTACAGACGCGATTAATCGCGTCTCTACTTATAACTCCTAACTCCCAAATATATGTCATCTAAAATACCAGTTTCTGTATTAATTCCGGCAAAAAATGAACAAGCAAACTTACCTGCTTGCCTTGCTAGCCTCAGCAGAGCAGATGAGATATTTGTAGTAGATTCTCAAAGTACTGATAACAGCATTGAAATTGCTAACAGTCATGGTGTAAATGTCGTACAATTCAACTTCAATGGACGCTGGCCCAAAAAGAAAAATTGGTCTTTAGACAATCTACCTTTTCGTAACGAATGGGTGCTAATTGTAGATTGCGATGAGCGTATTCCTCCTGAACTTTGGGAAGAAATTGAGCAAGCAATTCAAAACAAGGAATATACAGGTTATTACCTAAATCGCCGCGTATTTTTCTTAGGAAAATGGATTCGTTATGGCGGGAAATATCCCGATTGGAATCTACGTTTATTTCAACATAAAAAAGGTCGTTACGAAAATCTACATACAGAAGATATTCCCAATACTGGTGATAACGAAGTACACGAACATGTGATTTTGCAGGGTAAAGTTGGGTATCTCAAAAATGATATGCTCCACGAAGACTTCCGCGACCTTTATCACTGGTTAGAACGACACAACCGCTATTCTAACTGGGAAGCCAGCGTTTATTTTAATATTCTCACAGGTAAAGATGATAGCGGCACTATCGGCGCGAATCTATTTGGTGACGCAGTGCAACGCAAGCGCTTTTTGAAAAAAGTTTGGGTACACCTGCCATTTAAACCCATTTTACGATTTGTTTTATTTTATATTATTCAACGCGGTTTTTTGGATGGCAAAGCCGGATATATCTATGCACGTTTGCTGAGTCAATATGAATATCAAATTGGTGTTAAACTCTACGAATTACGCAACTGTGGTGGTCACTTAAATACTGCAACTACCTCGAAGGAGGGAGCAGAGGGGCAGGGGAGCAGGGGAGCAGAGGGAGAGCTATTGACCATTGACTCTTGACTATGACAATTTTAGATTTTTAATTTTTAATTTTGGATTGAAGGAAAAATTTAAAATCTAAAATCTAAAATCTAAAATCCAAATTTTAATTTTGAATTGAAGGAAAAATCTAAAATCCAAAATTGAATGACTAATGACCCTTTCGTAGATTTACGCAAATACGACCAATCCTGGTTTGATCGGGGGCGCCCAGGTTGGTATATTTTGTTATGGTGGCTTGTGCAAGCGATCGCCTTTCCCCTGACTCCTCAACCGTTAAATATTCTGCGTTGTGCTTTGCTACGACTATTTGGCGCTCGTATCGGTAAAGGCGTATTAATTCGACCCACTGCCCGCTTCACCTACCCTTGGAAAGTTACGATTGGCAACTACAGTTGGATTGGAGATAACGTAGTTTTATATAGCCTCGATCAGATCCTCATCGGTGAACACTGCGTAATTTCGCAAAAAAGCTACCTCTGTACTGGTAGTCATGATATCCAAGACCCCGCCTTTGGGTTGAAAACAGCGAGTATCACCATTGACAATGGTGCATGGGTAGCCGCAGATTGTTTTGTCGGGCCGGGAGTGAAAATCGGCGCTAATGCTGTGATTGGCGCTCGCAGTAGTGTTTTTACTAATATGCCTGCTGGGCAGGTTTGTTGGGGAAGCCCCTGTTGTTCCAAGACAGTTCGGATAAAACTTGATCCCTCCACAACCCCATGATTTGATGGATAAACAACATAGTAAGGTAGCACAGCTAGCTGTGCTACCTTTGTTTTCTATTTATATAGCGGTTCCTAATCTTTAAAATAAATTTAATAATAGACCTCTTGGTATTTGTGCTTTTTGCACTCTTGGGGAAAAGGGTTCATGTTAAAGGGGAAAAGGACGATACAGAACTTTTTCCCCTTCCCCCCGCCCCTTATCCCCAGAGGGGGCCCCACCTTCCCCTTTTCCCGACTTATGCAAGAAGTCTAATATGCAAGTATGAATTTTAACAAAAATATCATTCTAATAGTTGATGATACTCATATTCACTTAAAAGTATTAATACAAAGTAGAGTTAGTCATTTGTGATTAGTGAATGCAGATGCCCAAGCAAAATTGTAAGCAGCAGTGGTAATATATTTTTACGGCTGCTCTAATCCTTGCTATTGATGAACAAATTACTGGATGAAACGCTGTCAATCAAAATTGCTGAAAGTATAAACAGCAGAGCTAGCACTCCGTTTGATAATGCTTATAAAGCAGCATTATCCACTGAGGGAGCAAGATATATTCAGGGATTTTTAGCTTTTGCAGGGAAACCATACAGACCGATTGAACACGGTTGGATTGAGGTAGGCAACGGTTCCGATGTCCGTATTGTCGATCCTACATTACCGTACCTAAACAAAAATCCTCAAGAACTTTGGTATTTTGCAGCACAAAGGCTGAGTGTTAAAAAACTGAAAGCCATCATTGAAGAATCTAAAGAAGATTATCCAGAAGATGATCCATTGCCAATCTATGGCGATCCACCTTATGAATATTACGGTGATGTAATGTTGGGTGGTCAAGACTATCTAGCAGCATATCAAGCCGCAGAGGCTAAATGCCGAGAAATCAGCGAACTAAACCCTGAGAGTAACTAAGAAGAGTCTATTAAATAATTCATAATTACGAATTATTTAATATGATTTACTGTCACTGCCAAAGTATTCCCTATAGCTGCAAATTTTTTCTCCACGCACATCAAAAGAAACTGCTACCCGATTTTTGTAAGGCTGTCCAAACAAAAGTCCTTCATCCCGAAACTCAAAGACAGCCGTTGTTTCATTGCTAGTAACACGGTCTAGACTAGTCAGGTTCAACCCAGGACTGAATGATTCAGAAACGTATTGGAAAAATTCTCTAGCTCTCTCTTTTCCCACATTCAAACCGTGGAATTTTCCCATTGGGAACCAAAGGGTAAAATCTTCTGTGAGCATATCTAAAAATGGTTCCCACTCTCCTGTTGCCATACCATGCGTTAGATTCTCAAATGCCTGTTGAGCAACTTTTAAAGTATTTTCTGAATTTTGTGTCATTCTCACCCCCGACCGGATATAAACTAATACCATGTTACTTAAAACCTCACCACCACTTTGCCACAATTCTGACCACTGAGAAGATATTCTACAGCGTCGGGTATAGATTCTATGCCTTGAAACTGTGTTGGGTCAACGGCAACTTTAAGTTTGTCTGTGTAGAACAGGTTTAAAAGGCGATCGCGTGCTTCTGGCATATATTCTTTATAATGAGGCATCAGAAAACCTCTCACAGAAGCAGCTTTCCAAAATAGCTGGTGATAAATGCGTGATTGTGTAATTTGCTCTACATTATTTGCGTATTCGGAGATAAAACCAACCACTACTAAACGTCCGCGCACTGCCAAGTTTTCAACACAAGTATCAAATACTGCTTTGCCTACACACTCAAAAATTAGATTAATCCCATTGGGGTATTCTTGTTTGAGAACTTGATTGAGGTTTTCTGTGCGATAGTTGATAATGCGATCGCACCCTAATTCCTTTAATAAATCTGCCTTCGCCTCAGAACTGCAAGTACCAATGACATGATTCCCGGCTAACTTTGCCAATTGCACCGCAATATGACCGGTTCCTCCTGCTGCTGCTGTTACTAGAACGACTTCATTACTTTTCATCTCTCCCACTTGTTCCAATGCAACCAAAGCTGATATACCTGTAGGTATTAGTGTTAGCACCTCTGGCGTTGCTTCCCGCACCTTCACCGCTAAGTTTGCATCGATAAGCTGATATTCTCGATAACCGCCACCACGCACCGTAGTTATTACAGCATCACCTATTTGAAAATCTTTAACATTTTCACCTACAGCAACAACTTTTCCCACAGCTTCCACGCCCAAGTCAAAGGGAGGAATCAAGTTAACATAGGGAACTCCACCACGACAAAGTAAGGTGTCAAAGCCACCGTTAACGCCAGCAAATTTGTTTTGAATTAAAAGTTCACTAGACGCAGGTTTAGAAATAGGAACTTCTACAATTTCAATGGCAGATTTAAAATCTTGATTAAGTTGTTTTGCTATTAACTTTTTATAAGTTTTTGCGTTCATTTACTCATCTTATTTAAATATAAATGAGGGAGTTTTAGTTGAAAGTATAACGCACCATTAAAAATCTAAGGTGCATTATACTAAGCTTATAAAGCTTTATCCCACTCTAATTGATGAGCTAAACCATACTTGATAAAATCTTCTTCTTTAGCTTTATCGCTTTTACTAAAAACACCTAAGCTGTAAGGATTATCTTGCATACGTTGCGTAACTTGCTCTTTTTCAAATCGGATAACTTCATCTCTAGGTTTATCGGGTTTAAAAAAATCTACAACCAAGACGGTTCTATCATAATTAGTGTAATTGTGTGGACAATGTGGATAACTGTGATCTAAAACCAGGAATTTTCCTTCATGCCAATAAAGTTGCTCATGGCATATTTTCATAGCCACATCTCCCTTTGGGACGATTAATCCTAAATAGCCACGATTCATGTGAGGATTATAGTTTACATGCAGTTTGATATCTAAGCCTGGATGGAATGTTCCAAAATACACATTTCTGATGATTCCTTCATCGCTAAAGTTGACTTTTTCTATTACTTTAGCCAAACTCGGAAAATATTTTTCTCTTAATATAAGTGCTTTTTGTGATGCGTCATCTGGGCCATAGTCAGGATATTGTATTTGATGCGCTTGAATATATTTATCAATAAACATACCTTGAAATAAAATCCCAAAAGCACTGTATTTTGCATCACCTTTGGTTTTAATTGTTTGACTTTTAGGCCCCAAAATATCATAAGTTGACTTTAACTCGTCATCAGATGCATTCTTAAAAAAACATATAAACTCATCTCTAATCACTTGCCAGTTATCTTCAAAACTTTTGAGGAAAGCAAATTCTTTTGGGTCTATATGATATTCATTAAACCTTTCCATTGTCTTTTCTCCTGAAGATGATTTCATAAAAAACCGTTATATAATGATGAAATTTGGTCTTCGTCCCAATTCGATGTTGGAATTCCTGACTAAACTCATTTTAGTGTGAGGTCTACTGTGTCTGAAACTCCCGTATTAGATAAAATTATCAAAAATGTGCGGGTAGTTCGTCCCCATCAGGATGCAATCGAACTACTTGATTTAGGCATTAAGGATGGAAAGTTTGCTCAGATTGCCTCTAATATTAGCCCAGACACAGGTAAAGAGGTATTTGATGGCAAAAACCTACTAGGCTTTCCTGGGGTCGTAGATGCCCACATGCACATCGGTATCTATCAACCTTTGGATAAAGATGCTGTAACTGAAAGCAAAGCAGCAGCAATGGGAGGTGTGACAACCAGCTTAAATTATATCCGTACAGGGCAGTATTATCTTAACAAAGGCGGCTCCTACCGCGATTTTTTTCCAGAGGTCTTGGCGTTATCCGCAGGTAATTTTTTTGTAGATTACAGATATCACATCGCACCTATAGCTAGCCAGCATATTGACGAAATACCTTTATTATTTGAAGAACACGGTGTTTCTTCGTTTAAAATCTTCATGTTTTATGGCGGATATGGGTTGCATGGTTTGTCAGACCAGCAAAACCTCTTTTTGATGATTAATAAAGAGGAACGGTACGATTTCGCCCATTTTGAATTTATTATGCGTGGTCTAACTCGCTTGATGGAAGCACATCCAGAAGCGCGAGATATTATCAGCTTGAGTTTGCATTGCGAAGTTGCAGAAATTCTCAACGCCTACACCAAAATAGTTGAAAACGATTCTAGTCTTAGCGGATTACACGCTTACAGTGCAGCACGTCCACCTCATTCCGAAGGGTTAGCAATTTGCATTGCTTCTTATTTGGCGCATGAGACTAACTGTGCAAATATCAATTTGCTGCACCTGAGTTCGCGTAAAGCAATGGAAGCAGCTTTGACTATGCAAACTGCTTTTCCTCATATCAATTTTCGGCGAGAAGTTACTATCGGACATTTACTATTAGATGTCGATACTCCCAATACAATTTGGGCAAAAGTCAACCCTCCTATTCGTCCCCGTGCTGATGTGGAATACTTATGGCAAGCAGTACTCAACAATCAAGTAGATTGGATAGTTAGCGACCACGCTTGCTGTTCTGCTGAACAAAAAAGAAGTGCTAAAGACCCGAATAATATTTGGTTAGCGAAGTCTGGTTTTGGCGGGACAGAATATTTACTTTCTGGTGTATTTAGTGAAGGTAGCAAGCGGGGGATGTCTTACAACCAGATGGCTAAGTTGTTATCTTGGAACCCATCGCGGCGTTTTGGTTTGTTAGAAAAAGGCGATATTGCAATTGGCTATGATGCTGACTTGGTGCTGGTAAATTCCAATGAAAGCTTTGTAGTATGCGCTGCTGAGTCGGAGTCACAACAAGGTTACACACCTTTTGAAGGAGTGGAGTTAACTGGAAGGGTAAAAAGTACTTTTTTGCGCGGAAATTTGATTTACAACAATGGACAGGTTATAGGTTCACCTATTGGGCGGTATTTAAAAAGACCTTCTAGAATGCCCACATAGAAACCTTGCTGGTTACAAACTATATGTTAATTAGTATGGATATGACAAGACTGTTCCAACTTGTGATAAATCTCTATCAACTCTGACAAAGAACAAACCGCCATCATCTGTTCTATGCCAAGGAGAGGTCATAAAACTAGGGCCATAAGCAAAATAATCTTTTACAAATCGGTGATCTCCAATATCACAGTATCCAGCTAGGCAATACCCTTCCTCGTTATAACATTGAATCATTGGGGACTTACCATCATAATGTGGCAAGATAGCAAGCAGCCAGACTCCACCTCCGTTACTATTCTTCCTTAGCCACTTCTTATTTGCTTGTACAAATTGAACTGTATCTGTATTGCCCCACGGTAGCAATTTGCTATCTAATGCTGGGATGAAGCCACTTAACTTAGCATCTGGATGATTATTTAGTGCATATTTATACTTGAGAGAACCGTTTTCCATCCAGAGGATTTCCGCTTCCTCATCACCTAGTACTTTCCAAGGGCCTACTCTTACTCCTGCAGGGATAAAGGAGTAGCCATGCTTGCTTAATCGCCACTCTCCTACTTGGATTGCACCCCTAAGCATGAAAATCTCTAAATCAGAAGTAAAAAAGCCAGACGGTGCTTCAAATTGCCGTGGTATTACAACTCTTGAGGTTGATGCACCACTGTCATGCCAAGTAAGTAATCGACGGCTTCCAGCTACTACATTCTCTGGCATTCCACTGACTCGCCAACCGTGTTCTTCTGGTAGGGTATTTGTATCAAAGAATTGGTATTGGCGAGGTACATACTCTTTCGAGATCGCTGTGTGTCTTCCTGATAAATTCATGCGCCCTCTGCCATCTCCACCCCAATCCTCTTTTACAGATGCTACGTGCAAAAAATCATCAGTTTGGTTTTCTTCTGCGGAATTAAAGTTTATATTTTCTTCGCCCACGACTTCGCATTCTCCTAGTTATATGCTTTTCTTTAGGCATTCAATTTTATATTGTGTTGGCTGGATTTTCCTCCAAAAATTAAATTGTTAATTTAGCAAATTACCTTTTCTATGCTATGGTTTGTAACCATTCAATCAGGGGTCTTAAAGTTCCTGGCAATGCTGCCTCACTAACAATCACTGTATGCTGCTTGCCGTTATCTTCTACTGTTAACTTATACTGAAAGCGATCGCTCTGAGGATTTGGCGAGGTAATATGTTCAGGTAGCCTAAATAAATCAGCAACTTCCACCAGTCGGACAAGTGTGCTGGCTTCATTTGGCGGGAGAGTATTTGTATCAACGCTTGTTTTCTTAGTAATCCCAGCAAAGCCGCCTGTGCGTTCAAAGGATATCTGCATTTTTCTGCTCTCCATTGTGCTACCTGGTTGGGAAAATACAAGTACTGGGAGATGATAGTTTTCACCTCCCGGTTTAGCAATAACAAATAGTACATCTAAAAGTTAGAAGTTAAAATAAAACTCCTAATTCTAAACAACTCCTACATTTTGCCAAGCATTCTGTACAGCTTTTTGCTCATCACTGTCATTACCGTAGACTTCGCCTGCAACTTTAATGGTGACGTCGGCAGCTTTTTTAAAATCTGCTTTGGCATTTAAGCGATCGCGTAAAGCAATATACCAGATTTTGCCTACTGTTTCCCAAGCATAACCACCAATCTCAACAGCCGCTAGATAAAAGGCATGGTTAGGAATTCCTGAGTTGATATGCACCCCGCCGTTATCATCAGTACCAGTATATTTATCTTTTATATGGGCTGGTTGCGGATCTTTACCCAATAATGGGTCATTGTATGCTGTTCCTGGTGCTTTTAGCGATCGCAGGGCAACACCTTTAACTGTGGGTATCAACAGACCTTCGCCAATCAGCCAATCTGCCTCTTGTGCAGTCTGATTTTTGCTCTTTTGTTTTACTAGGGAACCGAAGACATCAGAAAACGATTCATTCAGTGCCCCAGGTTCGCCATAATACTGTAAACCCGCTTCATGCTGGGTTATACCATGAACTAGTTCATGCCCAATAACATCTATTGACTTGGTGAAGCATTGAAACATTTCTCCGTCGCCATCACCATAAACCATTTGGTCACCGTTCCAAAAGGCGTTGTCATATTTTTCCCCATAATGCACGGTGGAGTCTAAGCGTAGTCCTTTGTCGTCGATGGAATTGCGATCAAATATCTCATAAAACAATTCATAAGTAGTACCAGCAGCATCGTAGGCTTCATTAACTGCTTCATCACTGCTGGGAGGATCTCCCTCACCACGCACTAGTGTACCAGGAAGTTGCTGGCCATATTTTGCATCGTAGATAGTGCGCCGCTTTATACCCGGAGAAGGTGCAAAGGAGACATTACCTATTACATCTCTCCGTCCACGAAGCTGTGCCGAAATATTTAATGTATGAAAAGCCCAACTACGCTGCTGGGAGTTGCCATTTACAACGATATTTTCCAGGATATGGGGCGGGATAATACAACAAATAGGGCATCTAGAGTTAAGTGAATGCTCAGAATTGAACCCAGCTGATTTTTTATTTCGAGCCATCCAAGATATTCTCCTTTTCAAACAGGTATATGGTACATCGGTGGGAGAAACATTTAGTATTAAAATATATGGACTAAAATATACTTTTTCAAAAACAACGTACAATGTTATTGAGAGGCTTGCTAAATTCGTGATAGTGAGGATAACTCTGTGGGATTGGGGTTTGAATGGCATGAAAAAAAAGCCAAAGAAAACCTCAAGAAGCATGGAATTAGCTTTGAGGAAGCAAAAACTGTATTCAATGACCCGTTTTCGATTACTATCACTGATCCTGACCACTCAATTGAGGAAGAACGATACATTGATATTGGTCTTTCTGTACGAGGAGAGTTACTCGTTGTAGTTTATACAGAACGTCAATCTAATATTCGCATTATCAGTTGCCGCCAAGCCACAAAAGCAGAACGGAGAGTTTATGAACAAAGTTAATTCTGAGCAGCCTGATATCACGGATAACGATATGCTTCTAGAGTACGATTTCACTGATGGTGTTCGTGGAAAGCATTACCAAGCTTATCGGCGTGGACATACTATTACCATTCATCAAGCTGATGAGACAACTGTTGTACAGCACTTTACCCTTGAAGATGGGGCCGTAATGCTTGATCCCGATGTACAGGAATATTTTCCTAATGGAGAAGCTGTCAATCAGGCTTTACGTACATTGATTAGTCTGTTCCCGAAAAATAACGAATCCATTACACCTCAATCTGTTGAATAATCTGCATTGTCTCCACGCTGACGGTGCAGACTCTTTGTAGTAAATCTATTACCTGTTCTTTGTAGTCAGCAAAGCTATATGTATTGAATTTTTCAGCAATAGTAGGGTCTTTAGGTTTCTTTTCTTTGTATTGATCTAAAATCCATTCTAAAGCACAACGGTTGCCAAGACGATATTCCCAAGCAATTTGGGGAACACCTTCTAAAGTTGTGACATCATCTAAAATTATGGTTCCTTTCGTTATATCAGCTTTGAGTTTTGCCTTTGGTGTTCTATTTGTAGCGAGAGGTAAATCAATTCGTTTTAAAGGATAGGGTTGGACAGTTTCATAATTGATGTGCAAATCCATCAACTGTTTACCCCAGTTAACCCATTGGTGAAAGTCATCATAGAAGGGTATGCGGGGAAATTCTTGTTTTAGTTTGAGTTCGTATTTGGTGCGATAGGCGGGATTGTGCAGGACAGCGTAGGTGTAGTGAAAAATATCTAATTTGCTAATTGTCGAGTTATTGTAACGGGTTTGGAATTGTGCCAATCCCCAATCAGTGATGTTGTCCATGCGGTTCCCTTTTTTGTCGTATCGATAGAGTGATAATCCTTGAGTACCTCTTGAACCTAAACCAGCATCAAACAGACAATCTGTAGCTTGAACAACAAAAGGAACTTGTTGATGAACCGTTAAACAGATAGTCAAGTTTTTTTGATCACATTTTTTACCAAATAATTGAGTATGAATAGAGGTTAATCTATCACTAAAAATAAAGTCTGTATAGTAAAAAGTTTTGAAATATGGGCGGTAATTTGCTGAAACTATATTCTCTTTATTAAATATTACTTTTTTTATATTATTAGCATTAGATTTTAAAGATTCACTCCATTTAATAGAATAATCTAAAAAAGTATTAGCTTGTTGTGAAGACCAACTATTTTTAGTAATATCCTGTATTTGCTGATTGTAAATATTAGATAATAATTCTATTTTAAAACTTAAATCATTTAGGTTTAAATCATAAACCCATTCATCTCTATTAGTAGAAACTCCAAAAGAAAATAATTTGAATACTGCTTTCGCCTCATGCTCAAGATTAGTAGCTTTAGTTTCCTTATCAGCTAATGGTATTAAGTTATAAAAATCACCATAATTAAGATTCATCCAATTATTGGTATTATCAGGCGTAATATGTTCAAAACAAATTGTACTAAATTGATTACTTGCTATGAAATTCAATTTTTCATCAGCAGTTTCAAATTCTCCTCTTCGGGTATAAAATATTTTACACCGATTACTATCATTAACCTCTTATATGCTTTATAGAAATTCTCATAAAGCACTTTTAAAAACTTCTGCTTTTCATGATGATTGTAAATATTTGCAGCAGTTCTTCTAATGACTCCATAGTAGCGTTCAATAGTACCAAGAGTATTCTTTTTGGTGCTACCTGTAAAAAATGTATCGATGATAGTTTTTAATTCACGAGCAATATTATTTTCTCGATGAAACTGAGATTAATTGAAGATGCTGATAAAGATATCTTCAGTTAAAATATACTGAATCATCATTTCTCTAACATCCAGCAAAGTGACTTCAGGATTAATTGATTCTTTGCAGATACCCCAAAATTTAGCCCTTGCTGTTTGAAAAGCTGCGTTTGTTTCGATTTGGCTATCAATTAAATCACGCAAAGCATTTAAAACAGTCGGTAAATCTTCCTTAAAAGTTTCAATCGCCTGACGAAAATCTTTAACTTCAGGGCGAACATAATTAATAAAATATGTAATTATTCCATCCAGCGCGTCGGCATCTTTCATCGGGACACGCATAGTTTCTTGTACACCCTGAATTAAAACTGCTGTTTGCGAGTCTTCAAACAGAATGTTACTGTCTGGGTAGCCTTTTATTAGCTTTTTCTCAATCTCTTGATCTAAATTGTCATACTCATCCTTACTTTCCCAATAGCCCCAATCCAAACGCAAAGCATCTTTAACAGTGCCATCTGGATAAACAAGTTTGCCGCTAGGTGTTTTATAATCTAGTTCAGGAATAAGTCTAAATTCTCTAGGTTTGCAATATTCATTAACTAAGTTTTGAAATGCAACCCGAATCGATGTTTCTTTACGTGAACCGCCATACTGGATAATTCTTTCTACTTCTGTGTGATATTGGCTAACCAGAAGTTTGGACATACTTTATCAAATTTTTATAATTTTCTAACCTGACCAATTTAGCTGCTATGCCACTTAGCCACCTCAGAATATATAACGAAGAAAAATTAAAGTTATTTTGGGATGTCCGTAAAAACTAAGAGACGTTATTAATTGCGTCTCTGCAAAAGATATCTTTATAAATGCACTGACAACTTTAATAGTGTTGAGTTGTCCTACTACTATATCTGTAACCACAATCTACTTAGTTAAACGATCGCTCTCGCATTTAGGCTTAAATAAACTAAAGTAATTAGTTCAACAATCAGCTGTCTTTTCACTAACCTCCATTTTCCATCAGTTGCCAACTTGACATCAAATGCACTAAGCTAGCTCTAGCGCAAGGGGCTTCGCGCTGACTCTGTTTGGTTGGGCAAAAAATGGATTTTAGTCAAACTTTAATTGCAAAAAGTGATGCCATTCTCGATCAATGGGTAGAAGCTGTTTACCAAGATGAACAAATTGAAGCTACTAATGAACTTACTTTCAAAGCTGTACGGGATAGCTTACCCAGCGTTTTGAAAGCATTAGCAACAGTACTTTCTGAATCTGAAACGAGCGATTTGCAAACAGTAGTAGATGCAAGTTTAGAACACGGCACACTCCGCGCCCAACAGGGATTTGAACCAGCTGAAATTGCGCGAGAGTATCGTTTACTCCGGTTTGTAATTTTTTCCTTTTTAGAAGAAGATTTATTACAAGGATCTGCACAAGATGTGTTAAGGGCTGTTCGCCTAATTGATACAGTAATTGATGAAGCGATCGCGCGTTGCTTTAACAGTTATACTCAAGGACGATTACAAGAGCTTAAACAACTCCAAAGTCAATTGCGCTTGACTAACCAAGAACTAACTCGTTTGGTTCGCGCTAATAAAGATAGTCTCTCTCATTTAGCTCATGAACTGAAAACCCCCCTCACCTCAATTATCGGTTACGCAGACTTATTTTTGCGCCAGCAGCGTCAACAATCAGAACTCAAAGACAGCTATGCAAATCTTGAAAGTATCGAGCGAGTTCTTAAGAGTGGTAGACTGCTTGTCCGGTTAATCAACGATACTCTGGAAATTTCGCGCTATGATGCCGGACAGATGAAATTGCACCCTACTCTAAGCGATGTGCTTAGTTTAATCAACTTTATTTTAGAAATGGTTGAGCCATTAGCGCGTGCTAAAGAATTATCCTTAGTTGTTGAATGCGAACGCGCTCCAAGTCAAGTGATCACAGATCCGCTTCGGCTTCAGCAAATTCTGACAAATCTGCTGAGTAATGCAATTCGCTACACAGAATCTGGCTCAATTCATTTGGAGTGCTGGACGGTATCTCAACAGCAATGGGCTATCTCTGTTACTGATACTGGTATTGGTATTTCTTTAGATGCTCAAGCACAAATCTTCAATCCTTATTTTCGGGAAGTGACTGTTCCCCAAGTGCAAAGTTCTGATGGTACAGGATTAGGTTTAGCAATAGTCTCTCGATTGGTTCAGTTAATGGATGGTGAAATTAAAGTAGATTCACAGCTAGGAAAAGGGTCTACATTTACAGTAATTTTGCCATTAGAAACCATCGCTTACGATTAGGGCTGATTATTTCAAGGAAATTTGAAAATGAAATCGCAACTTAAATTGGTGCGTTACACTGCGTTAACGCACCTTACCAATTGGGACACCTACTCGTCAATTTGACCAATGCGGCGGATATTCAAAATGTCGCTCATTTTTTTTATTTGGACAAACACTTGCTCTAATTGAGAGCGATCGCGTATGTCTATTCCTAAGTCGATTAATGCAGGTTGACCAGCACAGGTTTTCACCTGAGCATGGCGGACATTAATTCCTTGGTCACTCAACCGTGACAAAATATCCTTTAGCACCCCTACGCGGTCAAGAGCTTCAATTTGAACATCTACAGGATACGTATGCGGGCGACCACTATTTTCGGCGGTGGGGTTCCATTTAACTGGTACTAAGCGCTCATACTCCACAGTTTCCAGATTATTGCAGCCTTGGCGATGAATCGAAATCCCCCTACCTCGCGTCACCACACCAATAATTGGTTCGCCAGGAATCGGGGTACAACACCCAGCTAAATAATACACCAACCCCTCTACCCCAATAATTGGCGAATCACTGGCACGGGAGATAGGCGCAGGTGAATCCCGCAAAGCTTTTGATGTACTTGGTTCTTTGGGAATAAATGGCGACACGGTGGAAATTGGTTGTTGTGCTTTCGCCACTTCTCGCCAACGATTTAGCACCAAATTCAATGTGACTTCTCCGTAACCCAAACCCGCGAGTAAATCGTCCACACTATGGTAGTTACACTTTTGGGCGACAGTCTCCATTGCATCCGATTTCAGCAAGCTATCAAAACCAGTTTTACCCAGTTCCTTTTCTAACAATTCGCGTCCACGGGCAACATTTTCTTCCCGGCGCGATCGCTTGTACCATTGTTTTATTCGATATTTCGCCGCCGAACTTCTGACAAAGTTCAACCAATCCAAACTCGGATGGCAGTTCTTTTGGGTAAGAACTTCTACAATATCCCCATTTTGTAGCCGCGTTGACAAAGATACCATTCGCCCATTCACCCGCGCCCCTGAACAATGGTTTCCCACTTCCGTATGAATGCGATAAGCAAAATCTACAGTGGTGGAACCTGGACTTAAAGGAACAACATCTCCCTTAGGGGTGAAGACATAGACATCATCTTCAAATAGATTGTCTTTGATGCTATCAAGATATTCTTGGGCATCCTTGAGATCAGTTTGCCATTCCAGCAGTTGTCGCAGCCAAGTAAACTTGTCATCCGTCTCTGTGAAATGGCTAATACTAGAACCGCCTGTTTCTTTGTATTTCCAATGGGCGGCAATCCCGTACTCGGCGATATGATGCATTTCGATTGTGCGAATTTGCACCTCTAAAGGACGGCCAGTTAGTCCAATCACCCCAGTATGTAATGACTGGTAACGGTTAGGTTTTGGCAGCCCAATGTAGTCTTTAAATCTCCCAGGAATTGGGCGAAAAGCATCATGAACCACCGCCAACGCCCGATAGCATTCCTCATTAGTTTGAACAATAATCCGCAGTGCCGCCAAATCGTAAATTTCATGAAATTCTTTTTGCTGGCGGTGCATTTTTTGGTAAATGCTATAAAGGTGCTTGGGACGACCGCTAATATCCTGAAAGCGGATTCCGGCTTGCTGCAAACGCTCTTGCAGCATTTTCGTAGCTTTAACCAATTTCTCTTCTCGAGCCGTTCGTTTTTCGGAAACAAGCTCCTGCATTTGACGGAAAGCTTCCGGTTCCAAATACTTAAAAGCCAAATCTTCCAGTTCCCATTTAATTCGCCAAATCCCCAAGCGATTGGCTAAAGGTGCAAAAATATCTCGCGTTTCTTGGGCACTGCGGCGGCGGCTGGCCTCTGACATGTATTGTAAAGTTCGCATATTATGCAAACGATCTGCCAATTTCACCACAATTACTCGAATATCTTGCGCCATTGCCAAAAACATTCGCCGGAAATTTTCGGCTTGGCTTTCGGTTTTGCTGGTGAAATTAATTTTAGAAAGCTTAGTGACACCTTCAACCAATTGCCGCACTTCTGCGCCAAAGCGTTCTTCTATTTCTTGACTTGTTACTTCTGTATCTTCAACGACATCATGAAGAAACCCAGCTGCTATCATAGCAGCACTGCCTCCAAAATCATGCAGCAAGTCGGCTACAGCAACGGGATGAGCAATGTATGGTTCTCCCGATTTGCGATATTGACCTTGATGCAGTTGGTAAGCAAATTCAAATGCGCGACCAATTAAGACTGCATCACTATGCTTTCGGTCATCTTCTGCTGCGCCGCTACTTGTGGATGACTCCTTCAAACATTTCTTTAACCATTCCGGAATGGTTAGATCAATTGATGAATTTATAGCTAGACTGCTCATACAATTGGGTCGGTATAGGATCGGTAGATTAAGTGAATGATAAATAAAACTGGCAGCATCAACCTAAGAAGATGCTGTCGCCCAGAGACGGGTAAAAAAACAGTGTAAGGATGATTTTCCAATTGCCGATAGCGTAGCGTAAAGCCTTCTCTATGAGAGGCTGCGCCAACGGCATAGATTCGCTTAGAGCGACGCAGGAGCGTCCGGTACTCATCCAATTTGAGTTTCAAGGTTCATAAAGAAAATCCATTGATGGCAAACAAAGCCCCAAATCCTGATTTGAGGCTTTTAGTGCTGATAAGTCTTTAAGAAAGTTTATTGTAGAAGAAAAATTACTTGACATTAATACTATCTTAACTAGCACCGGATGTCTTTAAACCCTGAGAAATATTTGGCACTCGTAACCTTGCTAGAGCAATTACGTTCCGATGCCGCAACTACCCAAATTGTTGCACCAGAACTGCGGCAGCGTGTAGCCTCGTTGCAGCAATTCTTTGGGGAGCAGATTGTACCTTTGGCTGATGAAAACTGGCGAGTGCAATCTTATCAAACCGAAATGAGCAAGCAACTGCGCTTGTTGGCAATAGATGTGATGTTTTTGCAAGGAGCGCGGCAAGCATCTACTGCACAAACGAGACTTCAAACGATTAGCGATCGCTTGACAACCCTCATCCAATACTGTGATGCCATCCTGCAACCAGAAGCGGAAGGAGAAAAATAACAATTGTTCACCTTTTTCTCTAATTTCTCCATCATCTCATTTATGACCTGTGATGGAAAGTTATTTTGGCAACAAGTTGGGAGTGGGCATTGGGCATTGGGCATTGAAAAGAGGCAGAGGGGCGGGGGGCAGGGTGCAAAGGGGAAAATTCTTCTTCCCCTGCTTCCCCTGCCTCCCCTGCCTCCCCCGCCCCCTCATCTCCCATTCTCAATCCCTTTGAGGAGAAGATTTATTGTGCGGCGCATGTATGCTTCTACCGGCTCGGTTGTGGGTTTGAATATCAGTGCATAATATAGTGACCCGCTCACAAGGTCAATAATTAAGTCTACGTCTGCGTCTTTGTGAATTTCGCCTCTAGACTTGGCACGCTCAAGTACTTTAGAAAAGGCTTCGCGTCGGAGTTTTGTATATTTTGTCCAGTAAACCTCTGCAAACTGAGGATTGCTAGACGCTGTACTAATTATCAAAGCCAGTGTCTGACGACCAAGGGGACTATCTATTTTTTTAGCAGCATTATTTATCAAAATATCCATGTCTCCCCAAAACCTGCCAGTATTGGGGATCACTAAATCATCTCTCAAACTTTCTATCGCGTCTGCAACTAGTTCTTCTTTGGAAGTGTAACGCCTATAGATAGTCGTTTTACCAACTCCAGCACGAGAAGCGATCGCTTCTATACTCATGCTTTCATATCCTACCTCTGCAAGTAAATCCAAAGTCGCTTGCACAATAGCCTGATTGGCGTGAATGCTGCGTGGTCTTCCAGAGGGGCTATTGATTTGCTTATTCATAAAAATATCATCCCCAAGCAATATCTTATTGGCCATTTGCTTCTAGCTTTGGGCTTAGAAAGTAGCTTACAGGAAACAAATAAGCCCTATAACCCAATTCTCATGCATGAAAACAGCAGCAGTGACTATCCATCCTTAGCATAGGTATTTCTGCTACTTTTCATTGAATTTTCCCTTGACCATTTCAATATGATACGCTACCGTAGCGTATGTATACAAAATTTAATTTTAGCTTTGGCATTAGTGTTCCAACCAAGGCATTGTTTGACATCTCCCAAAGATTATTTATGTAAGAATGGCTACCAATATTAAAAGTTCTAGTTTTGACGAATTTGGTTATGTCCACGGCCCATTGAAGTGGGCGATCGCTTTTACGGCTTCCCTTGGTGCTATTTTAGAAGTAATTGATACTAGTATTGTTAACGTAGCTCTCACCGACATTCAAGCTACCTTGGGTGCAACTGTCAGTGAAGTGGGTTGGGTAGTTAGCGGATATGCGATCGCTAATGTCGTCTTAATTCCCTTATCTGCATGGTTGGGAGACTACTTTGGGCGTAAAACCTACTTTATCTTCTCGCTGATTGGTTTTACCATTTCCTCCGTTTTATGTGGGCTGTCCTTCAATCTACCGATGTTGATTGTTGCCCGAATTCTCCAAGGTTTATGCGGTGGCGGGTTGCTAGCGAAAGCCCAAGCGATTTTATTCGAGATTTTTCCCCCGGCTGAACAAGGTTTAGCCCAAGCAGTTTTTGGTGTAGGTGTAATTGCTGGCCCGGCAATTGGCCCAACATTGGGAGGATTCTTAGTAGATGGTTTAGGCTGGCGCTGGATTTTCTTTGTTAACATTCCCTTTGGGATCATCGCAGTAGCGATGTCTTTGGCGTTTTTGCCAAAGAATAAAGCCAGGAAGGATACCCAAAATCAAGCTGTTGATTGGTGGGGGATTGGATTTTTAATCGTGGCTGTGGGTAGCTTACAAACTGTATTAGAAGAAGGGGAGCAAGATGACTGGTTTTCTTCTAGTTTTATTGTCACTCTGACGATTGTCGGTATTATCGGCTTGGGGTTGTTTATTTGGCGAGAACTAAAAACAGATCACCCGGCTGTGGATTTGAGAGTTTTGCGTCACCGTTCTTTAGCTGCGGGAAGCGTTCTCTCAGCAGTAGTGGGTATGGGACTTTATGGCGCACTTTTTGCTGTGCCAATATTTGCTCAGAGTGTGCTGCAATTTACGGCAACACAAACAGGATTATTATTAGCACCTGGGGCTTTAGCGTCTGCGATCGTTATGGTTTTATTAGGCAAACTGTCTAGTATAGTTGATGCCCGATTTTTAATTGCACTGGGCGCTGTCGGATCATCTGGAGTCATGTTTCAATTGGCGACAATTACCCCACAAACAGGTACAGATGATTTATTCTGGCCATTGGTATGGCGTGGGGCTTTTACCGTGTTGATGTTTCTGCCTTTGAGTTTGGCAGTTTTAGGGCCGCTACCCAAACAAGATGTTTCAGCCGGTTCTGGTTTCTACAACCTGACTCGACAATTAGGTGGCAGTATCGGCATTGCCCTACTTACTACTCTGCTTGACCAAAGACAGACTTTTCATCGAGCCATCTTGTTAACTAAACTTAGCCCTTATGACCCAGAAACCAATCAGCGTCTAGATTTACTCAATGGGGCACTCCAAAGCCAAGGCATGGATGCGGCAACAGCGCAACAACAGGCACTAGCTTTATTAAGTCAAACAGTAGATATTCAATCAGCTGTTTTATCTTACGCAGATTGTTTTCGAGTCGTAGGCGTAGGGTTCCTTTGCTCATTACCTCTGTTATTGTTCCTGGGAAAAGGCGGCGCAGGAGCGAAAGCGCCAATGGGTCACTAGTGGTCTGTCCCATCAAAATTAATGGGACAGACCACTAGGGATAAATAGCGATCGCATCCCAATTTTAAATTCTTTGATTGCAAAACTACGTAAAAACACGGCTTCCCAATTATTTTCTACTGAGAAGTCATAGAAAAAAGTTAATATACAGGGACTCATTTGTATTAAAATCAAAAGCCCTACTCAGTTTTGAGCAGGGCTATATGAAGTTTTATTATTAAAATTAGAAATCTTTATCTTAGAAAAAGTTCATTATTGTAATTATGCCAGCGCTAGTCAACATCATTAAAGCACCCATGATTATAGATTCACCTAAGCGATTGGGGGATTTTGAAGTGTTCATTTAAGTAAAATCCTTTTTATTAATTGTTCCTTAACCATATCAAAATCAGTATAAATATCTATAAAAGCATTGTAAAACTTAAATTACCGTAAAGTTTCTTAGTAATTACTTAATTTATACTTAAATATTTTTACTTATGTATTCCTTTTGACTGAATCCTAAAAATAGGACAACGCCCAATTCCCCATACCCCATATTGATAATGTAGTAATTTCCGAACAGAATAATTACCTTATCTCCGAGCGGAATATGGGCCTTTGTGGAGTAAAATAAATCTTAGTCAAGGTAAAAATATTTGAACAGAAGATTATCATGACAGTATCCACGGCATCTAGAAACCAAGCGATCGCTTTTGACTTAGATACATTAAATCAGCAATTTGAAACTGCCACTCCCAAAGAAATACTGGCATGGTCTATAGAAAATATTCCAACGGGACTGGTGCAAACAAGCGCCTTTAACGTGGATGATATGATAATCACCCATATTCTTTACACTGAACTGAAGCATCCAGTTCCTGTGATATTTCTCGACACTTTGCACCACTTCCCTGAAAGCCTAGAATTAGTAGCCAAAGCCAAACAAATTTACAACCTGGATTTGCAAACTTTCAAAACTCCAGACGTAGACACCCGCGAAGCCTTTGAAGCGAAGTACGGTGACAAACTTTGGGACAAGGATATTGCTCAATTCCACCACATTACAAAAATTGAACCACTATTACGGGGTCTAGACGAACTCAACAGCGTCGCTTGGATTACCGGTCGCCGCCGTGACCAAGCAGTAACCCGTGCGAATATGCCTATATTTGAATTCGACGGTAAAGGTCGGCTGAAAGTAAATCCTATCGCTACTTGGACACGCAAAGATAGTTGGGTTTACGTGGCTGAACATGGAGTCATTTACAACCCCCTTCACGACAAAGGTTATCCCAGCATCGGCGATGAACCCATCACCACTAAAGTAGGCGAAGGCGAAGACGAACGCGCCGGACGTTGGCGGGGAAGTGATAAAACAGAATGCGGAATTCATATTTAGTTGTTATGTATTGGTCATTAGTCATTAATATTTAGACAAATGACTAATGACTAAGGATAAATATGATTAAAATCCTCCATCTTTCCGATATCCACATGGGAAGCGGCTTCTCTCACGGACGAATTAATCCAGAAACGGGATTAAATACACGATTGGAGGATTTTGTCAATACCTTGTCTATATGTATTGACCGGGCGCTGACAGATGCTGTTGATATGGTGATATTTGGTGGCGATGCTTTCCCGGATGCTACACCACCGCCTTATGTACAGCAAGCTTTTGCCAGCCAATTTCGCCGTCTCATGGATGCCAATATTCCAACAGTGCTGTTGGTAGGCAATCACGACCAACACTCTCAAGGACAGGGAGGCGCGAGTTTAAATATTTACCGCACTTTGGGAGTGCCAGGATTTGTTGTCGGTGACACAGTAACTACTCACTGCATCGAAACCCGTAATGGCAAAGTGCAAGTAATCACGCTTCCTTGGCTTACCCGTTCAACTCTGATGACTCGCCAAGAGACTGAAGGTTCTTCTTTGGCGGAAGTCAACCAACTATTAACGGAACGCCTGCGAGTTGTTCTAGAAGGGGAAATTCGCCGTCTTGACCCCAATGTGCCAACTATCCTTTTGGCTCACTTGATGTCTGACAATGCTGCTTTGGGTGCAGAACGTTTTTTGGCAGTAGGTAAAGGCTTTACTCTGCCCTTATCTTTACTGACGCGACCTTGTTTTGATTATGTAGCCTTGGGACACGTCCACCGCCACCAAAATCTGAATAAATCCAACAACCCGCCAGTGATTTATCCAGGAAGCATTGAGAGGGTAGATTTTAGTGAAGAAAAAGAAGACAAAGGCTATGTGATGATAGAGCTGGAACGGGGGAAGGTTGAATGGGAATTTTGTCCCTTAACAGTTCGGACTTTCCGCACCATTGAAGTGGATGTCTCGAAAGCAGATGATCCGCAAGGGGTGTTAATGAAAGCGATCGCTAAGTATGATATTCAAGATGCTGTAGTGCGGCTAATCTACAAACTCCGCTCCGAGCAGATGGATTTAATTGACAGTTCTTCTCTACATACTGCTTTAAGTCCCGCTCATACCTACACCATTCAAGCAGAATTAGTAAGTCAATTAGCCAGACCCCGCATTCCTGAATTGACTGCAAGTAGCAGCATCGACCCAATGGAAGCCTTGAAAACTTACTTGAACAATCGTGAAGACCTTAAAGATATAGCAACCTCAATGATGGACGCAGCACAGAAGTTGTTAGCAGATGATGTAGAAGTTTGGCTGGAAGCAACAACTAGTGAATAAGTTCAAGTAATTCGTAACTCGTAATTACCATTTAAGCTACCCTAGATGGGGTTCTTTGAAAAGAGGTTAACACCCTATGATGAATTGTCCGATATCGGTTAGGATAATCCATCAATTAGAGGAAAAACTTCAAGCACGCTTAATCGCGCTGCAACCTGAAAATCACCCAAATATAAATTTGGACAGACTTTATAGGAGTTTGCTACTCTACATATCAATTGTTGTTTTTCTTCTAGCTAGAGGAAATTTTAGACTCAGTACATAAAGTTATCGAGCCTTGAATAAGCTATTTTTTACAGGTAAATCTTTTCGTTTTATGGCTTTTGTCCTACCGCTAATCATCTGGTGGGGATACAAAGAAGTACAAAACCAAATTGTACAGCCGCAAGCAGTTGTAGTGTTGGGTGGTTCAACGAGACGTTTAGAGCGAGAAAAGTTTACGGCCGAATTCGTTCGCCAGCATCCAAATATACCAATTTGGATTACTGGGGGTAGTCCAGCTAGATTCACCCAACATGTGTTTACCAAAGCTGGTGTTGATCCCAAACGTTTACACTTGGACTATGAAGCCGTAGATACTGTTACTAATTTTACTACGTTGGTAGATGATTTGCAATCTCGCGGCATCAAGAGCGTTTATTTAATTACTTCAGATTTCCACATGCGTCGGGCTTGTGTCATCGGCGAAATTATTTTGGGTAGTCGAGGTATTTATTTAAAACCAGTGCCCGTTCCTTCTGAAAAACCCCCTGAATCTATCGAAAAATCTGTTCGTGATGGAGCTAGAGCGATACTTTGGCTAGCAACTGGTTACACTGGTGTGAATGTAGTTAAAAATAAACGGTAAATCAAACCAATTGTGGATTTTAGAATTGAAAATCTTTCGATTCAGAAGGTTTATCGATTTCAAACGATACAAAGTATTCCAATTTTGTATAATTTATGAGAATTTGCCCGATCTTGATCTTAAGTCAATACAGGCAAATTCAGAAAACTAATGCCAATAATATTGAAATTAGCTTAGTAATAATAGACACATAAAAGTAGAATTGCCGAAAACTAGCGCAACCCCAATCTTCAAAGAACACAATATAAAAACCAATTAGCAAAAATTGGTAATTTGTTTGCCTAGTAAATACTTTATGTCCATCAAAGTTTTGAGCAGCAGCTCGGGTGGCTCGAATTTCTCTGTGTAATTTAGGGAAAAAACGCCCCAAGATATCTTACAATTTGATACCCTAGCTTAAACAGATTTGAGAAAAATTAAAGCGTGGAAATTCAACTTGGACGGGGAAAAACAGCTCGCAGAGCTTACGGGATAGATGAGATTGCTCTAGTCCCTGGTAACAGAACACTAGACCCCAGTTTGGCAGATACTAAGTGGCGTATTGGCAATATTGAGCGAGAAATCCCGATAATTGCCAGTGCGATGGATGGTGTTGTAGATGTTCGCATGGCTGTACGTTTGTCACAGTTAGGAGCATTAGGTGTTTTGAATTTAGAGGGTATTCACACTCGCTATGCTGATCCAGACCCCATATTAGATCGGATTGCCTCTGTGGGCAAAGATGAATTTGTCGGGCTGATGCAAGAACTCTATGCCGAACCAATAAAGCCAGAATTAATTGAACAACGGATTCAGGAAATTAAACAACAAGGTGGCATTGCGGCGGTAAGTGCGACTCCAGCCGGTGCAAGTAAATACGGTGAGGCGGTGGCAAAAGCTGGAGCAGATTTATTTTTTGTACAGGCTACGGTAGTTTCTACTGCACATCTGTCACCAGAGTCTTTAGTACCACTTGATTTAGCAGAATTTTGCCGTTCCATGCCCATCCCCGTAGTGTTGGGGAATTGTGTAACTTACGAAGTCACTTTGAATTTGTTGAAAGCTGGCGCGGCTGGGGTACTTGTAGGAATTGGGCCTGGTGCAGCTTGTACGTCCCGTGGGGTGTTGGGTGTGGGTGTACCACAGGCGACTGCGATCGCAGATTGTGCCGCAGCACGAGATGATTACTACAAGGAAACTGGCAACTACATTCCCATTATTGCTGATGGCGGTTTAATCACCGGTGGCGACATTTGTAAATGTATCGCCTGCGGTGCCGATGGTGTGATGATTGGTTCCCCCTTTGCTAGAGCCGCAGAAGCCCCAGGACGAGGTTATCATTGGGGCATGGCCACTCCCAGCCCAGTCTTGCCCCGTGGTACCCGCATTCGCGTTGCCACTACCGGTAGCCTAGAGCAAATACTCGTTGGCCCAGCAGGGCTAGATGATGGCACTCACAATCTTTTAGGAGCCTTAAAGACCAGTATGGGCACTTTAGGAGCCAAAAATATTAAAGAAATGCAACAAGTGGAAGTTGTGATTGCGCCTTCTTTATTAACCGAGGGGAAAGTTTACCAAAAAGCTCAACAATTAGGTATGGGGAAATAAAATTGGGGCATGGGGCATGGGGCATTGGGAAGAGACAAGGGGACAAGGGTAAGGGAAAGACTGATTGCAAGTTTTGTTTTTCACCTTGTCCCCCTGCCCCCTGCCCCTCTGCCTCTTTCCACTCCCCAATTCTTCAATAAATTTTTCCAGCCCCCTAAACAATTGCTGGAAAAATTCTATATCTCGCCTACAATAGAGATAGCGGAGACGAATGTTTCCGTTCACTCCTCACACCACACTCCGCCCGGACTACTGTTCGGGCGGTTCCTTATGTTTATAAATAAAATAAGAGAGCTTCTTTGCAAATGTACATCCTCGCACTTCCAAGCTGAGGTTTTTGCTATGGTAGAATTTTCACCAAGTTCAGATATTATTGACGAAGGTTTTAGGCATGTCAACAGCCGCGCAAGTTACCGATTCTAGTTTCAAGCAAGAAGTACTCGACAGCGATGTACCCGTTTTAGTTGACTTTTGGGCACCCTGGTGCGGACCATGCCGTATGGTAGCTCCTGTTGTCGATGAAATCTCCGAACAGTACAAAGGTCAAATCAAAGTCGTCAAAGTCAACACGGATGAAAATCCTCAAGTTGCTAGTCAGTACGGCATCCGCAGTATTCCCACATTAATGATTTTTAAAGATGGACAGAAAGTGGATATGGTAGTTGGCGCTGTGCCTAAGACTACATTAGCTTCCACTCTCGAAAAGTATCTTTGAAACTCAATTGGCAATAAACTCCTCTTGAGTTATCCATCTTGTTCTAAGTTTAGGTTAATTTTTATAAACAAGTTTGAGAGGCGCGAATTTCTCGTTTCTCAAACTTATTTATATTTGTATACAGTTTCAGAATATTTTTAGGAGTTTTCTAGCTCAAAAATAACTCCCTAATTCCTGTACTACCAATTTCAACCGCTAGCGCCGCCAACAAAAAACCTAAAAGTTGAGTCACAATCACTCCACCTTCTGCACCAATCCACTGGTCAATCACGTTTGCTAAACGCAAAATTAACCAAGTGACAAACATCGCTCCTAAGATACCTACCACGACAGCAATATGCGGACTCTGTGATTTCGACATCAACAACATCACCGTTGTCAAAGTCCCAGGCCCAGCTAACAGTGGTAAAGCTAATGGAGTAATTGCGACATCGCGTCCCTCTTCAATAATCGGCTGATCTAATTCTCCACGCTGCATTTGTAAAGCAATTAACAGCAACAATAATCCTCCTGCTACTCGCAAAGAACCGATACTAATTTCCAAGTAATTTAAAATTATTTGCCCTGCAAAGGCAAATAGCAAAAGAACTATGATCGCAATGACAATTGCTTTGTCTATAACTTTGTTTCTTTGGTCTGGCATCATGCCTTTAGTCAAAACTAAAACAATCGGTATATTGCCCACAGCATCCGCCAAGACAAACACAGCGATAAATGTTTGAATGAGAATAGGAATATCCACAGTAGACAGTTTTTATCAAGGTTTAATCACAACCTAATCTTTATCTTGCTTCGTTTGCTATAACCCAGAGGAAGATTAAGATCAGCATAAAACAAGTCTGGTAAAGAAAATCTTGGCTGAAGCATTTCTAATTAAGTTCCACAGATGTTGAAGTAACGATATATTTTGATAATCACTTTTCCATAAATCAACTGTTCGTTGTTGAATCTATGAAGTCTTATTTAGCCGCCGCTATTCAATTGACCAGTGTGCCTGATCTACAAAAAAATTTGGCACAGGCAGAAGAATTAATAGAGCTTGCCGTGCGTCAAGGTGCTGAATTGGTAGGTTTGCCAGAAAACTTTTCCTATATGGGAGAAGAAAAAGACAAACTCGCGCAAGGTGATGCGATCGCTCTTGAAAGTGAAAAGTTTCTCAAAAAAATGGCTCAACGCTTTCAAATTACGATCTTGGGCGGCAGCTTTCCAGTTCCGGTAGACAATACAGGCAAAGTTTATAACACCACTCTACTTATCGACCCAAACGGTCAAGAACTTGCCCGCTACTGCAAAGTACACCTATTTGATGTTGATGTCCCCGACGGCAACACCTATCGGGAATCCAGCACGGTTGTGGCTGGTACGCAATTACCACCTGTCCATTTTTCAGAAAAGCTTGGTAATTTAGGGCTTTCCATTTGTTATGATGTCCGCTTCCCGGAACTGTACCGTCATCTGGCAGACAAGGGAGCCGATGTTATCTTTATTCCCGCCGCCTTTACTGCTTTTACAGGCAAAGACCACTGGCAAGTATTACTACAAGCCAGAGCCATCGAAAATACCGCCTACGTCATTGCTCCTGCCCAAACAGGCAATAACTACGCCCGCCGTCTAACCCACGGCCACGCCGTTATTATCGACCCTTGGGGCGTAATTTTAGCCGATGCCGGAGAAAAACCGGGAATTGCGATCGCAGAAATCAAGCCCACTAGGCTTGAACAAGTCCGTCGTCAAATGCCATCTTTACAACATCGGGTGTTCTAGGGAGCAGGGGGAGCAGGGCAGGGGAGACAAGGAGACAAGGGGACAAGGGGACTTAAATTAGAACTTGCAACAAGTGTTTCCTCTTGTCCCCAAGTCCTCTTCTCAATGCCCAATGCCCATTCCAGCCTTTATAAATAAAACAAAAAACCGGGTATTTACCCGGTTTCTGACAACATTAAAGTTATCAGTTTTTTAGGAGCATAGTCCTGCTATGCTCCTATTTATTTGTTGTCAAAATTAAACTTTAGCAGCTGACTTGGTAACAACGTTGAGTTCACCCTTAGCATACTTAGCAGCAAAATCTTCCAAAGAAATTTGTTTAATCTTGCTTGCGTTGCCAGCAGTACCAAATTGCTGATAGCGTTCAGCACAAACCTTCTGCATGTATGTAATAGAAGGCTTGAGGAAGTGACGGGGGTCAAACTCCTCTGGTTTTTTAGCCAAAGCTTCACGTACAGCAGCAGTAATAGCCAAACGGTTATCGGTATCGATGTTTACTTTACGTACACCGCTCTTGATCCCTTTTTGGATTTCTTCTACAGGTACACCGTAGGTTTCAGGAATTGCACCACCATACTGGTTAATCAGTGCAAGCAAATCTTCAGGTACAGAAGAAGAACCGTGCATTACCAAGTGGGTGTTAGGCAGACGGCGGTGAATTTCTTCAATGCGGCTGATTGCCAAAATTTCGCCAGTCGGTTTACGGGTAAACTTATAAGCACCGTGGCTTGTGCCAATGGCAACTGCCAAAGCATCTACTTGGGTTGCTTCTACGAAGTCAACAGCTTCATCGGGGTCGGTTAGCAGTTGTGAGTGGTCGAGTGTACCTTCAAAGCCGTGACCATCTTCAGCTTCACCAGCACCAGTTTCTAGAGAACCCAAACAACCGAGTTCACCTTCAACGCTGACACCCAAAGCATGAGCTACATTTACAACTTCGCGGGTAACATTAACGTTGTACTCGAAGCTAGCGGGGGTTTTCGCATCAGCTTCTAAAGAACCATCCATCATCACGCTGGTGAAGTTGTTCTTAATTGCTGAGTAGCAGGTAGCAGGCGCATTACCATGATCTTGGTGCATGACAATGGGAATGTGAGGATAGGTTTCTACGGCTGCCAAAATCAGGTGGCGTAGAAAGTTTTCTCCTGCATAATTACGAGCGCCGCGTGAAGCTTGTAAAATTACGGGGCTATCTGTCTCGACAGCAGCTTTCAGGATTGCCTGAATCTGCTCCAAATTGTTAACGTTGAAAGCTGGGATGCCGTAACCGTTTTCAGCTGCGTGATCCAACAGCAGCCGCAGTGGTACAAGCGCCATAGATAGTCCTCCTAATGTGGTTGTCAGCTAGTCGGTCTGAGAGAAGCGTAATTATTACGCTAAATCTTAAGAGTTTTTTCAACTTATAGGAAATTATAACTAGTGTCGTGTGTCTATGTTGAAAAAGTTTATGCCATCGTTACTATAACTGTGTTCTATACTCTTGTACTATGAACCATAGTTACTCTGTATTGCTGTAGATTTAGTTACCCTACAGCTAGTAGCTCTGGTAGCCCAGTATCCCAAATGGTTATCTTAAAGCATCGCACTCCTAAACTATTTTGGCAAATCTACAAGCGATCGCATCAGGCAAAAGGCTCTAGTCTCTGGACAAATGCTGCGTGTTCAGGAGATTGCAAGCCTGTTTGTAAAACAGTCAACACGGACTGCATATTCCCCGCTAATAACTCTGTAACCCCTAACCACAACCCTGGAAAAATTTGACTTCGTAGAATACCGTTACTATCAGTAGCCAACTCTACATACTCACCCTGTTCCAAATAGAACCAGGTCAATTTCTGATCGAGTACTTGCCAAACGATATATTCTTTGACTCCATTGCGGCGATAGGCTTGTTTTTTAGCATGGAGGTCGATGGCGACACTACTAGCAGCAATTTCGACAATTAACTCTGGTGCGCCTTCAATATAATCATCTTCACTCAGCCTTGCTTGACCACCTGCTTCTGGGTTGATTAGAAGTACAGCATCTGGTTGAGGTTCGTTATCTAGGTCTAGGCGCACAGTGGGTTCTACTCCCAAAGCTACACCGGGTGTCGCAACTTCGTAAGTACCAAGCCATGTAAGAATCCAACCATGCGGTTGACCATGACTTTTAAAACGCAAAGCAGCAGGTATGATGTAAACAATTCCCTCAATCAATTCGGCTTTTTTCAAGTTAGGCATGGCGTTGTAACGACGCTCAAATTCATAAAGACTGAGTTTGTCGCCATTTTCTAAAAGGGGAATTGTCCTATGCTGTGGAAGTGTTTTTACCATGACAATGGTGTTTGGGATTAGTCTATGCCTATCCTACCGAATTGCAGAAATTTCTTGAATGCTGCGATCGCCTTCTTTGTAATCCAAATTATATTGTGTTAATTTTATGGGTCGCCCGGGATTCGAACCCGGAACTAATCGGTTAAAAGCCGAGTACTCTACCGTTGAGTTAGCGACCCTTTCGCTGCATTTCGCAACTTTGCCATCATAGCACAGATATCTGTAGATTTGTAAAGAGGTTTAGAAAAAATTAGCAGTCAACCTTATAGATGCTGTATGGCTAGCTCCTGGTGCTAACACAGTCAGGTTATCACCAGTATTGAGAGAGTTACGGGTGGCACTCCACGGTTCTAGACAGTAGAACTCTTTGCCTTTGACTGTCCAAAATACCAGATAGGTAGAGAAATCATCATAATCCAAAGTGAGTTTTAACTTCCGGCTGCGATCTATGGCAGTCGCCGATTGACTCGTTAACTGTCCAAAGGCAAAATCAATTTCATCACGGCTAAAGTCAAAATTGCCGTCAAAAGAATGAATTTCCTTAGTTAGATTGTCTTGATACTGCTTAGAAGGAATTTCAAACTCTAACTGAGTTTTATCACCACAGAGAAAGTAGGGATGGAAACCAGCCGAAAAAGGCATTGGTGTGGATGACAAGTTTTTATACTGCTGGCGGACTTCTAAGGTATTACCTTGAAGTTCGTAGGTGAAAGCCAGCTGAAAATCAAAAGGATAAACTGCCTTGGTTTGCTCATTGCTATCAAGAACGACAGTGAGACTAGCTTTATCTCCAGTTTCTTGTTCTGTTACTTTCCAGGGCAATTCACGGGCAAAACCGTGTTGTTTGAGAGTATATTGTTGCCCGTTGTGAGTGTAAGTATTATCTGGTAAATTGCCACAAATAGGAAACAAAATTGGATTCCCACCTCTGACAGTCAACTCAGGATGAGTAAAACGTTCAGTGTCCAGGTAAAAAATCTCTTGCCCTTGAATGCGCCAACGAGTGATGATACCACCGCGTTCTGGTACGACTTCTAATTGAGAACCTGCGGCTTCATCAGAAAGAATGTAGGTCTTGTACTGTTGCTGTTGAACTGCAATACTAAACACAAATTTTAGTCCTGGGGTATTGGGTATTGGGGATTAGGGATTAAAGATTGGGTATTGGGTATCGGGGATTAGGGATTAGAGATTGGGGATTAGAATAACTTTTTCCCAGTCCCTAGTCCCCAGCCCCTAGTTACCAGTACCTAGTACCCAATCCCCAGTCCCCAAAATTTACTCGTCTTCTGCAAACACGAAACGATATAACTCGCTGGGGTCTGGTTCGGGGCTGCTTTCGGCGAATTTAACCGCTTCGTCGATTACATCCTGAATTTTACGATCAATTGCTTTGATTTCTCCCTCATCCGCCAGGTTTTGCTCCAGCAAATAAGCTGCCAACTTCTTAATTGGGTCACGGGCGAACCAAAATTCTTTCTCCGCTTTGCTTCGCATTTCATCTGGGTCAGCCAAGGAGTGACCCCGGAAGCGGTAGGTAAGCGCCTCTATTAATGTTGGGCCTTCACCTGCGCGGGCACGGGCTACAGCTTCTTGAGCCACGGCTCTGACTGCTAGCACATCCATGCCATCGACTTCCACGCCCACCATGTTAAATGCACTGGCTTTTTTATAAATCTCTGGCTGGGAAGTGGCTCGTTCGTGAGACATCCCAATGGCCCACTTATTGTTTTCGACTACGAAAAGAATTGGCAGTTTCCATAAGGCTGCCATATTTAGCGTCTCGAAAAACTGACCGTTGTTAGCTGCACCGTCGCCAAAAAAGCAAGCTGTCACTTGGTCAGCATTTTTATCTCCCAGCACTTCGCGGCGGTATTTGCTCGTGAAAGCCGCTCCAGCTGCTACAGGAATTCCCTCAGCCACAAAAGCATAGCCACCTAGCAAGCGATGTTTGGCAGAAAACATGTGCATGGAACCTCCGCGCCCTTTGCTGCAACCTGTGGCTTTGCCAAATAATTCTGCCATTACCTCTTTTGCTGGTACACCGGCACTGAGAGCATGAACGTGGTCGCGGTAAGTACTACAAACGTAATCTTCACCCGGTCGCATTGACTGTACAACACCACTGCAAACGGCTTCTTGACCGTTGTACAAATGGACAAAACCAAACATTTTGCCTCTGTAGTACATTTCAGCGCATTTGTCTTCAAACAAGCGCCCTAACACCATATCCTCATACAACCGTAACCCTTCTTCCTTAGTAATGTGCGTAGTAGCAGGATTAAAAGTGGGTAAAGTACGCTCTTGAACCATTATTTTTGAGTATCCCTGTTGTACAACTTAAACTTACGGTCTTAAATAAGTTGGTCTGATAACACCTCGGCTTTTAACAGGCTAGCGTTTGCAAGACTCAACAATCAAACTTTATTTATGCACCAAAAAAGGATCTTAGGGAATAGCTGAATTTTTAATTTTTTGATTTTTAAGTTTTCAGCCCATGTCCCGTGAGGATTTGACTCCAAATCAGTTACGAGTAGTAAGTACTGAGTGAAAAAAATTATAAGTACTACCTCTGACTTATTACTTCTTACTCAGACGGGCTAAACCATAGCTATCCGCTAACAGCACTCCTAAATATTCCCCTTCATAGACTAGCAATCAAGATAGACTGCTTTCTGCATATCCATTAACAATTTAAAAAAAGGAGGCAAAATCTATATATCCAAATAGGTAATTGTAATTAAAGGTAAATTATGATATGATTTTTTTCTCTAGTTATCAGGGTAACAAATTTCCAATAGTGGTATTTTATTGACCTTCTAGTTGGAAAGTCCCGAAAAAATCAATCATCAATAGATTCTTGCAACCACAACAATTATGCCGTGATTAAAAGCGGTAGTTGTGGTTTGTGCTATCGAAGGCTGATAATAGTTGTGTTAAATAAAAATACTAAGAATTAAAACAAACAACTGAGGCTTTCTAGGCGAAAGCAAAAAATTAGTACTAAAATGTGACTCGAAATTTCGGGAAGGTACAAAACAAGTTGTTGCAATATACACTTGTAGAGTAAATTCTATACGGCATTGTTATGGCACGGTTTTACAGGCCTGGAACGCTCTAGGTGAATTATGTTGATCACGGTGCAGGGGAAGTAGGCTGTGCGAATTCCGCTAGATTACTACCGAATTTTAGGACTACCGTTGGCGGCAAGTGATGAACAATTGCGGCAGGCATACAGCGATCGCATTGTACAATTGCCTCGACGTGAGTATTCTCAGGCAGCAATTTCTTCTCGTAAACAACTCATAGAAGAAGCTTACGTGGTTTTATCAGATCCAAAACAACGCAGTACCTACGATCATCTCTATCTTACCCACGCCTATGACCCTGATAACCTTGCTGCTGCCGCAGTAGCAAAGGAAAATCGTCCAGAAAGCACCAAAAGGGGTAGCGACACCCAAAGTTTGGGTATCGAAATTAGCCAAGACGAATTAGTTGGCGCTTTGTTAATTTTGCAAGAGTTGGGCGAATACGAGCTTGTATTGAAACTGGGTCGTCCCTACCTGGTAAATAAAAATGGCGCTAAAAGTGTAATAAAAAGTAATAATTTAGCAGACGAAGAAATATACGAAAGCGCTGAACATCCAGATGTTGTTCTCACTGTTGCCCTTGCTTGTCTAGAATTAGGTCGTGAACAGTGGCAGCAAGGTCATTACGAAAATGCCGCCATATCCCTAGAAACTGGTCAAGAACTCTTAGTACGCGAAGGGTTGTTCACTAGTGTACAGGCAGAAATTCAGGCGGATCTTTACAAATTGCGACCATATCGAATTTTGGAGTTGTTAGCACTACCTCAAGAAAAAACTGCCGAACGAAGCCAAGGCTTGGAATTATTGCAAAACCTTTTAGAAGATCGTGGTGGCATTGATGGCACTAACAATGATGAATCTGGTTTAAATATAGATGATTTTTTGCGATTTATCCAGCAGTTACGCAACCACTTAACAGTCGCGGAACAGCACAAATTATTTGAAGCTCAAAGCAAACGTCCTTCTGCTGTTGCCACTTACTTAGCTGTTTATGCCTTAATAGCACGGGGATTTGCTCAACGGCAACCTGCTTTAATTCGGCAAGCAAGGCAAATGCTGATCCGTTTGGGCAAGCGCCAAGATGTACATTTAGAACAGTCACTATGTGCATTACTTTTGGGACAAACTGAAGAAGCAACTCGTGTTTTAGAACTTAGTCAGGAGTACGAAGCTTTAGCTTTTATTCGGGAAAAATCTCAAGACTCTCCAGATTTATTACCAGGGCTGTGTTTATATGCAGAACAGTGGTTGCAACACGAAGTATTTCCCCATTTCCGAGATTTAGCAAACCAGCAAGCTCTTCTAAAAGATTACTTTGCTAACCAACAGGTGCAAGCTTATTTAGAAGCACTGCCAACGGATGCAGAAACAACTAATGAATGGGCTGTAATTAACCCCCAGTATTTTCCCCAGCCTAAGACAAAGAAGACCTCTTTTGACAGCAATTCAACTAGGACTTCAGCGCCATTTAATCACAGCAGAATCCCTGATTCAGATTTACCAAAAACACCAACAAAAGAAACGTCCGAACATCCAAACTTCTCACCACCTATGTGGAATTCATCTGGAAGTGTAAAATCAGAGATTCCTGCTGCTGAACGGATGAGCAGAGGCACTAATCAGCATTTGAACGGTTCAGCTAAAAGTGCTGCACCTGTTCATAATCAAAAGCGTAGGCGGAGAAAACCTGCTCAATCTACTATCCGAGAGCGTATACCAGATAATCGTCCTTATTCTCGTCGTCCCCGGCGGCGGCGAACTTTTGCTAACACCATCGAAGGGAAAACACGGCTGGTATGGAGAGTGTTTATTTCTTTGGTGAGTCTATTAGTTCTCTGGGTGGTAGCCACAACAACTTTTGGATGGTTAAAAAATTTGTTTTTCCCTACACCACCTATGCGTGGTTCAGAGTTATTTATACAGATAAATCAACCACCAATATCTATTCCCGATCCAAACAGTAAACTAGAATCAGCAGAAGGGCCTTTAACAAATGCAACGGCAGAGGAAGTCATTCGGGCTTGGTTATTAACCAAAGCTGAAGCTTTCGGGCCCAATCATGAGATTAATAATTTAGAGCAGATTTTAACTGGTTCAGCTTTGTCTCAATCGCGGCAGACTGGTGAACAGTATAGGCTAGAAAAACAATACTACAAGTATGACCATAGTCTGAAGATAGAATCTGTAGAAACAAGTGATTTATTTGCAAATCGTGCCGTAGTGAAAGCTACGGTTAAAGAAGTGAAACAGTTATATGAAAATGGTCAGTTTAAAAAGCCTTCTAGCGATAATTTGCGAGTTCGGTATGATTTGATTCGAGAACGAGGTAAATGGCGCATTGAGAGTATATCTGCTGTCAATCAGATAATTTAGATAAGTTTGAATTTTTAGGTAATCTTTACGACTTACCCCAGCGATAAACGGTTTTATTGTAAGGCTTTAACAATTAATTCAGTAATTTGACGATTAAATAATATAACAAAATACGGTTCAGTTAACTCTAGAACTATTTGTCAAAGTCAATTTTTTGAATTAACCGCCAAGGACGCAAAGGACGCAAAGAGAAGAAAAGAAGGAAATACTTAACTGTATTGCAATATAACAAGACAAATTTATATAGCTTTGGAAAGCCAATTTCAAGAAATCGTCGTCCAATTATGATGATTTAACTAAATTATATGGGAATACTGATAAATGGAAACCTAAATATTTATCGAAGAGCATTTTGTTTGGAAAGATTACAGCAGCCTTTAAGGAGTCTAGACAATTTATCAAAAGAAGCCTAGAAGAATACATTATCTTTAGCTCAGGCACTAAACAGTTAACTTTGACAAAAAGAATGGTGGTTCTTCTTTGTCAACAAGCTGAATCTAGAGTTGAACAATTAAAAACCTTAAAACCACACTCTGAGGAAGGACTTGTTGCAACAATAGAGTACAAGAAAATTCAAGTGCAATTACACTTTACTCCTGAGAAAATAACTCTTCATGAAAATTGCCTTGAAGGGGAACTTCGCTTATTGAAACCCCCTCAGTTTGAGACGGAATCGATAGTTTACCGTTACCTGATTGCAGGTTGGACAACATTTTTGGGAGGTAAACTTCCCGATGGAGCTTTACCAAAAGAGGTTAAAATTGAAAATAATAAGGTTTACTATACTCTTCCTCGAAATCAATTGCAGCTTTTAGATGACCTTTTCCATAGTCTTGAAAATGGTTCTGCTTTGATGAGTAACCTTAAAAAAGGAGATTTAACTATTGAAACTTCAGTAGCTTTGAATTGGAATAATTTCAAGCTTCAAAATCTGCTTCAACTTCTGAATCTCAAATAGTTTCCAATACACCTAACAAACTCTTCAACATCAAATAAGCAGAAGTCCCCCCTGGATCTGGATGTCCGATACTTCGTTCCCCCAGGTAGCTAGCCCGTCCCTTTTTCGCCTGCATCTGTATAGTTTCTTGCAATCCCCTTTGGGCTGCTGCGACAGCCTGTTGCAAAGCTTCTAGCGTTCCCTTACTTTCTCCTACAGCTTGTCCAAAAGCGCCTACAGCCGGAGATAATACATCCACCATTGTTTTGTCTCCTAGTTGCGCTTTGCCACGTTGCACCACGCCGTCTAAGCCTGCTTGGAGTATCGCTAAAACATCTTGTTCTGTTAATTCTTGCTTACCAACTACTGCTGTACTGGCTCGTAAAAACCAGGTGCCATAAAGAGGGCCACTCGCACCGCCAATAGAAGAAATTAAGGTCATACTGACGGTTTTGAGAATGTTGCTAATGTCTTTGTCTGTAAGAGTTGGTAACTGAGCGCTTACCTTTTTAAAGCCGCGATCCATATTGATCCCATGATCTGCATCTCCGATCGCAGCATCTAATTCTGTCAAATATGCTTTATTCTGCTCTATCTCGGTTGCATAAGCCTGCAACCATTGTAATATCTGCACCTGACTCAACATAATTCGTATATTAGTTAAATTCCCCAGCGCCAATTTGGTGTTTTTACTGGTGCATCCCATAGGCGGATCATCTCATCATCTAATTTCAGCAGGGTAATGGAGCAACCTTGCATTTCTAGAGATGTGATGTAAGGCCCTATCAAGTTTCGCACAATTTGCAATCCTTGCTGCTCGCAGATTTGGGCGAGTTTACGGTAAACAATATACAGTTCGGAAATCGGGGTTCCACCCATACTATTGACAAAAGCTAATAAGCGATCGCCTTTGGCAAATGGTAGACTTGTTAACTCTACATCTAGCCATTCTCCTTTGTCTTCATCCCACTCGCGCAGTGTGCGGCTGTATGGTGCATCTTCAAGGAGCGATCGCGTCAATATTTCGGTAATCTCGTCTACTGGTTTGATAGTTATACGCTCTATTCCTGGCTCACCGTGAATACCGATACCTAATTCGATTTCGCGATCGCTCAATTCAAAGGTCGGTGTTCCATTAGCGGGGACTGTACAGGATGTTAGAGCAATTCCCATACTCCGCCCATTCAGATTTACCCGGCGACACAAATTTGCTATTTGTGGCAAATCATACCCTGCCTCAGCCGCCGCACCACAAATTTTCTCCGCCAGTATTGTTGTTCCCACACCCCGGCGTCCTTGGGTGTAGAGGCTGTCTTTCACTGCTACATCGTCATCAATCAAAATATTTAGTGATCGAATGCCCTCACTACGGGCTAACTCCGTTGCCATTTCAAAGTTCATCACATCGCCACTGTAATTTTTGACGATATAAAGGATACCTGAGCCTCCATCTACAAGCTTTGCTGCTTCTAGCATTTGGTCAGGAGTTGGTGAAGTGAAAACTTCACCAGGACAAGCTGCGTCAAGCATTCCTCTGCCCACGAAGCCAGCGTGCATTGGTTCATGTCCACTGCCACCACCTGAAATAATTGCTACTTTACCCGGAATAGGTGCATCGGCTCGATAGACAAAAGCGGGATCGTAGTTCAATTTAATTAAATCGGAATGAGCCGCCGCCATACCTTCTAGACTTTCTTGCACAAAGTCTTCCGGCTTGTTGATCAGCTTTTTCATAATCCGTGTTTGGTTAAAAAAGTTCTAAAATCCAGGTTATAGTGCTTCTGGTTTCTATGCAATTAATATATAGCGGTTCTCAGTTGAGTGCAGTACAGATTTAACCCCCAACCCCTTCCCTAAATTTGTTATTTCGGCATACTCATTTGTTATTTCGGGGTACTCATTTGTTATTTCGGGGTACTCATTTGTTATTTCGGCGTACCCATTTGTTATTTCGGGGTACTCATTTGTTATTTCGGCGTACCCATTTGTTATTTCAGGGTACTCATTTGTTATTTCGGCATACCCATTTGTTATTTCGGCGTACCCATTTGTTATTTCGGGGTACTCATTTGTTATTTCGGCGTACATAGTTGATAAATATCGATTTTACCCCACCCTAACCCTCCCCCTTGCAAAGGGGAGGGAACTGGATTTTCCGGTTTTCCCCCTTTACAAGGAGGGATTAAGGGGAGTAATTCGACTTGTGTATACACGGTAGCTTCCCGCGTCGGGAAGGGGGTTAGAGGGTTAGGTTTTTCTATATCGCGTGAGAAAAGTCAGTTATCTAGTGTCAATCCAAAGATTCCATTAAATCAATACACTTGTGCATCTGCTGGCGTATGGTTTCCTTATCAGCATGAAACCTTCGCCCATGACCTGGTAGCACCCACTCAAAAGAGTAATTAGCTAAGTTACGCATTGATTTAGTCTGTTCTGACCAAGAATACCAGCAGGCTCCGTGGAATGCTGTCAACTGGTGCAAGCTTTCTGACCAAGCGAGATGATCGCCAGTGAATAGAAACTTATTTTTGTAGAGTAAAACAGTTTGTCCTTTCGTGTGACCGGGAACTGGAATAATTAATAAATCTGGTGTCAAAGAAAATGGTTCAGAACCAGTTATCTGTATTTCTACATTACGAGTATCGGCAGTAAGATCATCAGTATGGAGAATGCGATCGCACTTAAAATGCTCGGCAAATTTTTGATGATCTGCCACATCATCCTTATGAGTTAGGTACATATAACGAATTGGCCCCATTTCTTCTAAACGCTTGACTAAAGGCGGCGTAAAACGGGGAGAATCCACCAAAATATTACCTTCTGGAAGGTGAATTAAATAGCTAGCAGCACCGTAAGATTTTTCAGAATGATAACCGCAGTGGTAAACATTTTCTGCTACTAATATTGGAAACTTTTCTTGAGCAACTTTGATATCTTTTGGTTTCTCAATTGTGCCAATAGAACTAGTAGGACATGCTAAAAGTGCTTCCAGCGCTGCTAATCTTTCCGCATCATTGGTTGGTTGATGATAAACAGCCGATTGGTCATCAACATCATAAAATACTTCAGGAGCCATCCAGCGACAGGTATCACAATCAATACAGGTACTATCTACATAAAAATCGCCGTTGACATTTTGGGGACGACGCTGATTTAAATGAGCCATATTAATCCTTTTGCTTCCAGGCGCTTACTGGAGAGCGATAAAGCTTATATTACTACGCTAGCAAAAGTTGACTTAAACCGTAGACTCCTGAAGGTTAGATATAGGCTATCTTAAAAAAGACAGCCTATCTGGACTTAAAGTTCAAGATTGTTTGTAACTAACTGCAACCCTCGCTCATATAAATCTTCATATAGTTTTTGAGAGATGTATGCTCATATCACTAAATATCATGGTAGACATAGCCGAGACCCTAATTTTTGTTAAATATTATTAGTCTCGGCATTTTTTTGTGACTTTTATTGCTAGATTGTCAATCAATCGTAGCGTAGGCGTAGCCCGCCGCAGGCATCCCACTTCGCCTGCCAGTTAAGCAAATTAATATCTAGCAAGCTTTTTTGACTTTTATACCCGTCGAACTGACGTTAATTTAAAAAGCCTGAATCCATTCTTTAACAGAATACTCAGTCCAGATGCCATTTTTCCAATAGGGGTCATTTTCAATTAACTGGCGTACAGTGGCTTCGTCTTCGGCTTCGTAAATCCCAAAAACTTTTGTTACATCCTTGGTAGGGCCAATAGTAATTAGCACACCAGATTCTTTTTGTTTTGCTAATCCGTCTAAATGAGCTTGACGGTGGGGGGCGCGTTTTTCGAGAACGTCTTCGCAGTAAGTTCCCCAGAGTACATATTTTGGCATAGCTAATTAATTCCAAATAAAAAATGAACAGGGAGTGGGGAGATGGGGAGATGGGGAGACAAGGTGACAAGGTGACAAAAGTTTAGAACTTCCAATAAGTCTTTCCCCTTGTCCCTAATTCTCCTTGTCCCCAAGTCCTCTTCACCATGCCCAATAATTAACTTCTCAGGTTTACGCCGAATTTTTCCACCAAAGCTTCGCGGACTTTATTGTGTACTGGTTCGACTTCGGCCTCAGTAAGAGTGCGATCGCTAGCCCGATAAATTAAGCGGAAAGCTAAACTTCGCTGTCCTTCGGGGACATTTTCGCCGCGATATTCATCAAATAATTCTACCGATTCGAGCAAATCTTTACCCGCTTTGGTAATTACTTTTTGAATTTCGGCAACTGAGATTTTCACGGGTGCGAAAAAGGCGATATCGCGATCGCTAGCTGGATAGGTAGAATAGGGCTGAAATGTTGGAACCAGAACTTCATCTTCTCCCAGAGAATCTAAAAGCACATCTAGATTCAATTGGAAAACATAAACGGAATCTGGTAAGCCTTTTTCTCGTCGCAATTGGGGATGGAGTTGTCCAAAAATACCCAGCCTGTTACCCCGAATCCACAGGGAAGCAGTGCGTCCTGGATGTAAGCGATTATCTCGGCAATCGGGTTGAAATTCTACCGGCAAGGCAAGTTGCCGAAATACACTTTCTAAAATGCCTTTGGCTTCAAACCAGGTGATGGGTTCTTCGCGTCCACTTTTTGACCATTTGCCAACAGAAATATCCCCTCCCACAATCCCAGCAAGGGCTTCTGTTTCTTGCAAGCCGTCTTCTTCTTGCCAGAAAATTTGCCCGATTTCAAAGCCGTTCAAGGCTCCATTACCCTGCTCTAAATTGTATTGAAAGGCATCAATTAATCCAGAGATCAAATCGGTTCGCAGCGCTGAATATTCGACAAATAAGGGGTTTGACAATACTATATTTCTGTCTTCTCCTGGTTTGACTAAAGAATAGTGAATTAATTCTGTCAACCCTTCAGCCCGGAGGAAAGCTCGTAATTTGCGAATTAATTCCTCATCTAAAGGCAGATAGCCAGCTTCCGCTTTTTCTGGTAATGTATCGCAAAATTTGTTGTAGCCATAGAGACGGGCTATTTCTTCAATTAAGTCAATTTCTCGCTCTAAGTCGCGGTAACGATAGGGCGGAACAGAAACTGACCATGTATGTTGATGGTTAGTATCTTTTTCTGAAGGAGTCAACTGACATCCCAATGCAGCCAGGATACGCTCAACATCCTGTTCTTGCAGTTCACCTGTATCCTCTCCCAAATCTATCGGCCCCAATATTTGATTAACGCGGTCTAAACGCAGGGCGATAGAACGACTCCAGGTAGACGGGTCGGGGCGGGTGTCGGCAATTTCCTGCTGGACAAGAATTCCACTAGCTAATTCGCCAATTAAGGACAAGGCGCGGCGATTAGCTATTTCCAACTCGGCTCGGTTAACTCCCCGTTCATATCTGCCAGAAGCCTCACTTCTTAAACCGACACTCCGGGAAGAACGGCGAATTGCTACGGAATCAAATAAAGCTGCTTCTAAAACTAGGCTTTGAGTTCCTTGATGAACTTCTGTTTCTTCACCACCCATGACTCCCGCCAGTGCAACGGGTCTGTCGTTTGCGGTAATTAACAAATTTTGGGTTGATAGGGTGCGAGTTTGTCCATCGAGGGTTTTGAGGGATTCTCCAGTATTGGCGAAGCGAACACCGATGGTTAAATTTTCACTACTTGCAACTGATTTTAGGCGATCGCAATCAAAGGCGTGCAGAGGTTGTCCCCATTCCAACAAAACGTAATTAGTAATGTCCACTACATTACTGATGGGACGTACCCCAGCAGCCCGTAAACGCTGTTGCAACCATTCGGGAGAGGGAGCAATTTTTACCTGTTCAATTACCGTACCAATGTATGCAGGACAAGCTTGAGTATCGGCAATTTTTAAAGCTAAATTTCCGGCATTTTTGGTAATGGAGACTTCACCGGGTTCAGGAATGCTTAACTTTCCACCAGTTAAAGCTGCTACTTCCCGTGCTACACCCACCATACTCAGAGCATCAGCGCGATTGGCAGTTGCAGTTAAGTCTAAAATTACATCATCTAGACCCAACAACGGACGCACATCACTACCCAATGGTAAATTTTCCTGGGTAAAAATATGAATTCCGTCTACATCGGTGGGCAAACCGAGTTCCTTTAAAGAACAAATCATGCCCTGAGATGGGACACCACGCAATTTTGCAGGTTTAATTTTTAAATCGATGTTGGGTAAGTAAGTACCTGTAGTTGCTACTGGCACATAGATATCTGCCTTCACATTGGCAGCACCACAGACAATATTTAAAGTCTCACCTGCACCAATATCCACTTGGCAAACACTTAATTTATCGGCGTTGGGATGGGGTTGACGCTCAAGCACTTTGCCGATAACCACACCATTTGCCCAAGTGCGACGGTCTTCAATATCTTCAACCTCAAACCCTGCCATTGTCAGGGTTTCGGCTAATTCTTCTGGACTAAGTTTTATCTCTACTAGTTCGCGCAGCCAATTTAGAGAAATACGCATGGAGTGTGCTTGTTTTAAGAATCGTCTTTTGCTCTTATTTTAGGGTGCAAGAAGCGATCAATGGCTACTCATCGCCCAAGGCGTACCCTTTCACTTGAACAATCCTACTACGTTAGACTCGCAAAACAATATACTCCAAAAAATTGAGCTAATTAGGTAGGAGATGCGATCGTAAACAATAGTAGTGCTAAGAGTTGCAAATATTCAAGTAGAAATTTTGAGTAACAGAGAGGAAATCATTCAATAAGTCATTTATATTATCAACAATTATTTGTAAAAACCCTGCAACGATTCATTTCTAAGCTCTTTACTAAGTTTAGACTTCGTTACATAGATTGATTTTTTAACGCCGACTTACTTAAAAGTATTAGTCCCAAATACTTGACTAATTCAATACTTTGTTGAAATATATAATAACTAGCAAACAGCATGACGTAACTTTTAGATTGAAGCGTTTATGTTTGCAATTAATAACAATTTCTAGAGGGGTTTAATCTATTATGATGAATCTGAAGAAATTATGTGTGTCTACTATTTTAGCGACTACTGCTGTAACTCTGACGACTTTTAAAATTAATTCGGCTCTTGCTGTTGAGCTTTCAAAGAACTCATTTCAACAATTCAATCAAATAGCAACTGTTACTGGAAGAGATGATTTTAATGATGATTTAAAAAACTCTCAGCAAGAAAAAATGGTGGAGTTATATCCAAAAGATACCTACCTGATTGCTCAGGCATTCCCTTTCACTGCCAGAACTTTCTATTTAACGACTACAACAGACCAGAATGGTTTCTTTTCTGTAGCACATGGTTTGCCTAGTACATCCATTTTGGGAATAGTAGTAGCCATACAACATGCTAATGGAAATTGGCACACTCTAGAAGGAAGTAGTTTCACTAATGACGAGCGTTTTTGGTGGAATACTACAACAGTAACTGGAGGCATAAATTCACCTAACTTTCAGTTTCGTCCTGTAAAAATTATCATTTTTGTATATCCCTAGAAATACTGTATAGCTATATACAGGATAACGATATAATCTGGGCTTGTTTTTTCTCTGTTCTCAACAAGCCCAGCTTTTTACTCTGAGCAATTGATTTATTTTTTAATTTTTAACTTTTAATTAAAAAAAGTCAAAGGTTGGTCATCTAGTTTCTATTAACAACAAGTTCAACAATGTAGTCTTGGAGCGCGATCGGCTTTTCGCTCTGTGGGTACGGGGAAACCCCTATCAATTTCACCGTATATTTATCTAAAAATTGAATTGGTAAAGCATCACGACCTGGGATAAGAGTTAGCATCAATGTTGAAACTTGCTTACCATTTTTTATGATGTCTAATCCAATAATAACTTGTCCTTGCCAAATACAAGTTACATCAGAGGGACACCGAGAATCCTGAATAACTTTTGAAAATTTGATTTTAATATTTTCAGTAGGGAGGTAAGCTGTCTTTCCATATTTAAGATAAAATTGAGTATCTATAGTTCCAACTCTAGCCATCAACTGTTGATGATTATCTTTAACAATTGATTGGAGCTCTATTCTTGAAGGCTTGATATTTGATAAGAGTCCATAGCTAGGAAGAGAATTTACTCCACCAAGAAATGTTAATATAACAGCGCTCACTACACTTTTCATTTTTGATACTCCATAGTAGGAATTTTTATTAGTTTAGCTAGAAAACAGGTTTATAAATTGTTCTGTTTTCTACTAGAGCGAAGCTTTAAAACATAAAACCTAATTAGCTAACTTTTGTGCGTAGGCGCAGCCCGCACTTCTCTACTAGATGCTGCGCGGATTTCAAGAACTTCAACACAACAGCACTTTTCAAAGAATTCGTTGCTTAATTTATCTGGAATATTCACTCTAGTTTTACTTTTTAGCATTATTACTCCATCGTTGAGCAATTATTACATTATGTAAAAGGGACATTATTTTTTCTCTGTTATCAATAAGCCCAGCTTTTTGCGATGAGCAATGACCACGATTTTACAAGGCGTAGCGCGTCGTAGATATGGTTTTGATGGAAAATAATCAAATAATAAATGCTGATTTTTTCGTTAGTTTTTAATATTAGTTGGGAGAAGAGTGATTGAAATGCGTTTGCTCTAGCGATCGCAGAACTTAAATTTTTAAAACTCAATAAAACCTTATAAGAATATTTTCTTACTCAATAGACTATAACAATCAAACTTTATTCTTTATTTCTAGTGTAATTGCATTGCATTATTGTAGAACTTTAAAGAGGTAAATTTGCCCTCTTTGTGCTGAAACATCACTAAAATAATTCTTGTAAAGCATTCACTGTAAAGATTATCGGCCAATTTTCTGAAATTTACCTGAATACTATCGAAAGAATAGACAATCGAATCTAAAGAATCGGCAATCCAATCTAAATTTTGTTCATTTTAAATGCAAATCTAATTTTGTATACTTGCTAAATGTGGTACCTGCTCTTTTTATTGAAAATGAAAGTAAATAAATGCTTTCAAATGCTTTCATTAATATCGCTAATTTTCTTCTTGATGGAAGGATTTTAGTTTGAGTAATAGGAGTTTAATTCTAATGGCAACTGACAATAGTAATCAAACTGTTGGGTCACAAAGTACTAACAATAATCCAACTGGTAATGGTAATTTTTCTTTCAGTGATGGCAAATGGCAGTCTACCGATGGCAGCAGTTTAGATAGTGGCAGTGGCTTTAGTGGCGCTGCTACTGATAGTAATATTTTCGCTTCCTTCATCGGTGGTGGTAACTCATCCACAACCAGTGAAGATGGAAAGTACAAATATAATTACCAACGACCACTTGACGAGCGGGCTTTAACTGATACCAATAATCCGTTCAATCAACTCATCGGAGTCCGAAATGTAGCATGTAAGCTAGAGAAAAAACAATTAGCCAGAGATGAACACGCTCTCCTTAATTAAGTTTTCGTCAAATTTCAGATTAGTATTAATTTCCTCACTCGCTCAAAATTTTTAGGTTTTGTGGCTAATTTAAGTCAAATGCATAAAAATTATTTTCAGTAATTCGGCGCGAGTAAACGGTTTAGTCAGATATCCAGATGCCCCAACTAATTTGGCTTTTACTTTGTCTAAAACCCCTTTATTCCCAGTGACAAAGATGATAGGAGTCTTCTGAAATATGGAATTATTTCGTATAATCCGGCACAACTCATAACCGTCGATTCCTAGCATGTTTAAATCCAACAAGATTAAATCTGGTTTGTGCCTTATAATTGACAAAACGGCTTTTATCGGATCGTTGATAGTTACTACAGAAAAATTTTCGTTTTCTAAGAAACGGCTAATTTCTTTGAGAATTGTGGGGCTATCATCTACAGAAACGATTTTATGAGCTTTTTGTGCCGTTACAGTAGCAGACGCTACTCTTTGAAAAAAAGGAGTTATGCTATTTGATATTATTGGCTCCTGAAACTTCTCTTTTGGAGAAGGAGAAATCTGAGGTAATCGTTGGACAGGAACTATATTTTCTTCAGAAATATCTAGGTAAGAATTGACGGTGATATTTAGTTCTTTTTTGGTATCAATTAACTTAGGAATGAATTTTGAGATAAGCGATTGCTCTTCAAATATCTTTGGTAATTTATCATAAGGTGGATCAGCTTCATGCAAGATAATCGCACCCTTAAGGATGTAAGAGTATAAAGTGTGAGCCAGTTGGATTTCATCTTGATTCAAAATTACGGCTAGATGACACAAACTAAAACCTTTCATCCAATTAGTTAAATCTGATTGGAATTTTGGTAAATCTTTTTCCTCGATTTTGCTATTAATCAACAGATATGGACGTTGATATGGAGAAGAAATTTGAGGAACAAAAGCTTGCCATTCTTTTAATCTTACTTGGCAATGCTCTAGAATTTTTTCTACATCTAACCTGCAAAATATTGGCATTGTATCAAGTGTTTCTGTTAATTTATAAGTACCTTCTTTGATTAGTAAAAATGATTCGATCACCTCTCGAACTAATTCTTGAATCAACACTGCTGCTTGTATAGAATGTAAATATTGTTGACTAACAAGCCAGGATATAGCCTGATACTCAGGAGGCTGGCTTCTTGAATCGCTATCATCTTCAATTAACTGAATGTGTGAATCAGGTTCAAACATTAGACGTAATTGAACACGAACCTCACTGGTAAGCAGCGGAATTTGGTGGCTGAGGCGACGCAAATGACGTTCTAGCCGGTCAAAGGGTTCCACTGAATGGGTAGCGTAGGTTATTCTTCCCTGTTCTAGGTAAATTGACCAAGAAACGGAGTTACTCAATGCTTGTAAACAAGTACTGTCGGAGCAATTGGATAACTGTCTTAACAAACTTATTGGACGTAGTTTGGTGAATGTACCGGAATTATTCATATTTCTCAAGTTTTTTGCGGAATTCACAACCGAACATTTGTAAATTGAAAATATCAGCTATGAAATATTTTCTTCTTTGTAATATTTCTCTCCGTACAAAATATTTATTTTAAAATATGTATATATGTTAAAACTAGTAAATTTTAAATACAGATTGTTGCAATTAGCACATTATACTTATTTTATCGATCTTAAAACAAAGTAAGTGGGTATGAATAAACGTAAATACCTATCCTAACTTGACTCTCAGTAGATGTTAGTTACTTCTAGATTTTACTTACTACCGACAACTCTTAACTGAAGACCTTAATAATGATGTTTATTTATGCCCACTTCCTTAAAAGTGTAAATTTGATTCCATGTTTTTGCAGCGACACTGCTATCCTATTAGAGCTAAGAAGCTCAATTATGGTTAATTACTTTTATGTAAAAGAGCGATTTTTCTACATAAAATCTTTAAAAATTTATCTAGGAAAGTTTACGTATTTATTGTACTGTAGGGTTAATGGATATAATTTTTGGGTAGATACATTACAACAGGGAATGCTGCGTTTTGATAAACTCTTTTTTGCTAAACGAAGCTGTTCTCAAGTTCTTCTTAAATATGTCGAGAACTTTATGAAAAAAATTTGTTTAATAAAAATTAGAGCATCTACCACTAGCTACTATATTCTGTAAGTCGCTTGGGCGACTGTAATTATATACTCTCAAGAAAGGGAAATAAAGCTTTGAACTTTAACATAACACGAAAAGTTATGGATGATACATTAAGACTTGATGAAGTAGTAGAATTTGCTGAGAATCCAGAACCACGTTGTCCTTGTGTACTGTTACTAGACACATCTGGTTCGATGCAAGGAGAACCGATTGAGGCTTTAAATCAGGGTTTACTAAGTTTAAAGGATGAATTAGTCAAAAATTCCTTAGCTGCAAGACGGGTAGAAGTGGCGATCGTAACATTTGATAGTAATATCAATGTAGTACAAGACTTTGTGACTGCCGATCAATTCAATCCGCCAATTTTGACGGCTCAAGGATTGACTACAATGGGTGCAGGAATCCATAAAGCTTTAGACATAATTCAAGAGCGGAAATCTCAGTATCGTGCCAATGGGATTGCTTACTATCGTCCTTGGGTATTCATGATTACCGATGGAGAACCACAAGGCGAGCTAGAGAATGTTGTAGAGCAAGCATCCCAGCGGCTACAGGGAGATGAAGCTAATAAGCGTGTAGCATTTTTTACAGTAGGCGTAGAAAATGCGAATATGACTCGTTTAAATCAAATAGCTGTGCGTACCCCCCTGAAGCTGAAAGGATTGAATTTTATCGAGATGTTTGTCTGGCTGTCAACTAGTATGTCAGCTGTTTCTCATTCGCAGGTAGACGAACAGGTAGCACTACCGCCGATTGGTTGGGGGACTGTTTAATAAAAAATTGCAGCTTGATGTTTAACACAGCTAGCTGCTAGAAAAAAATCTATGAACATATCAAAACAGATTGCTCAATGGCGGATTGTGGCTGCGTCTGTATGTGGTACAAGTCACTTAAAAAACAATCAATTATGCCAGGATGCTCATCACTGGCAGGTATTATCAGATAACGTTTTAGTGGCGGCCGCAGCAGATGGCGCGGGTTCTGCATTACTGGGGAAAGTGGGAGCGATGATTGCTGTGGAAACAGCAATAGAAAACATTTCAACCAAAGGACTCACTCGGAAAAGTTTGACTGATGATGTATTGGTGCGATCGCTCTTAAATGATGCCATACTAGCTGCCAAAAAAGCTGTGGATGATGAGGCGGCTACTTGTGACAAACAGCCTCAAGATTTAGCAACTACCTTAATTGTGATGCTTGCCACACCAGAAGTTGTGGCTGTAATGCAAATAGGTGATGGTTTAGCAGTAGCAAAAGATAGCATGGGCAACCTCTTGGCACTGACTATACCTGATAGCGGCGAATACATCAACGAAACTACTTTTTTAACTTCTCCTACTGCCTTAGATACAGCGCAGATGAGAGTCTGGCGCACAGACATAGAAAATGTTGGCATCATCACTGATGGACTACAAATGCTGGCTTTGAATATGGTTGTTGGCGAACCTCACAAACCCTTCTTTTTTCCCCTGTTTGAATTTGTAGCTAATGCCGAGGATAAGACAGAAGCAAAGGAGCAGTTAGTAAAGTTTTTACGCTCAGAACGGATTACGCAACGCACTGATGATGATTTGACACTCATTATAGCTGCATTCAACAACTCATAAGCAAAAAATTTACAGGTTTCACATCTTACAATAACTCCGTTAGCGGTAATTTCATTATGCAGGTACTACGTTGTTCCCCTAAAAAAGAAATCCTCAGTCTCAATGTCAGTTTGGGACGTGGCGGTGAGGCTTGTGTTTATGCAGTGCCATCCGATAACAACTTGGTGGCAAAGATTTACCACAAGCCAACGACTGCTCATGCTGATAAACTCCAAGCGATGCTTGCCAACCCGCCAGAAAACCCGACGGCGAGTTTAGGGCATATCTCTATCGCTTGGCCAGAGGATTTATTACGAGCAGCAGATGGCAAAAATATCATCCTGGGGTTTTTGATGCCACGCATTCAGGGGATGCGTCCAATTATCGACTTTTACAACCCTAGAACCCGTCGCCAACACTGCCCCCTATTCAACTATCAGTACCTGCTCCGCACGGCTCGTAACTTGGCGGCAGCAATTGCTGCTTTACACGCTAGTGGATATTGTATTGGTGATGTAAACGAGTCAAATATCCTCGTCAGTGATACAGCACTGGTGACTTTGATAGATACAGACTCCTTCCAAGTACTTGACCCCAGCAGCAATGTTGTTTATCGCTGCCCAGTGGGTAAACCAGAGTTTACCCCACCAGAACTACAGAATAAAACTTTTGCCCAGCACGATCGCGAAATTTCTCACGATTTATTTGGGTTAGCGGTGCTAGTATTTCAACTCTTAATGGAAGGTACGCACCCATTTTCGGGGATTTTTCAAGGTGCTATTGAGCCACCGCCCTACGAAGCTCGCATTGCATCGGGTCATTTCACTTATAGCCAAAAGCGCTACGTACCCTACCTTCCTACACCAATTGCACCTGCTTGGGAAATTCTTCATCCCAGCTTACAAGAATTATTTGTCCGTTGTTTTGAAGATGGTCACAACAACCCACAGCTGCGCCCCAGTGCCCAGGCTTGGCTATCGGCTATTGCTGAAGCTGAAGATTCCTTAATTACCTGTACGACAAATCCTCAGCATCGCTACAACAACCACATGCGTAGCTGTCCCTGGTGTGAACGTACCGTGCGATTAGGCGGACGCGACCCCTTCCCATCACATCGGGCTATAGAAGCTAGAGAACATCTTCAACCGCGAATCAAACGGAAAAAGCAATACACCCAGACACCGCATTTTCCACAGCGACAGCGAACCATGTCACCGCACGCAGCTAATTATTGGCAGCCAGTAATTACCCCAAGCGGTACATCTTATAAACGTTCCAAAAAGTCAAAGTTGTACCCGATTATTTGTTGCTTGCTGGGTTTTGGTTTATTGGGATATGCGGATGTAATGATTAAATTTACTCAGCCATTAGTTACCCAAAATGCTTACACTCAACAAACATTGAAGTCTCCCCAGACAAATAACAAACTCAGCTTTGCTGATTATTATCAGCAAGGTTATACTGCTTACCAAGACCGAGATTATGAAAAAGCAATTGCCAGCTTTACCGGAGCAATTGAACAAGAACCGACACATGTCAGAGCGATTGTAAATCGTGGCAATGCTCGCTATAACATGAAAGATTACGAAGGAGCAGTTGCAGATTATAGCCAAGCTCTCACAATCAATCCCAATCAAACCAAAGCTCTTGTGAATCGGGGTAATGCCCGCTATATGCTTGCCGAATATAGCAACGATCCCGATTTAGAGTATAACCTAGCGATCGCAGACTATAATCGCGCCATTGGTCTGGATAGTAATGAAATTGAAGCTTATATCAGACGCGGAATTGTCCGCACCCAAATGGCTAAATATAGCGGTGAATCTCAACAAGCTTACAAAAGAGCGATCACAGATTTTACTCACGCCATAAAACTTAATGTATCCAAAGCAGAAGCTTACTTTCAACGCGGTGTTGTCTATTATCAAATTGCTCAATATAGCAGCAATTATGAGCAAGAATATCATCAAGCGATCGCTGACTTTAACCAAGCATTAGCTATCAGCCCCAAACTAGCAAAAGTGTATCTCAAACGAGGCATGGTTCGCTATGAACTAGCACAATATGGCGGTAGTGAATCTAACAAAAATCAGGCGAAAGCTGTCGAGGATATACAGGCATCTGCCAAAATTTTTCTTGAGCAAGATGATATGGATAATTATCAGCAAGCACTCAGTAACATGTGTGTAGTCATAGAAAACAAATGTGACCCTTTATTCCAAAGCTCAAGTAATGTAGAAAAAACTAACTAAAAACAAGTAAGTTTTTTTACTGGTATATTATTTAGTCTGAATTTCAGAAATCAAGCCTAACTAGGGTTAGCTAACGCTAACCCTAGTTATTTATTAGGTAAAAATTATATCTAATTTGATAATTTGTTTTCTTATTTATAGATATTCATAGAGCTTTTATATAGAAAAGATTTTAATTTATATTTCCTTCATGATTTCATTGAAAATAACAGTTAGATTATTGACGTAGAAAAAGAAAAAAGAAATCAATTTTTCTCTATCTAAGTGCATCCTCTTCATGTCGATAAAGTCAAACAATTTTGGATTTTGGATTTTGGATTTTTGAGAAAAAGAGTTTTTTGGCACATGCCCCGTTATGAAAATGGGCAGAGCAAATCTACTCATAGGCTTGTGACATTCGAGCATTAATCCCAAATTGCAAATCCAGAATCTAAAATTGGCACAGTCAAATAATTATATCCCTACAAATCTCCGAGGTAATTGCATGAAAGCGGTGATTTTGGCTGGAGGACTTGGTACACGCCTCAGTGAAGAAACTAGTATCAGACCCAAGCCGATGGTTGAAATTGGTGGTAAGCCAATTCTCTGGCACATAATGAAAACTTACTCTGCTCACGGCATTAATGACTTCATTATTTGTTGCGGTTACAAAGGTTACATAATTAAGGAGTATTTTGCTAACTACTTCTTACACATGTCAGATGTTACCTTTGATATGCGATTTAACCAGATGAACGTGCATTCTGGTTATGCTGAACCCTGGCGTGTCACCTTAGTAAATACAGGTGATAATACAATGACAGGTGGACGCTTAAAGCGAATCAGCGAACATCTTGGTAATGAGACTTTTTGCTTTACTTATGGTGATGGTGTTAGTAATATTAATATCACCGAGCTAGTTAAATTTCATAAAGAGCAAAAGACCTTAGGAACCCTCACAGCCGTTCAACCAGCCGGACGTTTTGGGGCTATTTCTTTAGGATATGAGCAAACTAAAATCACCAGTTTTCGAGAGAAACCTGAAGGTGATGGAGCTTGGATTAATGGTGGTTATTTTGTGTTAGAACCAGAAGTAATCAATTTGATTGCTGATGATTCTACCGTGTGGGAACAAGAGCCATTAGAAAAGCTAGCTGATATGGAACAACTATCGGCTTTCAAACATGATGGTTTTTGGCAACCTATGGATACTTTACGCGATAAAAACTACCTAGAGGAACTATGGAAAAGCACTCAAGCTCCTTGGAAAGTATGGTAGAAAGATAGTTAGGAGTGGAGACGCGATTAATCGCGTCTGTACAGGAGTTAGGAGTCAGGAGTTAAATGACAAATGACAAATAACTTTATAGATTTACTGTAATTTCAAGTACAATAATCCTAATGTATGATTTTGCAATTATAGGTGGGGGAATAGTTGGACTCTCTACAGCGCTGGCTTTAGGAAAACGCTATCCTAATGCCCGTATTTTAGTAGTAGAAAAAGAGAGACAATGGGCATTTCACCAAACAGGCAATAATAGCGGTGTAATTCATTCTGGTATTTACTACAAACCAGGGAGTTTCAAAGCTAAATTTTGTCGTGACGGTTCTCGCTCAATGGTAGAGTTTTGTCAAGAGCATGGAATTGAGCATGAAGTTTGTGGTAAGGTGATTGTTGCAACAGAAGAACAAGAGCTACCACGCTTAGAAAATCTCTACAAACGTGGCTTAGACAATGGCATAGAAGTTAAAAGAATTAGCCCGGAAGAAGTCAGGGAAATTGAACCTCATGTAAAATGTGTAGGTGGACTTCGGGTATTCTCAACTGGTATTGTTAATTACAAGCAAGTTTGTTTGAAATATGCCGAGCTAATTCAACAGCAGGGTGGGGATTTACACCTGAATACAAAAGTTCTGAAAATCTCCCCAAGTGGAAAAAATCAGGTACTGCAAACAAACAAAGGTAACTTTGAAACCCACTTTGTAATTAATTGTACTGGATTGCATAGCGATCGCACCGCCAAATTAGGTCAAGTTGAACCCCAAGCAAAAATTGTTCCATTCCGGGGAGAATATTACGAACTCACTCCAGAAAAACGTTATTTGGTCAAGACACTAATTTACCCAGTTCCCAATCCAGATTTTCCCTTTCTGGGTGTTCACTTTACCCGAATGATTGATGGTAGCGTCCATGCAGGGCCAAACGCGGTGCTGTCGCTTAAACGCGAAGGTTACAAAAAAACCGACTTTGACTTACGGGATTTTCTTGAAGTTATCACCTATCCTGGTTTCTGGAAGTTGGCAGCCAAACACGCTGATGAAGGAATTAAAGAAATCATTCGTTCCTTTAGTAAAGCAGCCTTCACCAGAAGTTTGCAAAAACTAATTCCCGAAGTTCAAGCAGAAGATTTAGTTCCCACCCATGCGGGAGTTCGCGCTCAAGCCTTAATGAACGATGGCAAGCTTGTAGACGACTTTTTGATTGTTTCCGGTCAAAACTCCATTCATGTTTGCAATGCTCCTTCTCCTGCGGCCACATCTTCTCTAGAAATCGGTAAAGCGCTTGTGGCAGAAATTCCCCAACTTTCGCATCTAGATGTTGCAGTAACTGCATAGATAACATTGTTATTACTTCCGGGCTGCTGAATTAAAGGATGAATCTTGTATAGTGGGCATCTTTTCCAGCCTGGAAATATAAGAGACGGGTAAGATACCCATCTTACAAGAAAAAAGTGTAGTGCATCAATTAAGAACCGCTATAGAGTGCTGCTACGCAATGGGTTAGTTGGCAAACTATGTAATGAATGTTAGCCGATATATATAGCGCTTCTGGGTTGAGTCCAATGACCTAACCCCCAACCCCTTGCCTTGTAGGGAAGAGGAGCAAGATTCAAAGCCTCTCTTCTCTTAGGAGAGAGGTTTGGAGAGAGGTCAAGCTATTGTATACAAACGAAAAATATAGCGGTTCTCTCTTGAATGCAACACCCTTTAGGGCAAATATTTGTGCGTCCCTACTAAACGAAAAATTTAACTCATCAATACAAAGGCATTAACCACAATGAAAATATTAGTAACTGGAACAGAAGGCTATCTTGGTTCGTTATTACCGCCTCTGTTAATTGAACGAGGACATGAAGTTATCGGTCTAGATACCGGTTTTTATAAAGTTGGTTGGCTATACAACGCTAATGGGGTAACACCCAAAACCCTTAACAAAGATATCCGCAACATCACCCCTGATGATTTGGAAGGTGTTGAAGCCATAGTTCACATGGCGGAACTCTCCAACGACCCAGCCGGACAATTAGCACCTAATATTACCTACGAAATTAATCATATAGGTTCAGTTCGTCTAGCTAGCCTAGCTAAAGCTATGGGTGTGCGCCGTTTTGTATACATGTCTTCATGCAGCGTCTACGGTGTTGCTACCGCAGGTGATGTCACAGAAGAATCGCCTGTTAATCCCCAAACCGCCTATGCAGAATGCAAAACTCTCGTAGAAAGAGATGTCAGACCACTCGCTGACGATGACTTCTCTCCCACCTTTATGCGGAATGCAACTGCCTTTGGTGCTTCTCCCAGAATGCGTTTTGATATTGTTTTAAACAACCTAGCAGGGTTGGCATGGACTAGCAAACAAATCAAAATGACCAGTGATGGTACACCCTGGCGGCCATTAGTCCACGCACTGGATATTTGCAAAGCAATAGTCTGCGCTTTGGAAGCACCACGAGACATTGTACATAACCAAATCTTCAACGTGGGAGATACAGCAAATAATTATCGCGTCAAAGAAATCGCAGAAATTATTGCTGATATTTTCCCAGATTGTAAATTGTCCTTTGGTAACAACGGTTCAGATAACCGCAGCTATCGAGTATCCTTCGAGAAAATCAACACAATCCTACCTGGATTTAAGTGTGATTGGAATGCCCGACTTGGTGCCCAGCAGTTATTTGATTTATTCAGTCAAATAGATATGGCTGAAGATACTTTCTTGTTTAGAGGATTTACCCGCTTAAAGCAACTAGAGTATCTGATTCGTACTGAGCAAATTGACAAAGATTTTTTCTGGAATAAAAAGTAGTTAGATTAGCCTAGCAACAGCGAACAAATAAACTAAGTTTCCGAATCAAATAGGTTGATTCGGACTTATCCATCTATCAAATTATTTGCAATTAGTGAGTTAAAGTTTATGGCGATCGCAAAATGTCGTTTCAGTGGTCAACCCCTGCACCAAACCTTTATTGATCTAGGGATGTCACCCTTAGCTAATGCCTATTTGACAGCAGAACAGCTAAATAATGCAGAAAAATTTTATCCTCTCCACGCTTATGTTTCTGAAGACACTCTTTTAGTTCAATTAGAACAGTTTGAAACTCCAGATCATATTTTCAGCGATTATGCTTATTTTTCTTCTTACTCGGTAAGTTGGCTAAAACATGCCAAGGCTTACACGGAGATGATGGTAGAGAAGTTTGGCTTTAATCATCATAATCAAGTTATTGAAATTGCCAGTAATGACGGCTACCTTCTGCAATATTTTCTAGAAAAGGGAATCCCTGTTTTAGGAATAGAACCAGCCGCAAATATAGCTAAAGTTGCTGAAGACAAAGGCATTCCTAGTATCAACAAGTTTTTTGGAGTTGAAACTGCCAAAGAACTAGTGACACAAGAAAAACTAGCTGACCTTTTGATAGGTAATAATGTTTTAGCTCATGTACCGGATCTAAACGATTTCATTGCAGGAATGAAACTCATCCTCAAACCGAATGGTATTTTGACGATGGAGTTTCCTCACATTTTACAACTTATTGAACAAAATCAGTTTGATACTATTTATCACGAGCACTTTTCTTATTTTTCATTCCTCACTATAGAAAAAATATTTGCAGCACACAACTTGCAACTTTTTGACGTAGAGGAATTACCAACTCATGGCGGTTCATTAAGAATTTATGCCAAACATGACTACGCTGTTCATCTCAGCATTAGTCAACGAGTTAGAGATTTGAAAGCTAAAGAAATTGCCGCCGGACTGCATCGCATAGAGACTTACATTACATTTGGAGAAAAAGTCAAAAAAACAAAGCACAAACTATTAAATTTTCTCTTGACAGCTAAGGCAGAAGGTAAGTCAATCGCTGGTTATGGCGCACCAGCCAAAGGCAATACATTGCTCAATTACTGTGGGATTGGAAAAGATTTTATAGATTACACAGTAGATTGCAATCCTTACAAGCAAGATTTATTTTTACCTGGAACTCATATTCCCATTTTTGAACCAGATAAAATCCGCGAGACTAAACCAGATTATCTTCTAATATTGCCTTGGAATCTTAAGGAAGAAATTATGGAGCAAATGGCATTTATTGGCGAGTGGGGTGGACAGTTTGTAGTGCCAATTCCTGAAGTTAAAATTTATCCATCTCCTCTTCGAGATAGGGTTTTAATAGGGTCTTAATGCCTATTATTACTAGATTTATATAGAATTGCGATCGCGGGCAATATTTAAGTGATTTTCAAGAGATAAATACTTTGATGTATTTTGGAAATCGTTAAAGAGTAATTAAAAGGTGTATCTACTATAAATTTTTGCTGCCAAACCACAAAAAAAAGACTGGGAAGTAGCTTAATACCTTGTTAACTACAAATTAGAGCTTAATATGAATAAACTGCTGACTATTGCCATTCCTACATTTAATCGTGCCCAACTTCTAGATAAACAACTTACTTGGTTAGCTCAAGCTATTAAAGGGTTTGAAGACGACTGTGAAATTTTAGTTTCTGATAATTGTTCAACAGATAATACTCAGGAGATAATCCAAAAATGGCAAACAACGCTTAATAATATTACATTCAAGTCAAATAAAAATTTTAAGAATTTAGGCGTAGTCAAAAATATTATGTATTGCCTAAATTCTACAACAACCAAATATGTTTGGACAATTGGGGATGATGATCCAATTCAAGATAGAGCTGTTGCTTATGTGATTAACAAACTCAAGCAGTATGAAGATTTATCATTATTGTTCCTCAACTTTTCTGGACGGAACCAAATTACTGGTGAACCAGTCCATCCACCAACAATTGTTGGTAATCGCTGGTTTGATATAGATAGTGAAAATGGTGATGGTGATGGTAAAGCTATATTTGAGCATTGTTTCTCAAAAAGTGTCGGTGCAGTTATTTTTCTAACTGCTACAGTCTACCGCACTGATTTAGTGAAACGCGCTCTCCAAAATTGGCAAGATGCTGAAAACAACTGGATATCTTTAGCATATTTAGCCGGTTATTGTGCTGCTAATGGCAGAGTAATCGTCACTCAAGAAACTTATTTGGAATGTGTTGTTGGTGTGAGTTATTGGCAAAAAGAACCAAAATCTGCACTGTTAATGCAATACAAACATATACCCGAAGTGATTTTGAAACTGGAAGAGAATGGATATTCTAAGCAGTTTTGTAGACGGATGCTTTTACAGAACAGTAAAGAAGTTAACTTGAAAGTTTTCTTGGGTGCTTTAAGAAGATGGCCGATGTCCGCTATCAAAATAGTAGTTCCATTTTTGGCTTTGGTTAGCTTGTGTGCTTTTGATGTGATGGTTTCTAAAGAACTCGCGTTAGCAGAATCAAATGAAATACCTACTCAAGAAGTGCGGACTTATAAACCGTAAGCTATGAAGTTCCTAACAAATATGTATCAAAACAAGGAGGATTTACACCATGTTTAGTGCTATAAAACGCAAAATATCTACACTATCTTCTGACTTTGAATATTACCTAGCCCGTTGGAAGCATAGCAGAAATTTGCCAGTGTTAGAAGGAAGCGATCGCAACATTCTTAAGGCTCTCAAAAAAGATGGCGTTTACGTCACAACACTGGCAGATTTAGGGTTAAACTCTAGCTCAGAACTGCTCAAAGCTGCTTACCATCAATTGTCTGAGATGGAAAATCCTAACAACAATCATCTAGACGAAAAATTACCACAAATTACCACAGTAACAGGTTTACCAGAATTTTATGCTTGGGGAACCGAGAAAAGACTTCTTAACATCATCGAAAATTATATTGGTCTTCCTGTTGCTTTTCATGGTGTACATTTACGCAAAGATTTCCCTAGCAAACATCAGTTTGGCACACTGCTATGGCATAGTGATGCCGAAGACCGTCGCATCATCAAAATATTCATTTACTTAAATGATGTAGAAGAAAAAACCGGGCCTTTTGAATACATTCCTCGCTCTTTAACTTCCTTATTTAGTTGGAGTTATATTCAACTTTATTACAAACTTTGGAAGTCAGGTTATATGGGTATCGATGATGAAGAAGTAAAACCAGTCATCCCCAAATCAGCTTGGAAATCCTGCCCAGGCCCAGCAGGTACTGTAATTATTGTAGATACGAAAAATGCTTTGCATCATGGCACAGTCCGCACAGAAGAACGGTCAGCGCTATTCTTTTGTTACACTGCCAATCCTCCTGAAAGACCAGACCTTTGCACTCAATACTGGGATGATACTTATCCTAGAGCTGAGTTACGTTCTGCATCTGATGCAGTTAAAGTATCAACTTAAAAACGTTATTGTCGGAAGAATATCTAATTTAATTAACCAACATTCATCTCAAAGGAATCATAATGATTTTCACTGAAACTGCACTCAAAGACGCATTCATTATTGACTTAGAAGAAAAGCCAGACCAGCGTGGTTTTTTTGCTCGATCTTTCTGCGCTCAAGAATTTGAAGCATACGGATTAAAGCCAACAGTTGCCCAATGTAACCTGTCTTTTAACTATAAAAAAGGCACTATTCGGGGAATGCATTATCAAATTCTCCCAGCAGCAGAAACGAAATTAATTCGCTGTACTAAAGGTGCTATCTATGACGTAATTATTGATATGCGTCCAGAATCTCCTAGCTTTTTATCACACATTGGTGTAGAGCTAACCCCAGAAAACCGCCGCGCTTTGTATGTTCCAGAAATGTTTGCTCATGGCTATCAAGCACTCACAGATGAGACTGAAGTTATATATCAAGTTGGCGAATTTTACACGCCAGGGTATGAAAGGGGTTTACGCTATGACGACCCATTCTTTGCCATTGATTGGCCTCTAGATGTGACTGAAATATCTGAGAAAGATTTAAATTGGCCTTTGTTGAGAATGATGACTGTTGGCGGTACAGCTTCCAGATAACTATAGACTCTTTCTCTACGCCAGGTGTTTATTGTAGAACACACTGGCTGCTTTTCATGAGCTAATACAATAATTAATTAGGATAGAAATAAATGCCAAATAATCTTCTATCTCGTGTCGGTAATACTATCTCTTTTGTCTCTAAAAAAGTCGAAGCTCGCATCAATTACGCTAAGACATTACAGGTTGTCTCCCTAAAGCCTAAACAGCCTTCCAAAGGAAATGTACTTCTTTCTTATCGGATTGAACCATTCCTCTTAAAACCTGGTCAGCCAATGCCTAATGACCATACTTGGTACTGGGAAGTTTGGCAAATTGCCCAAACTTTTTTAACTTTAGGCTATAACGTTGATGTTATCCAGTTCCACAATAATAAATTTGTTCCTCAAAAAGATTACGCATTTTTCATTGATATCCGTCATCGAATGGAAGCGCTTGCACCAAAACTCAATAAAGATTGCATCAAAATTTTCCACGTTGACATTGCGAATATGGTGTTTCGCAATGCAGCAGAATGCAATAGACTTCTAGAACTACAACGGCGCAAAGGTATCACCTTAAAACCACAGCGATTTGAAGTTCCTAACTTGGGAATTGAATATGCCGATTGCGCGATTGTGTTGGGTAACGATTTCACAACTGATACATTCAAGTATGCCAATAAACCGATGTATCGCATTCCAATTTCTTCGCCTGTGGTTTATCCTTATCCCGACAAAAAAGATTTTGAAGCGGTAAGAAAGCGCTTTCTCTGGTTTGGTGGTAGTGCTTTAGTCCTCAAAGGATTAGATTTAGTTTTAGATGCTTTTGCCCAAATGCCGGAATACCATTTAACAATTTGTGGGCCGGTAAGTAGCGACAAAGAATTTGAGCAAGCTTTCTATAAAGAACTGTACGAAACACCTAACATCCACACTTATGGGTGGATTGATGTTACTAGCCCTGATTTTATAGAGGTAACAAATAACTGTTTAGGGCTTGTTTATCCTTCTGTTTCTGAAGGACAGTCAGGAGCAGTAATTAGTTGCTTGCAAGCTGGGTTAATTCCGATTTTGAGCTACGAATCTGGTGTAGATGTTCACGATTTTGGTGTGATTTTTGATAATCTTTCCGTTGACGAAATTAAGGCGAAAGTTAGAAGTATTTCCAATTTGCCTGTTGAAGACCTAAAGCTGATGTCTCGTCAGGCTTGGGAATATGCAAGAGCAAATCATACCAAAGAAAAGTTTGCCCAAGTTTACAGAAATGTTGTGGAGCAAATTATCGAAAATCATAGCCAGAAAAAACAGACTGCTTCTATAGCATCTAGCAAAGAACCAGTTATTAGCTATAGCTAATCTTAATTCCCATGAAAATGTACTTAATATTTAGCCGTAAAAAATTATTAAGTGCAAGTTTATAGAGAATTTGTATCACAACCAACAGTTCCAAAAAGGAGTTTAGTTCATGATTATTATCGATCGCGCCTTACAAACCCGTGCAGCAGCAGGAAATCCTATTAAGGTGGGAATGATTGGTGCTGGTTTTATGGGTCGAGGAATTGCCAACCAAATTGTCAATTCAGTGCCAGGAATGGAGTTAGTTGCTATCTCCAATCGCCAGATTGATGCAGCTAAACAAGCTTATTCGGAAGCAGGAATTGAAGATATTCAAGTTGTTGCAACTGTCAGCGAATTAGAAGATGCGATCGCTAACGGTAAGTATGCAGTCACAGAAGACGCTAAGTTACTGTGTCGGGCCGAGGGCATCGATGCATTAATCGAAGTCACAGGTGCAGTGGAATTTGGCGCTCACATCGTTATGGAAGCGATCGCTCATTGCAAGCATGTGATTATGATGAATGCCGAACTCGACGGCACCATTGGCCCCATCCTCAAAGTCTATGCTGACAAAGCAGGTGTGATTCTCACTGCCTGTGATGGCGATCAGCCAGGGGTGCAAATGAACCTCTACCGCTTTGTCAAAAGCATTGGTCTAACTCCGTTATTGTGCGGTAACATTAAAGGACTCCAAGACCCCTATCGCAATCCCACCACCCAGGAAGGATTTGCTAAACGTTGGGGTCAAAAGCCCCACATGGTGGCTAGCTTTGCCGACGGAACCAAAATTTCCTTTGAGCAAGCGATCGTTGCCAATGCCACAGGGATGAAAGTCGCCAAACGGGGAATGCTAGGATATGACTTCAACGGTTATGTCGATGAAATGGCCCATATATATGATGTTGAACAACTCAAAGAACTGGGCGGCATTGTCGATTATGTAGTTGGAGCAAAACCTGGCCCAGGCGTATATGTATTTGCCACACACGACGACCCCAAGCAACAGCACTATCTCAACTTATATAAATTAGGCGAAGGCCCACTTTACAGCTTCTATACTCCTTATCACCTCTGTCATTTTGAAGTTCCCTTGTCCGTAGCGCGTGCTGTCCTATTCGGTGATGCCGTTATGTCTCCACTAGCAGGCCCGCTAGTAGATGTTGTCACCACTGCCAAAATCGACCTGAAAGCAGGAGAAACCTTAGATGGCATCGGCTACTACATGACCTACGGACAATGTGAAAATTCCAATATCGTCCAACAGCAAAATCTTCTACCAATTGGTTTAGCCGAAGGATGTCGCCTCAAACGAGATATTTCTAAGGATCAAGTCCTCACTTATGAGGATGTAGAATTACCTGAAGGCAGACTCTGCGACCAACTAAGAACTGAGCAAAACACTTATTTTGCTTCAGAAAAAATCTTAGTAGCAGTTGGGTAATAGCTACAAATGAATCGGCTGTAGGGGCGTACAGCTAGTTGTACGCCCCTATTTGTCGCCAGGATTTCGTGAAGAGGATAGGAGTTATACTGCGGGACACTAAAGTTGTTGATAATAACTTGCTGGGGAGCGTTGAAACAAACCTGATCGAAACTTTAGGCCAAATTCATGAAAATTGCTCTAGTCCACGATTATTTAACCCAGCGAGGTGGAGCAGAGCGTGTGTTTGAGCTGCTTTGTAAACGCTATCCCGAAGCAGATATTTTCACATCTCTGTACGATCCAGAAAAAACTATTGATCTAGGCGATCGCATAGTCAATACAACCTTTTTGCAAAAGATTCCCGGTGCAGCAAAATATTTTAGGTCAATGGCTCCTTTATATTTTCCTGCCTTTCGTGCCTTGGATCTGCAAGACTACGATTTAATTATTAGCAGTAGCACCAGCTTCGCCAAAGCAGTGCGAAAAAATCCCAATGCCCGTCACATTTGCTTTTGTCATAACGTCACCCGTTTCTTATGGGATACAGCAACCTATTTAAGAGAATACGGAGACTATAGATATTTTGCTCCTTTAATCGAACAAATATTTCAAGTAATGAGAAAGGTAGACCTGAAATATGCACAGGAACCTGACCTTTACATTGCCAATTCTAGTGTCGTTGCCCGCCGTATTGAAAGTATTTATGGCAAAAAGGCAATGATGGTAAACTATCCAATTGATACTAGTAAATTTCTTTTTTCTGATATAAAAGAAGAATATTATCTGGCCTCAGCCCGGATGATCAGCTATAAGCGCCTTGATATAATAGTTGAAGCTTTTAACTGGCTGGGATGGCGATTATTAATCTCAGGTGATGGGCCTGAACTTGCTCGGTTAAAATCCAAAGCATTAAAAAATATTGAGTTCTTGGGACACGTAAGTGATAGAACCCGCAAAGACTTGTTTTCCAAAGCCAAGTCTATTATTGTCGCAGCCTTAGAAGACTACGGATTAGTTCCAGTAGAGGCTAATGCTAGTGGTACACCAGTCATCGCTTATGGTGCAGGTGGAGTATTAGATACTCAAATACCAGGTGAAACCGGAGTCTTTTTCAAAAGGCAAACACCCGAATCTCTACAAATTGCATTACTAGAAGCCAATGGCATTTCTTGGGATTACGATCGCATCCGTAATCATGCAGTAGCAAACTTTTCAGAAAATGCCTTCTTTAGTAAAGTTGAGCAAATCATTAACCGAGCTTGTGGTGTGCATCAATTATTCATTTGATTCCTGAATCTCTTCCCCCTATAAGATTACCTATTTATTTTTCTTTCTCCTTCTTGGCAGTTCGTAAAACAAATAGGTATTTTCGGAGAATCTCTTAGCGTAAGTCTTGAAGACAAGGATAATAAAAGTGGTTCAAACTAGTCTAAATCCTCAGATAACTCCAGCTTCGGAAACTGAACCAAGCTACGGACAATTGTTTGCCGTATTTGTGCGAAGATTTCCTTGGTTTCTAGCAGTATTAATTACTTCTATTGCTATTGCAGGCATGGTAACTTTTAAAACCAAGCCAACTTATAAAAGTTCCATGCAACTGCTAGTAGAACCTAACTATCAAGGAAAAACAGAAGGAGGGGGTGTAGACAACCAATTTACTGACTCTAATGTGGTCATAGATACTGCAACTCAGCTTAACTTGATGCAGAGTTCAGGACTCATCCAAAAAGCAGTTGATAAACTTCAATCTGATTATCCAGATATAAGTTCGGCTGAGATTAAAGCTTCCTTAGTACTAACTCAAATAAGGAGCAAAGAAGATAATGTTGCTACTAAAATATTTCAAGTTGAATACACTGCTGGAGATCCAGAAAAGACACAAAAAGTTCTGAGCGCAATTCGACAAGTTTATGTGGAATATAACAAAGAACAACAGAATTCGCGTTTACAAAAAGGTCTGCAAATTATCAGAGAACAGTTAAGTAAAGCCAGTGAAGAAGTAAACGCGGCTGAGACAAATTTACAAAGGTTCCGCAGAAATCAAAACTTAATTGATCCAGAGTCACAGGCCAAAGCGATTGAGACAGCTTTAAATAATATTGCCCAAGAAAGACAGACAACTCGTGCCCAGTATGGCGAAGCTTTAGCACGCCAAAAATCTTTAGAAGAACAACTTAACCGTTCTCCTCAAAATGCTCTAGTTGCTTCTCGTCTGAGTCAATCTACTCGCTATCAAGGCTTACTGAACGAAATTCAAAAAAGCGAGCTGGCATTAGCACAAGAACGCTTACGCTTTACAGATGAAACTCCGAGTGTGCAAAAGCTCAAAGAACAGCTTAAAAGCCAGAAGGAATTATTGCAACAAGAGGTAGGAAGAACTTTAGGCGAAAAGTCTGCTGGTGCATTCACGAATGGAGATTCTCTTCTCGAAAAAGGACAGCTTGGCCAAATTGATCTCAGCCTAGCTGGTCAGTTAGTAGAAACACAGACAAATATAGTTGCTTTAACTGCTCGCGATCAAACTTTGGCCCAGAAAGAAAACGAGTTGCGTTTTGAAATCAAACGTTTCCCGCCTCTTTTAGCTTATTACAATCGGATGTTACCGCAGCTGCAATTTAGCCGTGAAAGGTTAGAGCAGCTTTTAAGGGCAGAACAGCAATTACGGCAAGAACTTTCTAAGGGTGGATTTAATTGGGAAGTTGTAGAAGAACCTCAAAAAGGCGGACAATTAGGCCCCAATCTTCAACAGAACTTGCTGTTAGGTGCTGTAGTTGGGTTTATGTTAGGAGGCATTGCTGCCTTTGTTCGAGAATCGGCTGATGATGCAGTTCACACCACTGCTGAATTAGAGAAGCAAATGGCCATGCCGTTGTTGGGAACAACTCCCAAATTACCGCCAGCCAAACCCAGAGAATCAATGATCAAGTTGCCCTTTGGTAAGCCAGAAGTTCTCGCCCCCTGGACAATTCAGGTATTGCAATCTCCACCGCGCTGGGAATCGCTGGATCTGATTTACAAAAATATTGAACTTTTAAATACTGTTGCTAACCTGAAATCTTTGATGATTACCTCAGCTTTACCTGATGAGGGTAAGTCAGCTTTGGCGTTGGGTTTGGCGATGAGTGCTGCCCGTTTACACAAAAGGGTACTGCTGATTGATGCCAATTTACGCGATCCCAGCCTGCACGAACAACTGAATCTTCCTAATGAACAGGGGCTTTCAACTCTACTGGCTAGTGATGCAACTCTACCCAACCAGATTAGTCTTCAATACTCAGGTTCCGCCTACATCGATATTTTGACCGCCGGCCCCAGACCTGCTGATCCAGCTAATCTGTTGAGTTCCCCTCGGATGATAGAATTAATGGCAGCATTTGAGGAAAACTATGATTTGGTACTCATAGACGCTCCCCCAGTTCTCGGTTTGGTGGATGCCATGCTTACCGCATCATCTTGTCGTAGCGTGGTTATGGTGGCAAGCATTGGGATTGTAACGCGAAGTCAGCTTAATCAAGCTACAGCCATGCTGAGTAAGTTAAATCTGATTGGCGTTGTAGCTAATGGGGTCTCAAATAGTAGCAATTACGTACCTTATATCAAACAACAGCAATTAGCTCTGCGTCAAGCTGTAGAAAAATAGTTAGTACGGTGACGAAAGATCCCCGACTTCTTAGAGAAGTCGGGGATCTAACAGTTTAAATACAACACGCAATGGGGTAGCACAGGTGTGCTACCCTACATTTTTTTGAACAAAATTTAATTTTATTGCTATCAGGAAAAAATCAGTATATTTATGCTATCTTTATAGGTTTTCCGAGAAATCACTGGCTCTTTAAAGAGTAAATAAAGAATTTATATGAGCGATCGCTATTCCTAAATAGTCTTATATTCTAGAGATTAAAGCACCTTCATAAAGGCTAGAAGATAACAGCAGACTGGTTTTGGTAAATCTATCGATACAATAAACACCTCAGTGCAATTAAACGTAGATATAAATTTATGGGTAATTTCCCTCTACATATTTCTACTTTCAGTAGTTACCGGAAAATACCGATTACCCATGAATATTGATAGTAACGTTGATTTATAAACCTCTACACCAGCATAATTCTGCACAATGTGTGCTTGGCTAGGTGGCAAATAGCAATAACATATTTTGCCCTCAATTATCTCCAACTTTTTGGACTTACAACAAGATTCGGATTTGGGTCTTTGGCATTGATAGCCTTTGATAACGCCTCAGCAATTTACTCCTGTATAATCCAAAGACATTATGACAACTTCAATAATTCCAACTCTAGAGAATTTATATGATATAACCCAGGAACACCAAGATAATCGTGGGTACTGCACACTCCAGTGGCGACGGGGTAAGCTGTTGGTGAAGCCGCTTGGACAAGTTAAACAACCATATTTGCCTTCATTAAATAGTAAGCGATCGCTAGTAGAATGCTTACAACATTCTCCGGTAAGTTTGGTAAGCATAGATCCTAAATTGGGTGAGGCTTTGCTGAGATTTTGGGCAGATGCATGTGAAGAAGCTCAAAAGCCAATATTCCTAAACATATCCGCTAGCAATAAACTGTCTAACCAACCCTTCCAACGAGTAATTGATTGGATTGCCGCTTTAGTGTTGCTGCTATTAGTAAGTCCAGTCATGTTGGGATTGATTGTGCTAATGCAGGTTTACTCACCAGGGTCACTTTTTTGCCGTGAATGGCGTGTTGGAGAACGAGGTAAACTGTTTCAGGCAATGAGGTTTCGCACGCAAAACACCACACCGCTAGGGGGTTGGATAGGTAAATCCAGTCTCGACAATCTGCCACTATTATTTAATGTGCTACGGGGTGACATGAGTTTAACCGGATCTCGTTGTTGGACTTTAGAAGATGCAGTACAGCTAAATAAACTACCAGAAATTAAAGCTTCTTGGGAAGTAGAAGCACAGTCTCACCTGTTACATCTAGATAGCCAAACACTGTAATTTATCTGTGCGGTAAGTAATTGATGTTTTCATCTACCGCACTGAGGCTAAAACACTATAGCGGTCTATCTACCTTGCCAAACTATTATAAAATCCATGCATTTCCAATTTCCTCAAAAACTTCGTAGTCTACTTAGAGCTTCCAGCTTTTGGCAGGACAACTATTTGCTATTGCGAGAATTTAAGCACTTTCGCAAGATTGTAATTTTAGCTTTGATATTCTCAGTTCTGGCGGCAACTTTTGAAGGTGTCAGTATTGGTTTTTTACTTTCTTTTTTGCAAAGCTTAACTAGTCCCAACGCTCAACCTGTACAAACAGGAATAGAATGGTTCGATAATTTCGTATTGGGAGCTAATTCCTCGGCGATTAATCGTCTGTACCGAATATCTTCGCTGATTTTATTGAGTACTTGGTTACGTGTTGCCTTCAATTATTTTGGACAAGTATATACTGAATTATCTCAACTGCATTTTGGCGATCGCTTACGCAAACAAATTTTTGAACAGTTACAATCATTATCGTTAAGTTACTTTGCCAAAACTCGTTCTGGCGAACTAATTAACACAATAACCACAGAAATTGAGAGGATAAGACAGGGTTTCAGTGGCGCAGCATTTTTAATAACTAGAGGAATCACAACTCTTGTCTACTTGATTTCAATGTTTTTGATATCATGGCAACTGACTGTAATTTCAGCATTGCTATTTACACTTTTAGGTGTAGGTTTATCTAATCTGAATGCCAGAGTCAGAGAATCAAGTTTTGGCATGACAACTGCTAATGCTAATTTTACATCAACAGCCATAGAATTTATTAATGGCATTCGCACAGTTCATTCCTGTGGTACTCAAGAATTTGAGCGCCAGCGTTATTATAAAGCCAGTGACAAGGTAGTAAGTACTACAACTAAAGTTGTATTCACTTGGACACTTGTCAAACCAATTGCCGAAGGAGTAGCTACTACGGTATTGGTGGGAATGATTATTTTGGCATTCACTAGCCTGGTTAGTAATGGAACGCTACAAGTTGCTTCTTTGCTAACATTTTTCTTTGTCCTATTTCGCTTCATCCCGTTTGTTCAAGATATTAATGGTACTAGAGCATTTCTCAATACTCTACATGGTTCGGCAGACAATATTAAAAATTTGCTCAAAAGTGATGATAAAAATTATTTTCAGAATGGAACACTTCAGTTTAAAGCTTTAGAAAGGGCAATAAATTTAGTATCTGTAGATTTTGGCTACGATGACAAAAATATAGTGTTGCATAATGTTACCTTAACCATTGAAAAGGGGAAAATGACTGCATTAGTCGGAGCCTCTGGTGCTGGTAAAACAACTCTTGCTGATTTAATTCCTCGCTTTTATAATGCTACAGACGGAAATGTTTATATCGATGAAGTTGATATAAGACTGTTTGAAATTAACTCTCTTCGTCGTCAAATAGCTGTAGTCAGTCAGGATACTTTTATCTTCAATACTGATGTTTGGCAAAATATTGCTTATGGTACTCCACAAGCTACTAATGAGCAAATTCAAGAAGCTGCTAAATTAGCCAATGCGCTGGAATTTATTTTAGAAATGCCTGAAGGTTTTAATACCCAATTGGGAGATCGGGGTGTTAGATTATCTGGAGGACAAAGACAGCGAATTGCTATCGCACGGGCGCTACTAAGGAACCCAGAAATTTTGATTTTGGATGAAGCGACTAGTGCTTTAGATTCTGTATCAGAGCGCTTAATTCAAGATTCATTAGAAAAGCTATCTGTGGGTAGAACAGTAATTGCGATCGCTCACCGTCTTTCTACTATTGCTAAAGCCGATAAAGTTGTAGTTTTGGAAGCAGGACGGATTGTAGAACAGGGTAAATATCAAGAATTACTAGGACGTAAAGGCAAGCTTTGGGAATATCACCAGATGCAATACTATAATTCGTAATTCGTAATACTCGCCTCCGGCGAGAAGCAAGCTACGTAATTTGTAATTGGCAAATTACGAATTAATTTCACTACTAAATTATTTATATAACTAGGAAAAATAAATGGTAAACATAGGCTATCATACTGCTAAAATTCAGGGTAGATTTAATCGTTCCTTATATAAAGCAGCCCTTTCTCAGATTGTCAGTATTCCGATAAAACAAACTCGACAAGTTCCGGTAAGTGTCTATGCTTTCTCATGTGAACGTGATTTACCAGAACAAGTAGCAAGTATTCGCTCATTCATTCGTAATGTTGGCATTCCAGATATATTCACTGTAGTTTCTGATGGTAGTTACACTGAGTCTAGTTGTAATTTACTCCGCCGTATCCATCCCTGCGTTAAGGTAATACTTTTACAAAACTTCCTGAGAACAGATTTACCTCAATGTGTTCATGATTATGCCCAACTGCATCCACTTGGCAAAAAGTTGTCAGCATTAATGTCAATTCCGGTTAATGGAGCTACGATTTACACTGATTCAGATATTTTATTTTTCCCCGGCGGTATTGATTTAATTGATTTGAGTAAATCGGACGATAAATATTCTCTTTATCTACCTGATTGTTCTATGTCACTAGATGAGCGAATTATTTATGATGATTCTGAAAAACTAAATCCAGTAAATGGTGGATTTATATTCTTTAGGCATGAATTTGACTGGAGTTTTGCTATCGAACGTTTAGCAAATCTCCAAGAAGCTCCTACTTATTTTACGGAACAAACAATTGTTCATTTGACAATGCATCACAATCATGGTAAACCTATATGCTCAAAAAAATATGTTCTTAATGTAGAAGATCAGTTCATTTATCCAGATAAATCTGCAAGTAAAAACATTGCTCTCAGGCATTATGTGAGTGATGTTAGACACAAGCTTTGGTTTAATGTTGGCATATAATTTTGATGAACTTAAGCCTCTATTTAGATGATGAATACAGTTAGTAATAACGTAAAACATGGTGGTTAATGCTTAACTCAATCAATGATGCCAAGCGAAATGATGAACAGTTGGACAGAGGTATTTTTGAAGAAGACCTAATTTATCAATGCTCCAATTTCGATGTAGGCGAGGGCGGAGGTGTTGAAACTTATTTAGCCTCTCTATTTGAACATCGACCACCTGAAGTTAGCGATCGCGTGATAAAATCGCTTAAGAATGTTGACCAAAGCCAGTTTAAGCTGCTGCACCTCCACAGCCCAGATTTACTTTTGCAGCTTACAGGCGAGTGTCCCACAGTTTTTAGCGTTCATAATCACTCATTGTACTGTCCTAGCGGCACAAAGTATTTAGCTGGACAAGGAAAAATCTGCGATCGCAACTTCTCTTACTTAGGTTGTAGTTGGGGTAAATTAGCAGATAAATGTGGTAGCCGTAGACCGTTAAAAACTCTTAAAGAACTTCAAATTACTCATCAGTTATTAGATGCCTTAAAAAAGGTAAAAATTACTTTTGTTGCTAATAGCGAATACGTGCGTCAAGAGTTGATTAAAAATGGTGTAAACTCTGAGAAGATTGTAACGTTACATTGTGGTATTTCTATACCAAAAATAACCGTTGCACCTTTGAGTTTAGATATCCATCAAAATCATAGAATTTTGTTTGTTGGTCGCATTGTTTCTGATAAAGGTTTAGAATGGTTACTCAAAACCTTAATACATACAAATCAGCAAATCAAACTTGATATTGCAGGTGAAGGTTGGGAACGACCACGCTTAGAAAGGTTAGCAAATACACTCGGATTAAGTAACCGGATTACTTGGCATGGTTGGTGCGATCGCAACACATTAAATAACCTTTACGAACAATGTTTTGCAGTCATCTTTCCTAGCGTTTGGCCTGAACCTGCGGGTCTTGTAACTCTAGAAGCATATTCTCGTTATCGACCTGTAATTGGTAGTGCAGTGGGAGGGATTCCAGAACATTTACGAGATGGAGAAACAGGTATTCTTGTTCCAGGTAATGATATCAAAAAGCTGGCTGATGCGATTCATAATTTGTATGGAGATTATGAAAAAAGCCGATACATGGGAGAACAAGGTCATGCTTTATTAATGAAAGAATTTACCATGAATGCTCATGTGAATAATCTTCAAACAATTTATGCAAAAACAATAGCTGAATTTCCTTTTAGAGCCAAAAAAGTGTATAGCATTTCTCAAGTGAAATAAGCTTAGGTTTTGTATATCAAATTGTCCATATTTTAACTACGAAATATAAGGGAATAAACTATGTCATTGTCTCAAGAATCCCAACAGCCTTTGGTTAGCGTTATTATCCCCACCTATAATAGACCAGAGTATCTTAAGCAAGCGATCACTAGCGCTGTTAAACAAACTTATCAAAATATCGAAATTATTGTTTCTGATAATTGTAGCCCAGAAAATCCTCAAGAACTTGTGGCTTCTTTTGGTGATTCACGTATAATATTTTGGCGACATCAGCAAAATGTAGGTATGCTTGCTAATCAGCAGCATGGCTTCAAGATAGCGCGAGGTAAATATGTTGCTAGCCTCCATGATGATGATATCTGGAATGAAGATTTTTTAGCAAAGCTAGTACCACCTCTAGAAGCAAATTCTGAATTAATTCTCGCTTTTTGTGACCAATATATTATAGATGCTAATAGCATAATTAATCATGCTGGAACTGAAGAAAATACACGCGGTTATAAGCGAGACAAACTAGCAAAAGGAATTCATCAACCTTTTTACAAAATTGGATTGGTAGATAAAAGCATACCCACTGCTGCATCTTGTGTGATTCGTAATAATATTATCGATTGGGATAGTATGCCCTCAGAAGTTGGCGGAATGTGGGATTTATATTTAACTTATCTCTGTTGTATATCTGGTTACGGTGCTTACTATTATCCAGAAAGATTGACGCGATATCGCGCCCATGAGCAAACTGATACTATGCTCAGTGGTAGTCGAGATATGCAAGCAAAAATCCGCAAAGCTAAAAGCGAAATGTTTTGTTATCAAGTCTTTATGAAAGACGCTCAGTTACAGCAATTTAAAAGTTACTTTCAACAAAAATGGTTAGAAGCTAATACAACTTTGGGAATTGGTTTGCTACGAAGTGAACAGATAGCCGCAGCACGTCCATATTTTTGGCAGGCGTTGAATCAACAAAAATTTGATGTGCGAACTGTGGCTGCACTAACTCTTAGTTTTACTCCGCGTTTTTTCGCAGAAAAATTAATAGAAATCTCTAAATGATAGAGGAATAGTGTCTAAATTCTAGATTAGACCTCTTGCAAAAATCCTTGAATTACCCCTCCCCAACCCTCCCCTTGTGAAGGGGAGGGGGCAAGATTTCAAGTTTCCCCCCTTTATAAGGGGGGTCTATTCTTTTAACGAACCGCAGAGACGCAGAGGGAACAGAGGTAATAAAAATCTTTTTACTTTGCGTCTTTGTTTTCGCTTATTTTACCAAGCAAGGTAGTGTATGAAATTTTGTATTGTTACTCATAAAATCAAAAAAGGAGATGGTCAGGGGCGAGTAAACTACGAAGTAGCTCAAGAAGCAATTTGTCGTGGTCATCAACTGACATTATTGGCTAGTGAAGTCGCACCAGAACTAGAAGAGAATAGTCAAGTTAATTGGATTAAAATTCCAGTCAAAGGCTATCCGACAGAATTTGTTCGCAATTTGATATTTGCCCAAAAAAGTGCAGATTGGTTACGTCAACATCGCTTTGAAATTGATTTAGTTAAAGTCAATGGCGCAATTAATCTGGCTGCGGCTGATGTAAATGCTGTACATTTTGTCCATAGTTCATGGTTGCGATCGCCTGTTCATATTTCCCGCAACCGTCGAGACTTATATGGTTTGTACCAATGGCTGTTTACGGCTTTTAATGCGCGTTGGGAAAAACAGGCTTTCCAAAAAGCCCAGGTTGTGGTGGCTGTCTCCGAAAAGGTAGCACAGGAATTAATTAACATTGGTGTGCCGCGTTCTCGGATTCGTGTAATTATCAATGGCGTTGATTTAGAAGAGTTTGCCCCTGGCCCAAGTGTAGGCGTAGCCCGCCGTAGGCATCGCCAAAAATTAGGTTTAACGGAGAATGTCACCTTAGCATTGTTCGCCGGAGATATCCGCACACCCAGAAAGAACTTAGATACGGTGTTGCACGCGTTGGCGAAAGTTCCCGATTTACATTTGGTGGTGGTAGGACACACACAAGGTAGCCCTTTCCCAGAATTAGCAGCATCTTTGGGGTTAAGCGATCGCGTGCATTTTGTGGGATTTCGCCGTGATATCCCCCAAATTATGCAAGCAGTAGATTTATTTGTTTTTCCTTCCCGATACGAAGCTTGTAGTCTCGTATTGTTAGAAGCACTTTCTTCAGGACTGCCTGTAATTACTGCCACAGCCACCGGGGGCGGAGAGTTGGTGACACCAGAATGTGGCATCGTCTTATCCGACTCAGATGATATTGATGCTTTGGCTGTGGCGTTGATGTCCTTGGTGAGCGATATCCCGTTGATACAGCAAATGGGCAAAGCAGCTCGTTCTGTGGCAGAAAAACATAGCTGGACTACTATGGCACAAACTTATGTGGATCTATTCGAGGAGTTAAGCAAGAATGCGGAACACCGTTCTGATACCGACTTATCGCCGTCCACAAGACCTATCACGCTGCCTTTTGGCGCTACAGGAGCAAACTAAACCGGTTGATCAGGTGATAGTAGTTGTCCGTGACACGGATGCAGAAACTTGGGAATTTCTAGCACAATTAAACGCGCCCAATCTGCCATTGCATACTGTGAAAGTCACACAACCGGGAGTAGTAGCAGCCCTCAACGCCGGACTAGCAGCAGTGGAGGGTGATATTGTTTCCATTACTGATGATGATGCTGCACCTCACCCAGATTGGTTAGAGCGCATCGCCGCTTACTTTACCTGTGATAGCCACCTCGGCGGACTGGGAGGGCGTGATTGGATATACCACGGCAGCAAACTAGAAGACGAATCCCGCCCAGTAGTGGGACAGTTGCAATGGTTTGGCCGAGTGATTGGCAACCATCACCTGGGAGTAGGAGAACCTCGCGAAGTTGATATTCTCAAGGGCGTAAACATGAGTTTTCGTACCCAAGCAATCGGACAACTACGCTTTGACGAGCGGATGCGCGGTACTGGAGCGCAGGTACATTTTGAAATGGCATTCACTCTGACATTAAAACGGGCAGGTTGGAAGATAATTTACGATCCTAATGTTGCTGTAGATCACTATCCGGCACAACGTTTTGATGAAGACCAGCGAAATAATTTTAATGAAATTGCCTTTATTAATTTAGTCCATAATGAAACCTTAGTTTTATTAGAGCATTTGCCATTTATCCGCCGGATTATATTTTTATTCTGGGCAGTATTTGTGGGTACATGCGATAGCTTGGGTTTCGTCCAATGGCTGAGATTTTTACCTAGCCAAGGGCAGTTGGCAGGGAAAAAATTGCTGGCATCTTGGCGTGGACGTTGGCAAGGATATAAACAATTTGTCATTGGTCATTAGTCATTTGTCATTGGTCATTGCAGACTAATTATTTCATTTGGGATTTTTTATGTGTAAATCTAAAATCTAAAATTGAATGAATTATAGACAGATACTTTTCAATAGTTTTTTACAAGAAAGCTATTCTCCCGAAGAGCGATCGCAACAGGGTTGGATGGCGATCGCAGGCTTTATATTACTAACTGTAGTTTGCTATTTTGCTGGTGCTACTGCCGCATTACGCCTAATTTATCCGGTGATGGCTTTGATAGTAGCCATATTTTTATACTTGCGGCATCCCATTCTCTACATCAGCTTTACTTGGTGGATCTGGTTTCTCACGCCCTTAGCTACCCGTTTGGTTGACTATCGGGTGGGCTGGGACGCTACCCGTCAGATGCTCATCGCACCATACTTAGTAGTATTTGTCACTATTGCAACATTCTTCCGACACTTTCCCCGCGCTTCACGTCAAGGGGGATTGCCGTTTGTTTTAGCTTTTATCGGAGTCTTCTATGGCTTTTTAATCGGTCTAATTTATAATCCACCAATCCCTGTAGCACGCGGGTTGATGGATTGGCTCAGTCCGATCATTTTCGCTTTTCACTTATTTATCAACTGGCGAGATTATCCCAGCTATCGCCAGAATATTCAACGAACATTTCTTTGGTCTGTGTTAATTTTAGGAGCGTATGGCGTATATCAATTCGTCGTGGCTCCTGAATGGGATAGGTACTGGCTCATCCAATCAAAACTATTCATGAGTTCTGGAAATCCTGTACCTTTCGGGATGCGCGTCTGGAGTACATTGCACTCAGTCGGCCCCTTTGGTTCCGTTATGCAAGCTGGGTTGCTGTTGTTATTTACCAGTTCAGGAAACTTAATTTTTCCTGCTTCAGTTGTTGGTTACTTGTCCTTCCTGTTGACACAAGCACGTACTAATTGGGGAGGCTGGTTATTAGGAATAATTATGATCGTGGGTTCAGTCAAAACCCGGATTCAAATGCGCTTAATCATCATAATTGCGGTGATGGCAATTTGTGTTGTGCCATTGACAACCATTGAACCAATTGCTGGGGTTGTAGCAGCTCGTTTACAAACTTTTTCTAATCTTGAAGAAGATAACAGTTTTAAAGATAGATCGGGAAGTTACGATAAAAACCTTGGTTTAGCCCTTTCTAATGGTCTAGGTAATGGCTTAGGAAATATTTGGAAAGTTAACGAAAAAACTGGACAAATTGAAGTAGTGGTAATTGATAGTGGCATTTTAGATATGTTTTTCACCCTTGGTTGGTTTGGAGCCATCTTTTATATGGGTGGATTAATTTTTTTAATTATCAGTGTCAGCAGTTATGGTGAAGGTCGTTTCGATAGTTTTATTAGTGCTGCCCGCGCTATCGGTATCAGTTCTTCCACACAGCTAATTATCGGTAGTGGCATGTTAAGTGTGGCAGGGATGATTCTTTGGGGATTTTTAGCTATGGCTATGGCAGGACACAAGTATTATCAACATCAAAAGAATTATGAATAAATCCGAAAACATTTGACTGGATACAAATTATTTTTTGCCGTTAGTTAAAAAACAAAATCTTACAACTTAAATAGGACTGATATATTATGAAAGCAATTATTGTAATGCCACTTGCCGAGCAACGAGGTGGCGGTGAAATGATGCTTTGGGATTTGGTGCAACAGGGACGTAATGTCGGTGTCGAGTGGCTGGTGATATTTTTAGAAGACGGCCCGATGGTTGAGCAAGTAAAGTCCCTTGGCATTGATGCGCGAGTTGTAGAAAGTGGACGTTTACGCCAAATCCACCGTTTTGTTGCCGCCGTTTTTCGGATAGCTGCGATCGCCCGCCGCGAACGTGCAGATATAATTGTCAATTGGATGTGGATCACGCATATATCTGGAGGTTTAGCAGCAATGCTGGCGGGCTTGCCTGCTGTATGGTATCAGCTAGAAGTACCTAGCGATAAAACTTGGCTAGTACGAATCGCTACTTTAATCCCAGCCCGTGCAATTATCACTCTCTCCCAAGATGGTAAGCAAGCACAGGCAGAGATTTGGCCGCACAGACCAACACCATTAGTTTATCCTGGTGTCGCATTAGACCGATTTGAGCCTAATGCTTTGCCGTCTCCAGAAGAAGCACGGCGAAAGCTGGGCTTACCTTTACACGGGCCATTGATTGGAATTGTTGGACGATTGCAACGATGGAAGGGAATGCACGTATTGGTGCAAGCAATGCCAAAAATTTTACAGAAGTATCCTGATGCTCATTGTGTAGTAGTTGGCGGTAAGCACGATTTAGAACCAGATTATGAGGATTTTTTAAAAGCCGAAATCGCCGCCTTGGGCTTGAAAGAGCAAGTAATTATGGCTGGTTTACAGCGTAATATCCCAGAGTGGGTACAGGCGATGGATGTATTCGTTCACGCATCGGATAAAGAGCCGTTTGGGATTGTGATTATTGAGGCGATGGCGTTGGGTAAACCTGTGATTGCTGGTGATGCTGGCGGCCCGACGGAGATTATTACCGATGGCATGAATGGATTATTAACACCTTACGGTGATGCAGAGAAGTTAGCGATCGCAATTCTCCGTTATCTTGACGAGCAAGAATTTGCCCAAAGTGCCGGAGTAGCTGCCAGACAACGCGCCCTCGATTTCTCAACGCAGAATTATGCTCAAAACTTTATTAGTGTACTTCGTTCTGCTAAAGCTTGATCCTCAATACTGGCAAGGGAAGAAGAGAAGCTGTTCTTGAGAGAAGAATTAATTACTCAACAATAACCCTCCCCCCTGCTCCCCTGCCATCAAAGTATGGGATCTTTTTTTGATTGGAAGCCCCTTTATCCTTGCTCTTTGATTACTTGAGCTACTAGAAACGCTAATGCTGCTGTACCAGCGATCGCACCCCACTGAAGAAACGGATTTTTTTCTAGCCAGTCGGAAAGACTAGGTATAACTAAGTGACCATAATCTCCGTTAACTCTGTCGTCTTCAGCAACAGGTTGATAAAAATTATTTGGTGCATCTTCAGACTTCGGCTCGGAACTATGCTGTAACTTGAAGCCGACGAGCAATAACAGTGAATCTACTAATGATGGGGAAATGCGCTGTACCAAATCTAATATTTTAGCTACATCCCCAACCAAGTAGTCACGAGTTGGATGTTCGGCTGTATAGAGGATAGCATCAGCTACAAGCTTAGGCTCGTAGTAAGGTGGTATCCCGGCAGGCTTTACGCCTAATTTCGTCCGGCCATTGTTCCAGAAGGGGGTGTTGATCACTGCTGGCTTCACACTTGTGACGCTGATAGGCCATTTTTCATGTTGCAACTCAACACGCATCGCTTCAATAAAGCCCTCGACCCCATGCTTGGCTGACGAGTAAGCACTTTGGTAAGGGAGCGATCGCCTACCTTCCATTGAAGAGACATGGATCAATGCTCCCCTTCCCTCACGCTTTAGATGGGGTAGGGCCGCCATTGCACCATACACCTGTCCCATAAGATCGACATCAATAACATGCTTAAACTCTTCTGGTGTTGTATTGTCGAAAGTTGCAAAGATGCCAATAGCGGGGACATGTACCCATGTATCGAGTCGCCCGTAGACTTCCACAGTTTTATCTGCGATCGCCTTAACTTGCTCAAATACTTCTACATCAGCCACGCAATAAGTTGCCTCGCCGCCAAAGCTGCGAATCTCTTCCACCAAAGACTTTAGCTTTGACTCACCACGAGCGGAAACTACCACTTTTGCCCCACGTCTAGCAAACTCAAGAGCTGCGATCCGTCCGATACCACTGGAAGCTCCAACGACCGAAACAACCTGCTGATTGATTGGCTTTAATTTCATAAATCTTACTCCTTAAAAAGATAGGGATTCGGGATTAAAAGAATTGTTTCCCAATCCCCTGTCACAGGTAGACAAGCAAAAAACTGGTTTAACGCATCGTTCAATAACTACTGAAGACAAATCTGCTAAGACATCTCCAAATTTACTAAGTCGCGTGCGTACTGCTGAGAGAATATAAGCTTCTTCCATACTTCTCATAACTTTAGGGAGTTTGGAATTTAAAAATAATGAAACAACTTTGAATTTTAAATCAATTATTTCTAGCTTCTGTAATAAATTGCTTTTGCTTAAATGATTGATTTTGCACTAATAAGCATAGTTTTAGTTAAACTCAAAGCAAATTAATTTACGTAATATTACTTTACAATAAAGTTTTTAGCAATAAATCATTCTTTAGAAATAAACAAAGCTTTCTATAAAAATATAACCTTAATCTAATTCCAATACGGTTCAGTTAAGGTTAAAACTTTGTTATCCAAGTCAATTTTTTAACGTAGACGCTTCTCTACGAGACGCTACGCGTAGCTTGCTTCCCGAAGGGTACGGCTTGCCGCAGGCTACCGCTAAGGCACAGAGGATGCAGAGAGAAGAAAGAGAGAGAAAAAATTGCTTAAGTGAACTGTATTGAATCTAATTCAACAGGATTAAATATATAGGACTAATGTTTGATTTATGAAAAAGCTCGGTACAAATTAAAAGCATAATTCCCTATTCCCTACTCCCCACTCCCCGCTCACGGAGATAATTTCAAAAATCAAATACGATTCTTATAATTAATTAAGCATAATAAAGCGATCGCCCTTCTAATAATAGGACGCTGTAACCAGCTTTCAAAAGGTAGCCAGCACAAACTAAGCCATTATGACCAGCGCCAATAATTACAACGTCATACGATTCCATGAGTGCAATGGGGGGATTAAAGTATATTCCCCGATATTAGAAAGTGCTGAAGATATCTAAATCTTTCGTAGGTTATAGAATATTTATATATCTAGTAGTAGTGTTTTTCTCAAACAGAATTCAGGAGTCAGGAGTCAGAATTCAGAATGAATTTTAACCGAAAAAGCGTCTGAATTACCGGGTTTAAAACCCCCATAAAATCGTAGATTTGGTGGTTTTCAATTAGTCGCAGGTCTGAATCTCCGACTGATAGCGTAGCGTTAACAAGTCATCGATAGCGGAGCGGTAGCGAGTATTTTCGAGTAGCGTCTTTATTCTGGCTCCTGAATTCTGACTTCTGAATTCTGAATTCTTCTTAAAATTATTTATAGTTAGTATCAGTTTTTACCTCTATGCTGGCAGTCATTTCTTCCAGTTTTTTGAGATGCTGTGCATTCACAAGCCATTTTTCATCATAGTTAGATTTATCTGTACCATATTGACTTTGTTGCTCTTTTAATATTGCAATTTCATGATTAATTATTGGTAAGGCTTTTCCTTGGGTAATTAATTTTTTTAGCAACTCAAACCGTGATGTTTCATTAATTTGACGCAAGAGTTGTGAGATACAACGACTAATAATAACTTCATTGCTAAAAGCAAGAATGCTATGAGATTCATCATCTTGAGATAATAATTGCTCACTGACATCAAACAAAGCTTCTACAACTGAAGGGATGTAATTTACAGGAATTTCTTCAGTGGAATTTTCTAGCTGTTCTATAAACACTCTGGCTTGCGTTGTGCCGTTTGGAAGTTTTTGTCTAGTAAGTTCTATCAAATAACTTCTAAACTTCTCTGTATTTTCAACCAAACCAAGGATAATTTTTATCTGAATATTAGACAATTCACCTGCTGATAACGACAGACGAAAGTAAATAGGAAATATTTCTAAACTACATATACGTAGCTGTTCGCGCCATTCTAACTCTTGCTTTTCATCTAAAGAAGTATTACCCAAAATGAATTTCAACTTAGGAAAAAGGTGCATTAGCAGGTTTTTAATAGGCTGCTTGTCTTCATCTCGCAGTTGAGCAATCCAGGTATTCAGAAGATTTTTGAGTTCGTCTATCGAAAAGTTTACCTCTCCTACAAAAATATGAGGATTTTGATGGATTGTACTATAAATTTTTGGGCAAAAGACTCGCAAAGACTCAATAGCAAGGAAATCAACAGGATTTACTTCATCTTTTACTGCTGGATAGGTCACTGTTAAAGTATTAATAAAACGAGTAATATCGCGGATGTTAGTAATAAAGTGTTCTATTCCTTGAAAGTAAATATCACCCCAGCGAGTTTGGTTTATTTTTTGTTTTGGTGTTTGAGAAAATATATTATCTAGTTTTTCAAAAAGCAGCCGACGAAGTGAAGTTTTATCAGGATTAGGTAACTCAAAACTAACTTGAATAATCTGTTCTAAGTATGCTTCTTCAGATATTTCTTTAGTATCTGCAATTGTTCTCATTACAACTTCTTTATTAAAAACAAGAAGATAGACAAGATTAGTAAAATTTCGCATTGCTTTAATAATACGAAATAACTGCTTGATATCTTCCGCAGACAACCGATCAATATCGTCTATTGTTACGACTATTCGCCGTTGCTGCTGTGCTAAGGTGTCTTCTACTTCTTCTTTTAATTCGCCAGCTTCTTTATCCTTATCGTCCAATAATGCTGCTAATGCCTTGCCAGTTTGAGCATAAGGTAGAGGAATGTCTGAAATAACGGCGGCAAAATCGGCTACTCTCTCCCTCAAACTTTTTGGTACAGATGACTGTTGGCTTAAAGCGTTTTTTAATTGGTCAAAAAAGCGCCTTGTAATATTTTGGTGTCCAGAGAATAACCAAGGATTAAAAGGAACGATGATTGGTTTCTCCTTCTCTGGCTTTTGTTGAAGATAGTGAACTACAAAGTTTAATAATGTAGATTTGCCAGAGTTCCAAGAACCGTAAACTGCAATAACGAAACCTTCAGGATAGGTCATTCTGCAAATACTTTCCGCTAGATACTTGGCAAAGTTTGCATGTCCTAGTAAGTCTTTTTCTGGATCGACTAAGGAGCTATCTGTCGATATATCGTTAATTTCCGTCTGTGCCATAAAAAAGTTTTTTATTGATGTTGCGATCGCCTCCGGCGGCGCATAGCCCATCCTTGCACATTCTGTAAGATGAGCAATGATACCTCACGATAGAAATTTCTAGTAAATAATTTCCTCAAGGCTTATACAATTGGTTACATATTAGTTATTTAGTATCGCTGTTAACAGGTTGAATAAACAAACAGCGTTGGGGTGGAAATCCTATCTCCATGTCATCTAGTAAAATTACTCATAGAAGTTCAATTTAACCCCCGATCCTAACTATTGATTATATAAATTCAGTATTATTTCTGTCTATGTGTACTAGTGCCAGCTAAATTTTAAGTTACCTTTACAAAGGTATTAATTCTTAAGAGTGAATTTAGCGAGTATCGATTATTCTATCCCCACAAAATATTAATTAACTGCTAAAAATATATATATAAGAAGGAAGCTTTTAGCGAAATCTGTATACATAAAATTAAATTTATGTCAATTAATTGGCTTTTTTTATTAGAAGCCTGAGTGCTGCTATATGACGCCTGTTTTTCTTCAAAAGCAGCCTATAGTCAATACTTACTATGAACTAGGGCGCGTTTTTGAATTCTTAGATCCCCTAAACCCCCGATAAATTGGGGGACTTTAAGAGACTCCAATGAAGCTTTTTTAAGGAAACTCAGTGCTATCTTGCGGTTTCCCCAGCAAGTGGCGTGGATTTATGGGCATTTAAAAATTTAGAAGGCAAACGAGTAGTTTGAAAACACACTCTAGTCTTTTGCCCAGGCAAGGGATTGCAATACGTTAAAGCTTATTGATGAAATATTATATAAGTTTTACTAATTGTGGCTAATAGTAGTTATAACAATTTAACTCTTTAAATATTGATCAGATAATATGGTTCAGTCTCAAGAAGATGACATTTCAGTAGAAGCTAGCTCTCTTCCCCCTGTCCCCATTCAAGAAGTCTCAGAAGATAGGGCATTAACAGAGACGGTACTTTTTCCAACTCCGAAACTGTTTTTGAAAATTTCTAAGCTAGAAATTCGCAAAAGCCTTAAAGCGCTAACTTATGAGAGTGTATTTGCTACGATTTTTTATAGTGTCATCGGCGGCGCGTTGCTCAGTAATTTCTTGCTAGAGTTAGGTGCTGGGCCAGTACAAATTGGTCTGCTGGCGGCTATCCCTCAGATGGTAAATCTGCTGCAACCACTGGGAGCATATTTGGTAAACCGAAGTACCAGCTTTCGCTGGTATTTTCTGTGTATTTTCATTCCATCGCGGTTGGTGTGGTTGATTCTTCTACCGGCGATTGTCTTGGTTACTTCATCTCATCTGGCTGGATACCAAGTAGTGCAGTTGACTTTGGCAATTATCTTGCTAAGTAATATTATTGAAGCTTTCGGTCGTGCGCCTTGGCTTGGGTGGTCAGCTGTGTTAGTACCTCAACGGTTGCGGGGGCGATATTTCGGCTTTCGCAATAGTCTTGTCGGCTTAACTAACCTTGTTGGTGTGCCTTTGCTAGGTTTAGCAGTATCGGTTTGGCCTGGTGGAACAGTTCAAGGCTATGGTGCAATGTTGGTTCTAGGAATTTTACTAGGGCTAATCAGTCAAATGTGTCAGTTCTGGATGACTGATGTAAACCCGCAGCTTTTAACAGCCACAGGTTCAGATACATCCCAACCCCAATCTCATGGTATAGATTTTAGCTTTCTCAAAGATGCTAATTTTTGCAAGTTTGTACTTTACTTGAGTGTTTGGTGCTTTGCTGTTAACATCAGCGCTCCCTTCTTTAACCTCTATATGCTAGATAACCTGGATATAGATATTAGTGTGGTAACGATTTATCACGGTTTAGGAACTGGTGCGAACATGTTAATGCTGCTTTTGTGCGGGAAACTGGCTGACCGAATTGGGAATCGTCCGCTACTGCTATTGGTGGGAATCTTGGTGGCGGTAACACCTCTGCTGTGGCTAGGAGTCGGAAGCGATCAAATTTCTTTTTGGATCTGGCTACCTTTATTACATATACTAACTGGTGGGACGTGGGCGGCAATTGATTTGTGTACCAACAATCTGATGATGGAAATATCACCGATGCGTCATCAGTCGAGTTATTTTGCGATCGCAGGTGCAGTTGCTGGTATAACTGGAGCAATGGGTATCACTGTTGGTAGCTTTCTAACAACTCTACCTTTTATCGAAGGTTTGCTGGGGCTGTTTGTTCTCTCAGGCTTATTACGAATAGCTGCACTTGTGTTTTTGGCTTTTGTTCAAGAACCGCGCTCAGTACCACTGAGTCAGCTAATGCGAGTCCTGTTTCCCATTAGACCGTCAACCGATCTGATTGAAGTAAAAGAATAAGTTGTTAACTATTAATAGGGGCAGGGTTTGCCTTTTATTACCTGCCTCATTAAGTTCAGAGCAAAACTTATTTCAACAATATCCCAGCAAAATATACAATTTCTTAGCATCACGAATAGCATGTCCGTTGGGGTCGTTATTAAAGTATACATAAACGTTAATCCCCTGCCTCAGAAATGAATGAATACGCTCGCCCCATGTAGATAACTCTTCATCGCTATAGCCAATATCTCATTGCCCACTATGCATACGGATATATGTCCAATGAGTAGTCAAACACACATCAAGAGGAACTGTTGGGCTTACAGGTAAGCAAAGGGCTACACCTGCACTTTCTAGTAGTTTGTAAACTTGGGGAACCAACCAGCTTGTGTGACGAAATTCAACCGTAAATCGTTGTTTTGGGTAAGTTTGAAGTAATTCCAAAAATGGCTGAAGACGCTCAAGATTAATGTGCCAGGTATGAGGAAATGCAAAAATCCTTGAATCACCCCTCCCCAACCCTCCCCTTGTGAATGGGAGGGGGCAAGATTTCAAGTTTTCCTCCTTTATAAAGGGGGATTAAGGGGGGTCTATTCGACTTATGCAAGAGACTCCATGAACACGGTTCACAACGAAGGAATGAAAATATTTCTTCCCCAGTCCCCATTCCCCAATCTCCAGTCCCTATTTTCAAGGCAGGTCTAATGCGTATTGCCCCTCCCCTACAGCGTGTACTTTTGCGTAAGTCCCAATAGTTAATCTTTTTTTAGCTTGTTAAAAGTAAAAAAAGTTTATAACATGTCAAAAACAAAAATTACATCAAGTTAGCTTAATGCCTTTGCCAATGTAGCAGACAGTTTTGATTTCAAATAATTCTGTTTTTTCACCTTAGTAGTGCTGTTTAAGGGAGCCATTGTAAACCTTTATTCTGTAATTTACGCTCGATATGCTGCATTTCCTCGATATTTTCTCCAGTAACGATCGCATAAATATCAGTGTTGATTTTTCCGTATTTAATTTTCTCTAAAGCCGACAAAATGATTAAATCCTTGCGATCTAGTTCTGGTTTTAAGGTGGCTAAAATTGAGTCTAATGTTCCTTCCATGCGGTAGTCACTGGAATATTTAGCTACTCCTTTTCCCAATCTCATTAGGGTATTACGCTGTAAGCACAACGGAGTGGAGCCATTAACTCGGAAATTGGCATCGATCGCATACAATTGTCCGTCTTTGTCTTCCAGCACATCAAAGCCAATCACGCCGAAATAACCCTGTTTGTGAGCATACTGACCAACGTTAGCAATCATCTCAAAGAACTTGCTCATGTCAGTGTTGCAGTAGTCAATCAGTCCGCCTAAGTAGTTGCCTTCTGGAGTGACGAGTTGACTGGTAGTGCCGATAAGGGTTATCTCTCCTAGTTTGTTGACATAGAACTGTACACAGTAATTCTGCACTTCATTCTTGACGAACTCCGAAACAATAATCGTATCGAGCAACTTAATATTCAGATATTTCCTAATCTCTTCAAGACAATAGTTCAAATCGCTGGGACTTTTGATGATATAAGTGCCTTCTCCTGAAAGTCCGTGGGACGTTTTAATTAAGTAGGGAAATTCTGGTAATTGAATGTCTTCAAGATTAACTTGGTGTAGATTGTAGCTCTTGTATTTTGGGCATTGCACTCCCAATTCGGCTAGGGTTACTTTGCTGAGTAAGCGGTAATGAGTGTCTGGATCAACAGCGTGTTTTTCAGGTTTGAGGCGATCAAAGGGAAATAGACTAATCAGTTTGTCAAAGCGTTCGCTGTGGCTGAGATCATCTAGATAAGTCGAGCAATTCATCATCGATGTATTGGAGTGGCTGAAGCCGAAATGCTCTTGCCAGTAGCCAATTAGCGATATTGGTGGTGGAATAATCACAATTCCGGGAATGCGATCGCCTAATACAGCCAGAATCTTCCAAGGTTCCTTCTGACAAATCTTGTCAAAGGAGGTTTTAGTGGCTTCACTACTACCATCTTGAATAAAATATTTGTTCCGGTTGGGATAAGCAGCCCAACTAGCAGTTGCAGGGTAATTTAAAATAAACCCATAAGATCCATCTGTGATATCTTGAGCAAACAGATCAGAAAGAGTACTCCCTTGAAAATAATGAAAGTCGTATTTTGACATCTAATCCTCCGAGAAACCGCATCCATAAAGGGATGCGTTTGTTTATATTAAATAAGTTTCCAATATGATGTTCGGGCAATTAAGCATAATACGCTCAAGCCCACCCCGCCAAAGCTATGCTTTGTCTACCCTCTCCGCAGGCGGGGAGGGGTTGGGGGTGGGGTTCTTTTATTATGGATAATTTGGCAAAGATTATATAACACGAACTTGGAAAAACAAGGCTATGTATTCAAACTTGAAAACTCAGATGTAATTTAGCTTCATTAACTACGCATTACCTTAGCGTAGCCCATTACGAATTGGTATAGGACTCCTATTTTATTTTTAAAATAACTCGCCCTCAACTCGAAAAGGCTGATTCCCTACTCCCTACTACTTCGGCTTTTCTGCGAGACGCTATGCGTTAGCGGAGCTTTCGCTTTAGCGATACGCTTAGTACAAGCCCTTATACCATTTCACGAAAAATCTGATACAGATGCAAACCTTGAAAGCATTGCTGTATTTAATTTTTTTAATTGCGTTAGCGTTAGCGATAGCGCAGCGTTAGTGAGGAACGAACGTCGGAACGAGCGTCCGTAGGAGCGTCATTGCGAATTGTGGATTGGTATTACTCCCTACTGTAGCCTGGGTTTGTCATCCATAACCTTCCGTGCCACTGAAATGGGATGACGGATGCCTTGAGCTGCTGCGATCGCTCCCCAACTTAATGAGCCTTCCATGATCGCCGCGTCTAACTCCACCTCTCCGTCGCTGTTGAGAGTTGCACCAAGACCAGCGTTAAATGTCTGGTCAGCTTCTAGAACTCGAATAGCTGCTTCAACAGCTTCTGCGGCTGTACCTCCACTGATTAGCACTGCCCAACCAGCTTCTGCTGCTGTACAGCCTGCATTGTTGGCTGCAACTTTATCATCTGTGATAGTTTTTGCCCCACCGTGAACAATGATGGTCGGTATCATATAATTTCTTCTTATTAGTATGAATTTTGTGGGACTGCAATCGCTTTAACGGGTTCTTCAATTAGTTAGGTTTATTCATGCTTACTTACTCTTTGCGATCGCTGTTATTCAACAGTTAAGTAACATATATAATTCAATACGGTTCAGTTAAGGCTAAAAAATAAAACTAATGTAGTAGCGCGGCAAGCCTAAAATATTGGGTTCCAACAATCTAAAAAATCCACCAACAAAAAAATATTCTCTGATGACTCAACCCAACAAATTAAGCTTGCTGCGCTGGTAGGTTGGGTTGAGGGACAAAACCCAACATCTAAAAGTCTTGTAATTGTTAAGTAACACTAAAGTTCAACCCAACCTACGATTCTTCTTAACCCAAGCGTATTGATATATAATTCGATTTTAGATAGTAGACACGTTATATTCTTAATTTAATAGAATATAACTAAAAAACCTAATCTAAAAATCCCATACCTTAAAGATATAGACGTTATTTCAGCTTGCATAGAAGTGGACAAAGAAAGGTAAACTTGTATTTCATCCAATTAGATAGCTATAGACAAACCTGTACTTATACAGGATAATTTATTCCGGTTAATATCCCCAATTGTGAACTAACACCGCTTATGTAATCTTTATTGTTTAAAAGTTGTGCTGGTAGTCTGTGAGCATTGATCGCAGTCTTGATTAAAGATTCGGGAGTAATATTTCCGCGCTGTACTTCAAAAATAAAACTTCCTCCACTAGGAACTCCTTGCTGCTTGAAACCACCTTGGTAAGCAAGATTAACAAGATTAAAGGGTTTAATATAGCTGATATTGGTAGAATTACTACCTAATGCATCAGCATTAACTGCTGTATTTATTGATTTCTCACTAATTGCATCAGCACTCATATAGTTTTTATTTGTGGTTGTTTGAGCGCTAGCAATACCAGATGTGAGGGCAAGGAAGGCAATAATAACTGTAGAATTTATCAATGTTGTTAATTTCATAACATACTCCTTAACTAGAGGAAGTAGAATCAATAGTTTCTAGTAATATCTTTCCCTTAGTTATAGAAATTAACCTCATACAACTGACTCATTCAAATGGTTGAATTGTTTATCATCCAAATGGGTGACTTTACCGCCTTGTCGTTATGGTAATTGGTAGCAGTAACCAAATCTCACAACTCAAGGATGAAACTATCTCGTAAATGAAAGTCAGGCTCCGCGCCTTGATGAGTTAAAGCCCAGTAAGTCACCTCACCATTTCTATCTTTAATAACGGTAGTAATGCCAACTTCAATAGCTTGTTCTGCCGAGATGATTTTATCCAAATCTATATCCAACACAAGTATTAAACCATCGGCTTGATTTTGAACATTAAACGGTAGATTTTCAAAAGCTGTTTCTTCTTGCATTCCTTGACGATATCCATCAAAGCGATAAACATTCCAGTGTCCGGCGAGAGAGAGGTTAAATTCCCAATACTGTGCAAAATTCTTGATGCCAAGAAAGAACTCGAAGCAGGTTTCTTCCCAAAGTTCATGCTTGCGTGATGGTGTGTTTAATGGTGGAGGAATTACGATTTCTTTTAAATCGCCCTCAAGCATATAGCGGATGGCAAGTTGATTACCATTTCTGGCAATATTACCTACAATTTTAAAATTAGGTAGGGATTTTGTAGAAGAAAAGGGTTGCAGGGAAAATGTCTGTTCGCTCATTTCATGTCTTTAATAATATTGCAAATCTGCGTTTCTTGTGATTCAATACTTTCGGTAAGTTTAAACTGGACGATCGCTCTGGCAAGATTATGCTCTGGATGCTTAACTTTAAAATAGACATTCCCTGCTAAATAATCAGCAAAAAACCTCAATCCTAGTTCAAAGGCAATCAGACGAATTGCATCGTATATATATGTATAGTCATTCTCAGTCAGAAATGCCTTTGCTACCGAGAGATAACCTTGTAAGATTCCCTGACACAAGTCGGTATCGAAATAAACACTGTCCCAATTTTCGGTTTCTTCTCCAGCCGGATTGCAACCCGATCGCAAGCAATCACCAATATCGTAATGTACCAGACCAGGTTTAACAGTGTCTAGGTCAATGACGCTGACGGCTTGTAAGGTAGCAGTATCAAACATCACGTTATTGATTTTTGGATCGCCGTGCATCAGCCGTAAGGGTAGCTTGCCTTCAACTTTGGCATCTTCTAGGATATGTGCAAAGGTTTGGCGATCGCTAACAAACTGCAAGCAATAATTAACTTCCGAAGATTGACACGCACTAGTTTTCGCCAACACTTCTTCGTAATGCTGGAGATAAAGCGGTGTAATATGGAATCCTTGAAGGGTATCGGCGAGTTTTTCTGGTGGCAAATCGCTGATCAAATTGTGGAACATCCCCAAGGCATAACCGATTTCTTTCGCGTGTGAGCGATCGCCCATAGTATCGAAAGACTGAGAGCCTTCAATAAAGCTGATTGCCCGCCAAAAAGAGCCATCTGCATCCCTACAGTAGTCTAGAGAATCCTTAGTTAATAGTACGCGTGGCACTTCCCAGCGACGATTTAGAGGCGTATGCTGTAACCGTTTGCGAACATGCTCAGTGAAGGTACGCATATTCTGCATAATCAGTTGTGGCTGCCGGAATACCTGTGTATTGATGCGTTGCAAAACAAAATATTGCTCTTCTGAAGAATCTATATCTACTAAGAAGGTGTCATTTATATTACCACTTCCAAAAGCTTTAACGCTTGTAACCTTCCCTAGCCCAGCGAATTGATCTGCGATCGCCACCAGATTCTCTGCACTCTGTGTATTAAATTCTTTTTTCATGTTTTTGACCTGTACTACTCCTCACATACATTGCACAAAGGCAATAGGGGATATCGTAGCGCAAGTATATAATTTGTAATTCGTAATTCGTAATTCGTAATTGAAAAGACTTTGATTCTCTAGAGGTTAATTATGATTTTTTAAAATTACTATAACACAGGGCGCGACACTAAATAGCCTACCGGAGATATTGCTTTTGCCGACCCTGTGCTAATTCAAAAGTTAGGAAATTTCGTCACTATCAACCCACTCATCATAGGATGAGTCATAACCAATGTAATGAACAAAGTATTGCTGATTTTGGATTTGCTCAATCGTTGCGGAATACCAAGCCTCTTGGTCATCATCCCAACATTTTACCTTTTGACCCACTGCATATCCATTGTCATCTGTAGAGCGAAGATCGCGAGTCCGAATGTCATCTTCGCCTACCCACTCGTCATAAGATGAACCGTAACCAAGGTAATGAATAAAGAATTGGTCATCTTGGATTTTCTCAATTGTTCCCTGATACCAATCTTCTTGCTCACTATCCCATACTTCTACTGTTTTGCTGAGTTCATACTGATTTTTATCTGACTTAACAGCAGATGAAACATCTTGGATAGGCTTTTGTTCCTCTTGTTTTATTTCCTCTTGGACTAAAGTATAAGCTTGCAAAATCAAGCTGCGAGCGACAGTTTGAATTCCTGTATGTTCGTAATAATTGGTAGTTTGATCTAAAAATGCTGCTACAAAATCTAAATTATCATCAGCAATTTGAATAAAATTACCCAAATGACTAGAAATTGATTGCGGGGTTATACCTGTTTTGGATACTAAGTTATTCATCCAACTTTGCACAGAATTGAAACCTTGACTGATAAAGTTGATTTTATCAGAGGGGTTACTACCTGGTAAAAAGTTATTGATAGCTAAAAAAACCGGATTTTGAGTTATTGCACCAGTATCAGCACCACTAATAACTCCATGAATTTTGCCTAGAAAATCGGGGCCTAGTGGTAGAATTCCGTCTATACAAATTAAAGCTATCATCCGCATTAAGGATGCATTTTGATAGTTGTTAGCGAGGGAATTAGCAAACTCTTGGGGATTCGGTTGAGGAATGCCATTTAGTTTGCAAAAGGCGATGATTTCGACGGTGATTTTCAGTAGTAAATCGATGGATTGAGTTACGTCAGCTTTCGGAGTAATTTTGCCTAAAAAAGAGAGAAAGCCAATTTTTTCACTAACTTTATTCGCTAAAGCCGCCGTTGCCATAGCTGTGTCTGTCTTATCAATTGTTTGATAAAGTTTGATTGCAAACTGGTAGCCTTGTTGAGGATCTTCGTATAAAACAACAGCGCGATCGCGGATTTTCTGAATTACCTTAGCATCGCTAACTCCTGTAATGCTGCGAATATTATTCTCAATTCCCGTCAAATTGCTCCACTCACCTGGTGCTACATAATCAAGAGCTTTTAAAACTTTGACAGTGATATTGTCAGTCGGTAATTCGTCAACCAACTGAATAATTGATTTATCCATAAACCGAGCCTCAAAACATAAAATATTTTTACAACACAGTTCAAGTAAACCTACAACAACTCTCTCCCAGTTGCTACCCTACGGAAAGTCTTTCTCTGGTCAACGCTTGTACGAATTACTGAATCGTATTAATAGAATTCCCTGATCTGACCAAAAAATAACAACTGACAATCGCGCAGATCACGATAACATTGTTTCAAAAATATCTCAAAGGCTAACTTATGGCAGTCTGCAAGTAAATAATGTACAAAATGCAAGACTCAAATTAGACAGGACTTACACAAAATACCTCTTAAACTCTTATCTCCGTGTTGCGCCAGTTGCTAAAGAGCGGGAACGCCAAAGGCGTAGCTTGCTTCCCCGTAGGGGTACAAGTCGGGGAACCGCAAGGGCGCACTGGGTTCTCTGTGCTCTGTGGTAGCCTGCGGCAAGCTCCTTTATGTCTACGATTTCTCCTTTAACAGATGCTCACCATCTTGGATACTACTAACAAATATCAAATGACAAATATTGATTTTTGTTATTTGAATAGTATCATAGTTGTATCAGCACAATGGAGAATTTACTATGTTGTCACGTCAACTGGGAAAAAACGGTTCAACAATATCGGCACTTGGGCTTGGCTGTATGGGCATGTCTGATGCTTATGGCCCAGCCGATCGCAAGGAAAGTATTGCAACGATTCATGCAGCACTTGATGCAGGCATTACCTTATTAGATACAGGCGACTTTTACGGCATGGGGCACAATGAACTATTGCTACACGAAGCCCTAGCAGGACGGCGGCGGGAAGATGTTTTCATTGCTGTTAAATTCGGGGCGCTGCGATCGCCTGACGGCAACTTTATTGGCTTCGATGGTCGTCCTGAAGCCGTAAAGACTTCACTTGCCTATACATTAAAACGACTGGGAACCGATTACATTGACCTTTACCAGCCAGCTCGGCTCGATCCGACAGTCCCCATTGAAGACACCGTTGGGGCGATTAGCGAAATGGTGAAAGCTGGATATGTTCGCCACATTGGTTTATCTGAAGTAGGTGCAGATACAATTCGGCGTGCTCATGCGATTCATCCCATTACCTGTCTTCAGATCGAATATTCGCTTCTGACTCGTGGCATTGAGGATAAAATTCTCCCAACTGTGCGGGAATTGGGCATTGCTGTTACCGCTTATGGAGTCCTTTCACGGGGCTTATTGAGCGGTCACTGGTCGAAACAACGCTCTGAGCAAGCGCAAGACTTTCGCGGACATCTACCACGCTTCTCTGGAGAGAATCTGGATCGCAATTTGTTGCTAGTCGAAGCCCTTCGCGTGATTGCCCAAGAACATAGTGCGACGGTTGCTCAAGTGGCAATTGCTTGGGTGTTGTCAAGGGGGAACGACATTGTGCCACTGATTGGCGCACGGCGTCGCGATCGCTTGGATGAAGCACTGGGTGCGCTGGATCTACACTTAAGTCAGGATGATCTCGCCCGGATTGAGGCAGCAGTGCCACTGGATGCCGTGGCTGGCGATCGCTATACTCCAGATCAAATGAGGATGTTGGATAGTGAAAAGAGATGAATGATTCAGCTTTGACACCGGAGCGGATTCTCGACGCTGCCGAAGAGGTTTTGCGTCGTTACGGTCTGGCAAAGGCAACAGTCGTCGATGTGGCTCGCTTTTTAGAGGTGAGCCACGGCACGATTTATCGGCATTTTCCCAGCAAGGCTGCCTTGCGCGATGCGGTAGCAGAACGGTGGCTGCATCGGGTTTCTACACCGCTAGCAACGATCGCCGAAGAACAGGGTTCTGCCGTTGAACGGTTGCATCGATGGTTTGAACAACTCATGACTCTGAAACGTCAAAAAGTCCTGAACGAGCCAGAGTTGTTTGCAACCTATTCTGCGATCGCTCAAGAGGCGCGAGGGGTGGTTCAAGCTCACATTGCTGAACTAGTAAGCCAAGTTGCTGCGATCGTCGAGAGCGGTATTTCCAGTAACGAGTTTAGGGTAACAGATCCGCAGGTAGCAGCGAAGGCAGTCTTTCAAGCGATGGTTCGATTTCATCATCCAGCTCACGCACCCGAATGGAGCGATCCAAACATCGACACGGATTTTGCCCAAGTATGGCGCTTGATAGTTGCTGGTCTTGTGGTGGGTGAGTGAATAGCTATTGAATCTAAACAATTTGCCTATTTTCCCGTATCCAATTGCTCCCGTTGCTTACCATACTCCCGCAGCTGCTTTAACAGGTCTTCTTGGGATGAGTTAGAAATAGACGGACTGGGGGTTGGGATTGGTTCAGGGTTGATGTCGGCACTTCCAAAATTAGCAGGTGGAGGATTAATTACGTAGACGGGTAGAGACTTATCATTAGACATCGCCTCTTGAGTTGGTGCTGGGGTAGGAATTAGATTCTTTGGTTTGCTCACAGCAGTTTTTACCGAATCTAGATTAGTAGCAACTTGAACTTGTTGCTGCATCTGTTGTGTAGAAGATACCAAACTACTTAGACCATTCACCAATTGCCGCAAATTTTGTCGGAAAGTAGGATCACCTGTCAACTCATCTAAATCAGATGTAATTTTTTGGCTATTTTCAAAGGTTACTCGTGCTGAATCTAAAGTTTGTTGTAGCAGCACGGTATTCTTTGGATCATTTAAGGTTTTTGAAGCATCACGTAAATTAGCTGAGGCTTGCGCTGCATTTGCTGAAAGAGTTTCTAAATTGTTGATTAATTGTCCTTGAGTGAATCGATTCACAACTGGTGATAGGCTACTGACTGTAACACGTAGTTGGTTGCTGGTTTCGGTGATATTGTTCAAAGCGCCAACCAGCGAAGAACGATTTGTTGTCAATAAATTATCCAAATTGTTCAGCAAACGATTTGCTTGAGTTGCAGTTGCACCGAATTTATTTATTGTTTGACTCGAAGATGCACTCAGTTGGTTTGTCGCTTGTTGCACTGAATTAGCAGTGGCTGAAAAGGTGTTAAGTTGTTGTCGCAAGTTTTTGGTCAAACCTTGTAAATCTTGACTCAGCCCAGTAAAACTAGTTGCTGCGCTTGTGGTAGTTTCTAGAACCCTATTGACATTTCTATAAAATTGGGGGCTATTGTATGCAGCAGCTAGCTCAGTTGAACTACGAATTAATTCATCAACACTGATGCCAACCTGACCTTTTAAGCGAGAGCCATTACAAATTATCAGGCTCTGATCGCAATTTTTATCTAGGGGTTTAGCAATTACAACCCCAGTAGGTAACGTTGCTTTTGGTGTGATGTCGATAATACTTTCGCTAATTAATCCGCTTTGATTAGCTTCTACTACTACATTCCGGGGGAGAATTAGGTCAGGTTGGCCAATTTCAATCTCTACATCAATAGCATTTGCTCTTGGTCGAACCTGGGAAATAGTTCCTACCTTAACACCACGATAGCGAACTGCTGCTCCCTTTTGCATTCCGCCAGCGTTAGCAAATTCTACAATAACTTTGTATGACCGCCCTGAAGGAGTGAATCTATTTAACCACAGAAAGAATAACCCAAATACCCCTAATCCTAGCAGGAGTAACAATCCCACAGAGCCTTCTCTAAATGTTCGCCCAGACGCGTTGGCGAAGCCTCTCGAAGAGAAGAGGTTTGTCATAAGACCTCGCATTTTTTTCCTCCACTCAATAATTAGTTATGAGTTATGAGTTAGCAGTTGAGAGTTAGGAGTTGAATTTAATCGCTCCTGATTCTTAACTCCTCACTTTCTAACCGACGACTTGAATCGGCCCTTGCACACTTCCACTGAGAAATTGTTTAATTAAAGGATCTTCTGTGTTGTATGTTTCACTAACTGTACCCTGCCACTGCACTCTACCTTCATAGAGAAATATAAGTCTATCAGCTGTACGGCGCATAGTGCTGTCTTGGTGGGTAACAACAGCATAAGTACTACAAACTCCATGTAAACATTGCAAATAGCGGATTAAATCTTCGATTACTGTTGAGGCAATGGGATCAAGTCCGGCTGTTGGTTCATCGTATAGTAGAACTTCTGGCCCTTCTGAAGGATTATCGGGGTTAGACATAATCGCACGGGCAAAACTGACCCGTTTTCGCATTCCCCCGGAAAGTTCGGCTGGGTAGAGATGGCTTATTTCTGGCAAACCTACCATCTCCAGTTTTTCTTTTACCAAATCTTGGATGCGCGATCGCGGTAGCTTTGAATTTTGATAAAGTAAAAATCCCACATTCTCCTCCACCGTCAGCGAATCAAATAGCGCCGCCTGCTGAAACACCATGCCAATGCCAACCTGCTGGCCACCATCCTCAATCAAACCGTCTCGCCGCACTCCTTGCACATAAATTTCTCCTTCATCGGGACTAAGTAACCCCGCAATCACCCGTAAAATTGTTGATTTACCAGTCCCTGATGGGCCAATAATCCCTAGTGCTTCTCCCCGGTAAATGGTCAAGTCTACATTATCTAGAACTTTATGGCTACCAAAGGACTTAGAAACACCTTTCAGTTCAATCAATGGTTCAGTCATTAGTTATTAGTCATTGGTCATTGGTCATTGGTCATTTGTCCTTTGTCCTTCGCTAATGACAAATAACAAATAGCCCAATAGTGATGTCATAGTTATGGTCGGGCATTGTATGCTACATTATAAGTATATGGTTATCATTTTAATTAATAAAATTTATTTTTTTAGCATAATACTTAGTTTTTTGCAATGTTTAATGTCTCACAATACCCTCAATGCAAGCTTGACGAAGGCACTATAGTAATTTAACGTCTCAGAAATAAATAATTAAGACTCCAGTTTTTTGTGGACATTAGCAAAGTTATACATACAACAGTGTAAACTACTTAGAATAAATATGCTGATTGTTGTTATAAATACTTAAATAAAAGCTACAATAACAAAAAATAATTAAGCAAGTTGATGCAAGAGATAGCAATTATATTTAAGTTGTGAAAATTAAAAGGTTTAGATTCACAAATTTTAAATAACTGAGTCGGAAGTTTTTGTTCACAAAAGATTCAGTAGGGCTATTTCGTTCTAGGCAAGAAAAATAATTAACCACAAAAGAATAAACATATTCATAAGGATAGGGCAATGCCGTATCTCTAAACAATAACTATTCAAATTAGAATTGCTATAATTTGAGAGGTTGATAGCATTTCTGTCAATCTTAGAGTTGCCAAATATCAAAATTATTCACTAACCTTATAAGAATTACTGATAAAAATTTAAGTAGACATTATGAGTAGCCAATTAGAACAGTTTGCAAGTGATAATTCCTCTGGGATTTGTCCGGAAGCCTTGGAATATATGATTAGGGCAAACCAAGGTAGTGTTCCAGCCTATGGAAATGATGAATGGACTCAAAAAGCCACAGATTATTTTCGGGAACTCTTTGAAATTGATTGTGAAGTATTTTTTACCTTTAATGGTACAGCCGCAAATTCTTTATCTTTAGCAGCCCTTTGTCAGTCATATCATAGCGTCATTTGCCATGAAACATCTCACATAGAAACAGATGAATGTGGCGCACCTGAATTTGCATCTAATGGCTCGAAATTGTTACTTGCTCAAGGTAAAAACGGTAAGTTAACATCAGAGGCTATAGAGGCAGTAGTCACGAAACGTACTGACATTCATTATCCCAAACCTAAAGTTATTAGTATCACCGAATCAACTGAATTAGGGACTTTATATTCTATTGAAGAACTTTTGAAAATTAAAGAAGTTGCGAAAAAGTATAACTTAAAAATCCACATGGATGGCGCTCGTTTTGCAAATGCAGTTGCTGCTATGAATAAAAGCCCTGCTGAAATTACTTGGAAAAGTGGAGTGGATGTGTTGTGCTTTTGTGGTACAAAGAATGGAATGGCATTAGGTGAAGCCATTATTTTCTTCAACAAAGAGCTAGCAGAAGATTTTGATTATCGATGCAAACAAGCAGGTCAGCTAGCCTCAAAAATGCGCTTTATCTCTGCTCCCTGGTTGGGTTTATTGGAAACTGGTGCTTGGTTAAAAAATGCCAGACATGCCAATCAATGTGCTGAATACTTAGAAAATCAACTATTGAATATAGAAAATGTTGACTTAATGTTTCCTAGAGAAGCCAACGCCGTGTTTGTTAAACTACCTGAGCAAGTCATTCACGCCTTAAAAGCAAAGAACTGGCAGTTTTATACATTTATTGGTGTGGGAGGAGTACGTTTTATGTGTTCTTGGAATACGACTCAAGCGAGGATTGATCAATTGATAGATGATATTAAAGATGCAACTAATTCTAAAAACTAAATATGAAAAATTTAAATGAATGAAATAAGTACAACATTTAGGAGTATCAGTCTATGAGAGAACGCAAGTATTTAGCATTAGTCCCGCAGACATGAAAAAAGCGTTGGCTACTCCGCTTTGTATCTAGGCGTCGCAGGTTTAGATGCGGGAGCCGATGATTATATAGTTAAGCCCTTTAGGATTTAGGAACTACTAGCTAGAATTCGGGCCCATCTCCAGCGCCCACAAGAGCAAGAGACAGACGAGGATTTGTTGCAATTTGAAGGTTTAAGCTTAAATAGCCGTACCCGTGAACTTCTTCGCGGGAAAGGAAGCGGTGAGTTAACAGCAAAAGAGTTTAACTTATTTAGAATATCTCTTCTCACATCTGCCTCTAGTGTTTACTAAAAATTCAAATAAGAGAGAAAGTTTAGGGTTATGTCTTCATAGGTAATTCTAATATTTTTGACGTTTATATTGGTTATCTGCGATTAAAATTGAAAGACAATAAAGAAAAGCGTGTGATTCATACAGTCTGTAGTGTAGGTTATGCACTGCGGGAAAAATCCTAATGACTTGGTGATTTCGGCAAAAAGGAACATATTAAAGACAAAAGAGGATCATGAATAAAAAATGGGCTGTTAAACGACTGACAGTAAATCTTACAACCGAGGAAATGAAGAAACTTCAATCCTACTGTGCTTCGACAGGAAGACCAGCAACAGATGTAATTAGAGAATTGCTCCGAACTCTTGAGGTTGACAATGCTGAAGGCTCTAAAATGGAAACAGCAGACTCAACAAGAACAGTTGGTAGTGGGTCAAAATCACAGTAACTATTGACTCAATATCCCGCCAAATCTCAGAAATCTGCTATCCTGATTTCCTGACAGATAAAATTAAAGGATGATCATCTTTTGGTATAGTTTTTGCTGTTCTATCTAGATATCAGCAAAAGTACTCTTACCAACCATTCTGGTATGGCGGTAACTCTTAATTGCAAGACAAGTGAGGGGGTTAAATGCCCCCTCTTCTCATACTCATTTAAAGACTTCGATTTAACAGATTCAATATAAAGCGATCGCTATGAGGCGCTGTTCAGTGACGCTCGAATTCATAACTTTTTCATAGGGTACTATGGAGTTAGTTTTAGAGGAGCATTGAAATATGACTCTGGCATCAAATGGACAAGCAGCTATTATTCGCACAGAACGCGGACTGACGATCGCAGGAACGCGCATCACTTTGTATGACGTGATGGACTACGTAAAAGAACAGTATCCACCGAAGTTTATCCGAGGCTTGTTCGATTTGACAGAAGAACAAATTAATGCTGCTCTAGCTTACATCAAGACAAATCGTGCCGATGTTGAAGCTGAGTATCAAATAGTTCTTAAGGAAGCTGAAGAGCTTCCTTAAGAACTATGAAGAGAAAAATCGTGATCTCATTGCCCGGATTGCCCTAAAGCCTCCAAAGCCTGGAACTGAAGCGGCTTGGGAAAAACTTCAGGCAGCTAGGGCAAAGCGTGAATCTAAAGCATGATTTTTTTGATTGACCACAATTGAACTAGGTTTATCACAAGAATGTGAGCAGTCTGCTATGAAAACCCTGGCTAAATGGTCTGTAGACGACTATCACCGCATGGTTGAGGCGGGCATTCTGCGTGGTCGTCATCTGGAATTGCTAGCAGGCGAAATTTTTGAGATCAGTCCAGAAACCCCAATTCATTACACCACAGCAAAACGAGGTGTAAAATATTTAGAAGAATTGCTCTCAGGTAAAGCTGATGTCCGCTTCAATGGGCCCATTACACTATCCGACTCGGAACCCGAACCTGATATTGCAATTGTTCGACTTCCAGAATCATCCTACAACGATCGCCATCCTGCTCCTAAAGATATCTTCTGGATTGTAGAAGTTGCCAACACAAGTTTAAACAAGGACTTAGAGATTAAGGCTGCGATTTATGCGACGGCTGAAATTCAAGAATATTGGGTTTTAAGTTTATCTGCTAAACAGATGATTGTGTTCAGAAACCCTCAAAATGGTAAGTATATTGAAGAATATACTATTAACCAAGGAACAGTTACACCATTAGCGTTTGCGGATGTTTCAATATCCGTTCAAAGACTTTTGCCATAGGGTGGCGTTGCTGAATCGAGTGATGAATAGGTTTATATAGGTAGAGTTCTTTCGATATGCAACGCCAGTTTTTTTACTATCTGAGAATCTTAGCTGTAACTTACGGTGTTCTGATAGGCCTTTGGGTTAAATTCTGATTTTTAACTCCTGCCCAAACGGTGAGTGGTTGTCCAACCTTTTTATACAGCAAGCTTTCTAGAATTACACCATTATTATTGGCAGTAAGAGTTTTATTCGGCTGACGCAGAGACTCATAAAAGCCGTTGTACCAGCCGTCTTTAGATTTAAGGTTAGCTTGGACAAAATCAAATAGCTGGCTAGTATAAGTAGTATTGTAAAGCACATGCCAACCGATCGCAGCTTTGGCACTGAGGAACCGCAAATCGTTGTGTTTTTCTCTGGTATCTGCGATGGTTGCCCAAGGTTCTCCGTTGACAAACAAGCTGCTGTAAACAAAGTATGGGGGGCGATCTAAGTTGTCTTCAGTAACAGCAGTTAATTGTTTTGTCGCTTCATAACGTGCTGCTTGAGCAGCTAAAATGCGATCGGCATAAGCTTTAGGCAAAGCTTGAAACCCAGTTTCGATGCCATCTAAGATATAAGGTTCGCTAAGAACATAGTTATTGGCTCCAGAGTTTTTGAAGTCCCGTTGGTCGTAAGGAATTCCCTGTCCGTAAAGATCAACAAAGGCAGTATGGGATTGATAATCCAATGCTTGTGTAACATTCAAGCCCCAAAGCTTTAAACCATAAGCAGCATAATTCTCATAGCCCAAGCGACCTTCTTGATTGTACTGTTCTTTGCCTTTGATAACGGCAGTACCGTACATTTGTCCATTTTTGGTCAAACGCTTGACTTGCCAACGTTGCCAAATTGCTTCTGCTTCTCGCTGCATCTCTGGATATTTTGTCCCGACAATCTTCAGCCAGATTGCCATCCGCCCTAAATCTATGGCTGACCAACCAATTTCTTCGCGTTTTTCTAGTTGACCATAATTAACGGGTACAAGGGTTTTAGCATTGTAGACTTTATTGGGTAGCTCCCCTTTGTATAAAGGCATAGATGCCAGTGTTTTCAACATTTTAGTCATTTTGGCATCAAATTCAGCCGCAGCCACGATATTGAGTTCTTTAGCGCTGACTAAAGCTGCGATCGCTGCTGTTTGATCCCACATACTGACAGAGGCAAAGCCATCAACGGAATTGACTAAACCAGTTTCATCGTTCCAGTTGCGCTGGAAGTATGACCAAGCTTGACGGGCAGTTGTCGTTTCCTCTGGGGTCAATTTTCCAATGCTAGGAGCAATGTATGAAATTATTGATACAGTTAGTTGGTTCTTAGGAATGGGCTGACCTGGTAAAACTACGGATTTCGCATCAAGACTAGCAACTATTTCAGGTTCTTTAGCACCAGCAACAGGGCGTTGGGATTTCTCGGGTTGTACCAATTGTCGTGCAACAGTTTGGGATGTTGATATATCAGGTTTTTCTATGGAAGTCTTGGGAACTTGCTTAGACCAAACATTTAAAATTGCGATCGCTATCAGACCGGTAACGATTCCTCCGACCGAAGCTAGTATGGACAAACTCTTAGATGGCGGTTGAAAATCAGAACTCATACTGATTAAAGCCTTATCTTGTAGGTTAGTGTTGCTTGCGTATTTTCACCAAATACATTCTTCCCAATTTTTAAATCTAACTAACACTCAGAAGTTCACCTGACTACTACAATAAAATAGTCACGCACCCGATCTCTGGAGTTCTAGCAGTGGGATTATTTGATGATTTGAGTCGGTTTCTTGAAAACCGTTTAGAAGAATTCTTACGTAACAATCCACATTTGGAGTTAGAGGCGCTGCTAGAACAGCTGCGTGAGCAAGAAGAAGGGACATTAAAGCTGATCGCAGATTTAAAATTACAAGAGAAGCGATCGCAAGAAGAAATTCTGTCCACCGCTCAAGAAATTCAGCGTTGGCATATCCGTATTCAAAAAGCCAAAAACGCCGGCAGAGAAGATTTGGCAAGTGCGGCAGGTGAACGAGAAGCAGCCCTGTTGCGCGAAGGAAATCAGCGCTGGGGACACATGCAAGGGCTGAAAGAACGCATTAACCAATCTCAAGAACTACTGCGAAAAATTCAGCAACGACGACAGGAAGTGCAAGCTAAAGCAGCCGAAGCACAGACAGCCCGTGCTAAAGCGCAAACCCAGCAGCGTTTTGAAACTAGCGGCTGGTCGAATAAAACTAGCAGTTATTCTGGTGGCTTTGATGACTTAGAAGAGAAGTTCCGTAGCTGGGAAACTCAGGATGAGTTAGAACAAATGAAGCGGAATTTAGGAAAATAATCGTAAAGATAATTTTGGATAATTTATTTTTTGGAAGTCCCTTAGTAGCTCACCAGATTTATTACTATATTTTGTTTGTCGAAATTGGCACAATTACCCCTAAATATGTATGGTGTTATTGACCTGACTCATTTTTAAAGAAAAATGAATTACGATATTTCGCACAAACGAAACCTTCACCGATTTGATCCTGTTGCGTATCTAGTAATTGAAAAATTTCGTCTTTCTCCTCTAACTTTTGGACTGTTGGCAGGAGTCACTGCTACTGTAGTTTATCTGTTTACTGCATGGATAAGTAATACGCTGTGGTCTAAGCAGGGACAGATGGGGTTACTTAAAGACTGGATTCCCTGGTTAGTAGGACTTTTCATTAATCCAGTAACATTGGGATATTACTTGTGGAGTTTTCAAGCAATCGATAAAGTAATTCAAGACCTGGAAAAATCTGACGTATTAGAAATAGACAAATTTCAGATTGATCAATTTGTTATTAACCTCTATTCCCAAAAATGGCGCAAACTCTCTGCACTTGCCAGCGCTCTCTTTTTCAGCACTATTGTTTTTATCATCAGACCTAGATTAGAAGAGAGTTGGACTAGCTCTAGTTTCCTGCCAGGACTAACCATTACGATTGCCACATTCGCAGTCGTATATATGGGTAGTATACTTGTCATTAATTTGATTACAAATATTTGGATTTTCTATCGAATTTTAGGAAACAAGGATTTAGATATTAATCCTCTTCATCCCGATCGCTGTGGTGGTCTTCGATGTCTCAGTGATTATTCGCTTAAAACTGCCTATCTAGTTGCTGTTTTGGGTATCTGGATTGGCGTGATTGAGTATCAGGTGATTACACAAGATGTCGGAAAAGGATTCTGGTTTGTTCATCTGGTAATCCCATTGTATATTTTTATATCAATGGGATGTTTTTTTGGGCCATTGCTAGCAGCAAATAGCGGTATGAAAAGAGCTAAAGAAAAGTCTTTAGATAAAATTGCTCGGCAGTTCCGATCAGATTATTCAGGGATTTATACTAGTCTGGCTGAAGACACAGAAGCCTTCAAGAAAAAATCTGAAAAAATTCAGCAGCTACGCACTTTATATACTATGACCGATGAGTTGCCAGTTTGGCCTTTTGATGTCAAAACTTTTCGCCGATATCTCCTAACTGTTCCTACTCCTCTTATTGGTATCCTAAGTGGCATATTTAAAAAATTGCTGGTAAATATACTCAACCAACACGGTATCAAACTTGGGTAGTTAAAGGCATTATCAGATAAAACTCAAATTCCTTTATCTAGCGATTTCCAAAGATTGATAGGGGAGAGGCAGTAACAAGATTAGTGATACTATGACCACTAACTTAAACTTGCCTGAACTTATCAGAATAAAGTTCATCAGACACTTCTTTGAGTTTTGGTTCAACTACTGTCAAATGTTGCTCCAAAATTGCCAAATTGCGAATATTAGACTTATAGAAAGCATCAAATAAATCACCCACTAAAGGCACAGTACCAACGACTGCTTCTAAACCAACATTAAAAATCATTTTGGTTAAATCTTGACGTGGGATGCCAAAACGGGTAGCTAAAAATATGATGTAAGCTGAAAACGCTGTACTGATTAAATCACCAGCACCTGGAACTAAACCGATAATTGGATCTATTCCAATGCGAAAACCTGTTAGAGGGATGCGTATAGATGTATCCATCAGACGGCTGAGTTTGCGGATGCGATTGAGAGTAGCAAGGCGTTTAGCAGCGTCCATAATTTTTGATATTTACACTATTCTTAATTTGCACCATTTCTAATTATTTGTCCTGTACCGTCAGAAAGAAAAGGTAGTGGACTACCCACACTGACGCTATGAAATTGCTCCCGAACAATTTGCTCAAGTCACAGTCTGACCAAGCTTGATTTTGTACAACTTCATTAATAATTGGTATTAGTACAATTATCAAGCAAGTAAATTCTGGAAATTGTATTTAATTTACTAATCAAGATTTATTTTTCTGATAAGGTTTAGTAAAGCAAAGTTTTACCTCTTCTTTGTATTACTACTAGCACATCGTAAGAATACTTAAGTTTTTGACTAGTCATCAAGGAGAAAAAATATCAAAAATCTTACGGTGTTCAAAGATAACGTGTAATTAAATACACTTTTCTATTCCTATTTTGTGTTATTGCCACAGTATTTCCCAAAAGGTTTTCATGAGAACTGAGGCACAGAGAATAATATGTTTTTAGACATTTTAGCTAGCCTACAACGGTTATTTGTCGGTTACATTCCAGCCGTTGTTTTAGGTAGTTTTATTGGATATTTCATAGGTCTAAATAGCATGATTTATCAGCTATTTAGGCTAATATTTCAAATCCCACATAGTATCCCACCTATAGCTTTGCTACCTCTTAGCCTAATAGCATTTCAAGAGAGTGAATCGGCTGCTATTATAGTAGTTTTTTTAGGAACTCTCTGGACGATGATTATTAATACGGCAATAGGAATGCGGCATTTTCATAGACAGAATAAGAACTTTCGAGCAGCTATATTTCATCTATTTCACGCTTTGAAAGTTAGCATTTGGGTAGCCTGGTTTATAGTTATTGCTACAGAAATGTTAATCGGCCCAAGAGGACTTGGCTTTACCCTTTGGGATGCTTATAAAGCTGGCAATGCCGATTACATAATCCAAGAGATCCTCTACATCGGTATCATTGGCTTTATGCTAGATCAATTACTAGATTTCGCAGCCTATATTCTCTCGCAAATGGTTTCAGATGGGAAAAAATCTTCCTAAATTTTATAAAGAAGAATTCAGAACTCAGGAGTCAGAATTCAGCATGATAGGGCAGCAGTAGCGAGTCTGCGTACTCTGTAAAAGTTGCAAGCTACGCGTAACGCGAACATGGGTGGAGTATTCTGATTTCTGAATTATGTTTTCTGACTCCTCTTTATCTAGGCTTGCGGATTGCACCCTGCCAGCTAATAGTTTGTTTCGCAGAACGTATTCCCAAAGAACGAGTTGCTACGACTTCAATATCAACGTTGATACCAGGGCGTAAAGCTTCATCAGGAATTTTAAGTTTGCCCAAAGCTAGAGTAAAACGGTTGTAGTCACGAGTCACAAGTTCGTTAGGAATATCCCCTTCATATTCAGTTTTGTAACCAGAAAAACCGTATAAGCTATCTTGGGCGCGGAATTTTACGCGAAATTGAGTATTAATAGTATCAGACTTTGCTGCCAAATCGACTATTTTTAAGTTGAGGTTTTGTCCTGCATCGGCAAACTCTGCCACCGCTAACCGGGTAACATCTTTTTTGGGAATGGCATGGTTAACGGTAAATGTTGTCAAGTTAGCCTCACTTTTGGTGTTACCCTCAACCCATAAGTCTTCAGGGAAAGTAATTTCTACTTGTTTGTTATCAGTTAAATTTAGTGTTACAGCTTGATTGCCAAAGCTGGCGATAGGTTGTCTTTCTTGCCAAACTAGTTGAAAAGCCTCTTCTAGACGCTGTTCAAACTCAAGGTAATTATCAGCGATCGCAGAACCAGGCGCAAGTAGAGAAGTTGCCCCCATGCGTTGATTCCATTTATTTTTCGAGAGGTTGAACTGTTGGTTTGCCAGTTCCGAAATTGCTAGCTTCACAGTTGGAGTATCAGTTGCCAAAAGTTCCTTGCTATTGACAATACTCAAACTTCCTAAGCGCCCTTGGCTATCATCGCTACCATCGCTGCCATCTTGCCCATCGTTACCGTCGCTACATCGATAAACATTTTCAGTACATTTATAATCAGGGCTACCAGGAGTTCCCTTGCAGGTTTTCACTTCCCATCTCCGTCTGTGACAGTTGCAACCCTTAGTACCGTTACCACCTCTACCACCGCGCCCGCCTTCTCCACCAGTGGCCCGAACGTAAACGTTCCGTAAGTTGGCTAAATTGCTGTAATACAGTGTGAGGGAACCACCATTTCCTCCATCTCCTCCTTTGCCACCGTTACCGCCATTACCACCATTTGGTGCATTTATGTCGTGGCTGACGCGTAGGCGTTGCCCGCCCTGAGTATCGCGTTGGTAACTACAATCAGGTTGATCGCCATGCTCCCCATCTTCCCCGTCTTCACCATTTTTACCGGACAAGTCCAGATTAACGGATGAACCATTGACAAAAATATTTTGGTTTTCACCACTTCTACCATCTCTACCCGATCGTCCATCGCTTCCTGTGCGTCCATCTCTGCCATAATTTCTGGCTACTTTATAGTATTCGTCAGAAGCAACGGCGGGACATAAAACTGAACTAGAGACAGGCAAAAAGCTAGTAAATAAGCAGAATGTCAGCAGTAGTGGGAGCTTACTCCTAAAAACATTGTGCATCTAGTTATACCTAAAACTTTAGTTGAATTATCTACTACTGACGCTGATTTTCAACAATTTGCTCCCTTTTCTTTAGTAATGTGCTACTGATTTGCGTCAACATAGCACACACCTAGCTTAATAGCCGATCAAGCTGCTGTTGGGTCGTCATTAACCTTAACAACCAACTTGCCAAAATTATCACCTCTAAGTAAACCGATGAATGCACCAGGAGCGTTCTCTAAACCATTAACCACATCTTCTCTATACTTGAGTTGACCAGATTGTAACCATCCAGAAACATCACGCAAAAAATCATTAAATCGATGTTGGTAATCACCAACTAGAAAACCTTTAATCAAGGCCCGCTTAATAAGTAATGGTCTTAAATTAGGCCCTGGTGGAGTAGATGTAGCGTTATACTCTGAAATCAAACCTACTAATGGAATTCTTGCCCCAAGGTTGATTTGCTGCAACACAGCTTCTAAAATTACACCAGCTGTATTGTCATAGTAAACATCAATCCCATTCGGAGCAGCTTCTTTGAGCGCTGAATCAAGTTCTTGAGTTTTGCGGTTAATGCCAACATCGAAACCTAATTCCTTAACTATATAATCTCGCTTATCGTCACTCCCGACAATTCCCACGACTCGCGCACCTTTAATTTTGGCAATTTGACCTGCTACTGCACCGACAGCGCCAGAAGCGGCTGAAACCACAACAGTTTCACCTTCTTTCGGCTGACCGATATCAAGTAGAGCAGCATAAGCAGTCAGACCTGGCATACCCAATACACCTAGACTATAAGATAAAGGTGCTTGAGTAGGATCAAGTTTACGCAGTGTATCACCCTTAGAGACAGCATAAGTTTGCCAGCCGTTATTGCTAAGAATAAAATCCCCAACTTGAAATTGAGGATGATTTGATGTAATTATTTGACTGACTGTACCACCCACAATAACTGAACCCAATTCTACTGATGCAGCATAAGACTTGCTTTCACTAATGCGACCACGCATGTAAGGGTCGAGAGATAGATAAATTGTGCGGCTAAGAATTTCGCCTTCACCCGGTTCAGGAATTGGTGTTTCTACTAAAGCAAAATCACTCTCCTTTGGTTCGCCGATTGGACGAGTTTTAAGGATAATTTGTTTGTTAATTAAATCAGACATAAATTATTTTACTCTAAATTAATTTGACAATTTCTTGGTATCTAAGATAACGTTACTGAAGGTCTTTCTAATAGCAAATCCTCTGTTTGTAGTTGGATAAAAGTACTATTGACGAACTCTGCGATTTCTATCCGATTCCCACCGGGATCGCGCAGGAAAAACCTTACACATCCTGGAATTGGTCGTTGATCGGGAATAATTTCTACTCCATGTCCTTTTAGATGTTCCTCAAAGGCTTTCAAGTTATCGACTTGAAAACAATAATGTCGTCTAGATGCTTGGTTATTGGTGTTTTTCTCTTTACTAATGTGCAGTTCGATATCTCCCAACTTATACCACGCTCCTGAATCGTTTTTCATTACCTCAGGTCTAGGAATTTCAGTCAATCCCAAAACTTTGCTGTAGAAAAACAACATTGCATCCTCCACTTCTAGAGAATAGGTTACTTGAATATGATGAACTGCTGTAAGCTTCATAAATTTTCTCCTGGTTTGGGTTAAATTTGGCAACGCTACAATCACCTATACGACAAGCTTTCCCATACTGATGCGTTCTTCGATGAGATAGCCAAGTTTTCTATAAAACTCAACCACTTCTGCGTTGGAGACACGGACTTGGAGATTGATTTTGAGGCATCCCATCGTTATCAATACCTGTTCTGCGTGCCGCACTAGCTTGCTACCAATACCCTGTCGTTGATAGTGAGGACTGACCGCAACTGTATATAGCCAACCGCGATGGCCGTCATATCCTGCCATGATAGTACCTACAATTACGGAGTTAATCTCCGTAACGAAAAACAACTCAGGCTGTACAGCAAGCTTCTGACTGATGACCAATTTTGGGCTGCTGTGCGATGGATTATTAGGAAACACCTCATCCCACAGAGCGCTGACTGATTCAGCATCAGATTCTTGATATGGTCTTATATTCATCTACATCTCTAAATCAAAGGACTTGCCTTTGCCCATTGTTTGTGAAATACTACTCTAGAAAACTACGGTAAATCGGTAAAGTTTAAGTAATATTGTACAAAACTTACCATAAAACATTTCGTCCTGAAAGCAATTAGCTAATCCCTAAGATGACAAACACAGAAATTCGCACCGCTCAAGTTAAAGTCCCTAACGGTGATTTGCAAATTGATGCTTACTTAGCGGAACCAGCACAAAAGGGAACATTCCCAGCTGTTATCGTGATTCAGGAAATCTTTGGCGTCAATATTCACATTCGGGAAGTTGCTGAGAAATTTGCCAAAGAGGGATATGTGGCGATCGCACCGACTTTATTTCAACGCACCGCTCCCGGTTTCGAGGGTGGATACACCCCTGAAGATGTCCAGAAAGGAAGAGGGTATAAAGAGCAGACAACAGCAGATGAAATATTGAGTGATATTAAGGCTGCGATCGCCTACTTAAAAAGCCTACCAAACGTGCAAGGAGATGCGATCGGCTCTATTGGTTTCTGCTTTGGTGGTCACGTCGTTTACCTAGCTGCCACGTTACCAGATATTAAAGTTACAGCTTCCTTTTATGGTGGCGGTATTCCTAACTCAACTCCCGGTGGTGGAGAACCAACCATTACACGCACTCCAGAGATTAAAGGCCCGATTTACGCATTCTTTGGTCTTGAAGATAAAGGAATCCCCTTGGAGCAAACAGAGCAGATCGAGGCGGAACTGAAGAAACATCACATTCCTCATGCTATCTTCCGCTATCCTGGTGCAGAACACGGCTTTTTCTGCAATCATCGCGCCAGCTACAATGCCGAAGCTGCTGCTGATGCTTGGAAAAACGTTCAAGAACTTTTCCAAAAGAATCTTCAGTTTCAAAAAGTTTAAATCTTTGAATTAGGAGCATACACCTGTACGCTCCCATGACTGAAATATCTGCACATATTAGTCAAATAGTCAATCAAAAGCAAATAAAAACAACGTATTACGTTCATGATTACCGTCTTAAAACAGCCACGAGTTAAAATTTTCCAACGTTTTTCATTATTTCTATTACCTGGATTATTAACAATCTCAACAACTTTAATTAGTTGCTCAGTCCAAACCGCAAACTCAGAAAATAATACTACTGGGTTGAAAACCAAAATTGTCCGAATGGGATATCAAAGTTCTGGGGATATTGTCAGATTAAAAGGATTAATAGAAAAACGTTTACAGCCTTTGGGTGTTTCCGTCGAATGGGCGCAATTTGCCGCCGGGCCACAACTGATGGAAGCAATGAATGTAGGTAGAGTTGATATTGGTTCTGTAGGTGAAACTCCCCCGATATTTGCCCAAGCGGCTGGGACATCTTTAGTTTATGTTGCTAGTAATAAACCCAGTACTGGTAAGGGAAGTGGAATTATAGTCCAAAAGAATTCACCAATTCGCACGTTAGCCGATCTCAAAGGTAAAAAAATAGTTTTTCAAAAGGGTTCTGCTTCCCATTACTTATTAATAAAAGCTTTGGAAGAGGCTGGTTTGAAATATAGTGATGTTCAAGCCATCAGTCTCCCACCTTCAGAAGCCCGTGATGCTTTTATTCAAGGAAAAATTGATGCCTGGGTAACTTGGGATCCTTATTTGGCTGTAGCAGAAAAAAAGGCAAATGCTCGTGTTTTGAGAGATGCTAGTGGCATTTCTACTCAGGGCGGATATTACATGGCGGCACGAAAGTTTGCCACAGAAAATCCAAAGTTAGTGCGATTAATTCTTGAAGAGATAGATAACACAGGTCAATGGGCTGATAAAAACCGATCAGAAGTTGTAAAACTTACTATTCCTCACCTCAAAATTGATGAAGATATTTTAACAACAATGGTTGAAAGGCGAACTTATGGCTTAAGACCAATTACGCCAGAAATCATGGAAAATCAACAGAAGATAGCTGATTTGTTTGCCAAAGAAAAAGTTATTCCTAAACCAATTAGTATCAAGGAAGCGATGTTGACTAGCGAACAATATGCAGCCATTACACCAGAAACTATCAGTCAAAAATAGTGCCAGGAGATAGTAACATGGAAGTTTTTTGGTATTTACCTACACAGGGAGATGAGCGTTATTTAGGTACTACAATTGGAAGGCGACCAGCCACTTATCCCTATATGCAGCAAATAGCTCAAGCTGTTGATAAATTGGGCTATGGCGGGATGTTGATTGGTACTGGACAAAAACAGGATACCTGGATTGTAGCTACTTCGTTAATTTCAGTTACGGAACGCTTGAGGTTTCTTGTAGCCTTCCGTCCAGCAATTATGTCGCCTTCTTTAGCTGTGAGAATGGCTGCGACTTTTGACCAGATTTCTAACGGTAGAATTATTCTAAATGTTGTCACTGGTGGCGATACAAAAGAACTTGCTAAAGATGGGATTTTCTTAGATCACGATCAGCGTTATGAACTTACAGATGAGTTTTTGACAATTTGGCGATCGCTCATGCAAGGTGAAGAAGTAACCTATAGTGGTCGTCATCTGAAAGTTAAAGGCGCAAAACTCCAATTTCCTCCCGTACAAAAGCCTTATCCTACCTTATATTTTGGTGGTTCTTCAGATGCTGCACTCCAAGTTGCTGCCAAACATATTGATGTGTATTTAACTTGGGGTGAACCACCAGATCAAGTTGCCCAAAAGATTGCAAAGGTACGCCGATTAGCAGCAGAACAAGGTAGAACAGTCCGCTTTGGGATTCGGATGCACGTTATAGTGCGTGAAACTACGCAAAAAGCGTGGGATGCAGCCAATGAACTGATTCAGTATGTGGATGATGAAACCATAGCTGCTGCACATCGGCGGTTTGCTCAATCTGAATCAGAAGGACAACGCCGCATGACCCAACTGCATAAGGGTAATCGCCAAAACTTAGAAATTAGCCCCAACTTATGGGCAGGTGTTGGCTTAGTGCGTGGGGGTGCTGGTACTGCCTTAGTCGGAGATGCAGAGACAGTTGCAGCGCGAATGCTGGAATATGCCGATTTAGGAATTGATACCTTCGTTTTCTCAGGGTATCCCCATCTCGAAGAAGCTTATCGAGTTGCGGAATTGCTGTTTCCTCGCTTGCCACTACAAACTCCAGCAATTGCATTACCGCAGCAGGTTGCAAGTACATTCAGTGAATTTGTTACCAAAACAGATTTACTCAAACCACAGCCTGTGTAAGCAATCCAAAATTCACACATTCAAAATTCAAAAAAGCATGAGTACGAAAAAACCTCAACTTAGACTAGGTGCATTCTTGCCAAGCACTGGCCATCATGTTGCGTCATGGCGACACCCTGAAGCGCCAGCTGATGGTGGTTTGAACTTTCAACATTATAAAAGGCTGGCACAGACGGCAGAACGCGGCAAATTTGACATGATCTTCTTTGCCGATGGCGTGGCTGTGCGAGACCGCAATCAAGGAGCCGACGTTTTGAGCCGCAATGGTAAACTCGTCCACTTTGAACCTCTCACCCTATTGTCGGCGCTGTCTGTGGTGACAGAAAACATTGGTTTGACGGCGACAGTATCGACTACATACAACGAGCCTTATCACCTCGCCCGCAAGTTTGCATCACTGGATTATCTCAGTGGCGGTCGTGCCGGTTGGAATCTTGTGACTTCTGCCACTGAAGCTGAAGCGCTAAACTTCAATCGGGAAAAGCACATGGAGCATACGCTACGTTATGAGCGTGCCAAAGAGTTTGTGGATGTTGTCACCAAGCTCTGGGATAGTTGGGAGGATGATGCTTTCTTACATGATAAAGAATCGGGTATTTACTTCGATCCAAATAAACTGCACGTTCCCAACCACAAAGGCGAGCATTTTTCAGTGCGCGGCCCGCTAAATGTAGCGCGTCCTATCCAGGGTTATCCAGTCATCATTCAAGCTGGATCTTCCGAGGATGGTAAGGATCTTGCTGCACAAACTGCGGAGGTAATTTTCACTGCCCAGCAGACTCTGGCAGAAGCTCAGGCATTTTATACAGATGTGAAGGGAAGACTGGCTCAATACGGGCGCTCACCTGACCATCTCAAGATCATGCCTGGTGTATTCCCAGTTATCGGCAAAACTGAGCAAGAAGCTAAGGACAAATTCGATCAGATTCAGGAGTTGATCGATCCGGTAGTCGGCTTAAATTTGCTTGGCTCAATGATCGGTGGATTTGACCTGTCCGGCTATCCGTTGGACGGGCCTTTGCCGGATTTACCAGAGACTAACGGCGGTAAGAGCCGTCAGCAACTTTTGACTGACCTGGCTCGTAGAGAGAATCTAACAATTCGACAACTGTATTTATGGATAGCGGGAGCGCGTGGGCATCGTCAAATTCTGGGCACACCAGAACAGATTGCCGATCAACTAGAAGATTGGTTTATCAATGGCGGGGCAGATGGATTTAACATCATGCCACCTTGGTTGCCCGGAGGATTGGATGAGTTTGTTGACTTGGTAATTCCTGAATTGCAACGTCGCGGTCTGTTCCGCACAGAGTATGAAGCACGAACCCTGCGGGAAAATCTTGGTTTACCTCGTCCGGTAAATCAGTTTAGCAAAGTTGCTACTCCTGAAGTGGCGATCGCTTAACTTTATTTAACTTACGGTTAGTTCAAACATACAAAAATAATCTACAATTCTGCGTAGTCTGAACATCTGGAATACAAATCTCTTCATCGCTATAAAAGGAGTTAAAAAAGGTGTATTTTTTTGACTCCACTTCCTTTCAATATCGTTATCACCAAAGTTAAGGTTTGATTTCTGCTGGGATTATCGCAGCATATTCTTCAGGAGAAAGAGTCACATCTTTAACATTAATCTTCTTAGTAATGAATTTTTGCTTATAGAATAAGTCAGATATCTCTTGCTGTCCTGCTATCACCTTATCGGTAATCGGTCGCAAGCCAAAACGCCGCCGTTTGACTATTTTTTCCAATGTTGGCAAATCAAGCTTGGTATCACGCCCGACAATTTCAGCAACTTCTCGTGGATTTGCTTCAGACCATTTGGCTAATTTGTACACTTCTTCAAGGACAATTTTTACTAATTCAGGGTTCTCTTTAACGAAGCTACGTGCAGCTATCCAATAGCCTCCTTGGGTCGAAAGGCCTTTAGCATTACGGAGAATCCGAACCTTTTCTGTTTTTTGAAATATAGCCAGGTGAGGATCGCCTAATACAGCTGCATCAATACTCTTACGCAATAATGCTGCACGAGTTTCTGGTGCTATGAGATTGAGATGTTTGACATCTTTGAGTTCTAGTCCTCCTTCCTGCAAAGCTTTGACCACAAAGTACTGACTAGCAGTAGCTCTCTGAAAGGCAATTTGCTTACCTTTTAAATCAGCTATAGTCTTGATAGGAGAGTCTTCTGGTACTACGATCGCCGAACCCTCACCAGTACCGGGTATAGTATTAGCAAGCAAAACAAAAGGAATACCACTCGCTTGGGCAAAGATGGGTGGAGTTTCACCAACAGCACCGATATGCAAACTGCCCACATTCACTGCTTCTAAAAGCTGTGGCCCGGCGGTAAATTGTGCCCACTCTACCTTAATACCCAATGGATTCAAGCGTTTCTCTAAAACTTGTCTCGACCTAGTTATATCCGCAGCAGTAAAATATCCTATTCGTAACACCTTCGTTTTAATGCCATTAGAAGCAGCAACGGCGGTTTTTTCTGGTGTATTCGGTGTCTTGCAACTAACTAGAGTCGTAGATAGGGTAAAAACTCCAGCCATTAATAATATTAGAAAGTTGTGTTTTTTAGTTACCATAGTGTAATGTCAATTTTTTGATATTTAAGGTTGGCTGTAAATGCTTAAGGCTTAACTTCCGAAGGGGTTAAAGCCGCATATTGGTCTGAAGAAAGTGTCGCTTCTTTAACATTGATTTTCTTAGGAATGAATTTTTGCTCATAGAACAAATCAGCAATTTTCTGCTGTCCTGATAAAACTTCTTCACTAAGGGGTCTTAATGTGTAAAGCCGACGTTTTGATACTATTTCTAATGTTGGAACATCAATTTTTGCTTCCGGCGAAATTAATTCGGCTACTTTACGTGGGTTATCTTCAGCCCATTTGCCGATGTTATTAACCTCTTCTAAAATGATTTTCACTACCTTAGGATTATCTTTGACGAAATTACGCGAGCCTAACCAGTACCCTCCTTGGGTAGTAATCCCCTTACCATCTCGGATAATCCGAATACTACCGAGTTTTTGAAATAGGGCAAGGTGGGGGTCGCCAATTACAGCTGCATCAACACTTTTACGTTCAAATGCTGCACGAGTTTCTAATGGTGTGAGGTTAATGTGTTTAATGTCGCTCAGTTTCAGCCCTGCTTCTTCCAAAACTTTCAGAACGAAGTATTGCTGTGCAGTAGCTCTTTGAAAGGCTATTCCTTTGCCTTTGAGGTCAGCTATTGTTTTAATTGGAGAGTCTTTATCAACTACAACAGCAGTTCCCTCACCAGTACCAGGTTTGCTGCTAGCAACATAAACGAAAGGAACGCCAGATGCTTGGGCAAAAATAGGCGGAGTTTCACCAACAAAGCCAAAATCTACACTTCCCACGTTCATCGCTTCTAGAAGTTGCGGCCCAGCAGCAAATTTTGACCACTCTACAGAAATACCCAGTGGAGTTAAACGTTTTTCTAACAATCCTTTAATCTTGAGTAAGTCTCCAGCTGTCATATAGCCCATGTGTAAGACCTTTGTCTTGGTGCTATTAGAGGCGTTAGCGGCTTGTTCTGGTGTACTTGGTGCTTTACAACTGACTAAAGTCGTAGATAAAGTGAACACTCCACCTACTAAAAACAGTAGAAAGTAATTGAATAGCTTGAAGTGAGATTTGCTTGATATTTCTACCATAATGCAGTGGTAATTATTTAATGTTTTCGTTTCTTGAATACTTAATTTGTGCCCTTTGCACTACTGGCAATTGGCTGGAAAATGAAATAAGAGTTGTAGCTGATAAATTTAATTCAGCAACTTTGTAAATGGGACATAATCTCGATTAAATTTTAATCTACGGTAAATCAATCGATTTACAGTATTATTGGTTGCACGGATATTATCATAGACTTCTGTAAGAATCAAGCGGCAAATATAGCAACGCTTCTAAGACAAGTTTTCTGTGTATAGTTGGTATCAGAATGTTCTATTGTAGATAAATTTAGGGGAAATTATGTATAAATGTTAAGTAGCTGCAAGCAACACCAATGTTAAATACGAAGTTGCCAGAGTCCACTTCTTAAAGTTTGATTCCATAGAGACAATTTTTGAACTTCTACTAAAGAAAGAGGTGAATGTATCGGTAGGGGTAGCTCTTGTTGCAGAGATAGTTGCCACCATCCGATATCGTGCCACTCACTAAATTTATACCCAACTCTGCGAAATACACCTACAGATATAAAACCGACAGCCTCATGCACAGCGACACTTGCGGGATTAGGTAAAGCGATTGCAGCAAAAACGTTATAAAATCCTTGGAGTTGCAGCAACCCAAAAAGGGAAGTGTACAAAGCTTTGGCAACCCCTTTTCTGCGATGTTCAACATTTACGTATACGGATGATTCTACAGACCATTGGTAAGCGGCACGAGTCCGGTAGGGAGTAGCATAGGCATAACCAAGAATCTCACCATTAATTTCACACACTAGCCAAGGCATCTGCTGTTGATAATTCTGGATGCGCCCCTCAAATTCCGCTTTGCTAGGAGGCTGTATCTCAAAGGAAATTGAAGTTTCCCGCACAACTGGCGCATAAATTGTCAACATTTGCAATGCATCGCTTTCATTAGCTAGTCTGATTGTAGCCTTCACAGCACATCCCTTTTGGGCTAAAAATTAATCAAGCAAACTCAACATACTCAATAATGGTTCCATCAGGATGCATTGCTCGCATATTAGCTCCAGTGGGAACTTTGTTAGGTTCCGACAGAATCACTGCACCCTGCTGAATAAGTGCTTCTCGAAAATCATTGAGTGAGTCAACAAGAAATGTTGCATGTGTACTCTTGAATGAAGAGAGTGCTTCTGCTGAACCAGCAATTAAAAGAATAGAACCCACACCTGCGAGTTCCAACTCAGCTTCGGAATATTGAAACCACAACCAACATTTTTCTGTAAAGAGGTTTTCATAGAAAGCGATCGCCTCATCTAAGTCTATCGGACTAAGGTAAACTCTAGTTAGTACTTTAAGAATTTGCATTGCAAACTGTCTGTTAGGCAGCAAGTGGATTTTATTTTTTTACTTCAGCAACCATAGTTAACTAAGATTGATCAATAATTTATCTTCCATCTTTAAAAGGTCTTCAACTCTTTGTTCACCTAGCTCTAGATAACGTTGTTCGTTGTCAATTAAAATACATTTCATTTCTACTCCTTTAATCCTATAAAAGTCATCTGTATAGCTATCACCAATATATATACATGATGAAGCATCAGTATTTGGTACAACTTTGCATAAAACCGTGGCGAATAGAGCATTAAAACTGAAAGGCAAAGGTTGGTACACAGAGAAGTCGGAGTTAAGCAAAAACCGGAGTGGAGGTTTCTGCCAATCTGGATTTTTCAAGAGAGGCTTAATATCATGTCCGCCTAATTAGTTATAATTCCCGCATCTATGCAAAAACTAGGAAAACTTCTTTTCCCCTGCTCCCAGCAAGAACTGCTCCCCTGCGGTCTTAATGATAAGTCTTTCACCGAATACGATATCATTAGGGACTTCCAAATAGAGGTAAGTTTCCTCTGGGTTTAGGGAGGATCAAACTTTAAGCCAAGCGTATTAAGAAATGAACTTCTCCTGTAATTGCGGCTATGCAAACAGTCAGAACGCAGAGTCTTGATTATAAAGTCGGGATGATACTGAACCTAGTAGTGTATAATATGTATTTAAAATCAATACGAATTACTGTCTTCTCTACGAGACGCACCACAAACGTAGCGTGGTGTAACTCATTAGAAGTTACCAATTATTTAAACCTTTGCTCCATGTGCATAGATAAAATAGTTATCTGTCACGTTCACTTCAGCATGAAAACCTACCTGCTTGAGCTTATGTTGAAGTTCATCAGGCTGATAAAAAATTTTGACAATCTGAAATTCTTGACCATCATTTAACTTTCGGCTTTTATATATGTTTCCGTCGTCTTTAAGAACATGATTCTTAGCCGTTGATGTTTGTTCAAAGCGAGAGTCAATTATAAATATTTGTCCACCAAGGCGAACAGATTGATAGACTTTTGTCAAAAATGAATCGAGTAATTCTGGCGGCACATGAGAGAGCCAAAAGGCAAAGAAAACTAAATTATATTCAGTGGCAGGTTCCCATGTAAATATATCTATGAGGTGATATTCAACACTCAGTGAGTTTAACTTCGAGCGATTAATTGTAATCACTTCTTCAGAGGCATCGATCGCAGTAATTTTTTTCCCGATATTTAAAAGCTCCTGCGTCCAGATACCTGTTCCACAGGCTAACTCTAAAATATCATCTACCACGCCAATTTGGTGTAATGTATTTTTGATAACAGCTACTTCATTAAACCAGCGTTGGTTGTCTTGGACACCGCGATCGTAGCGTCCTTGCCTATAGAACCACTCATCATATTCGTTAGCTCTAGCGCGATAGTACTGAATCTGTTGTTCAAGAATATTATCTGTCATCACCTGCTTACTGATTTCGTTGAGTTTAGATTTGACGTTGCTATGACTTTTGAAGGAAATTTTGTATTCAACGAATAAACTTGCATTTCAGCTTTAATTATGTGATATTTTTATCATTCTATAATAATACGGTAAATCAATAAACTTGCCGGAGTTGTGCCGGACTTTTGCTGTAGTCTGATATTAATTTCCCCTTTCAAGCAGAGTAATGATGTTGACTAAGTTCTTTTTAACCCGACTGTTGGGTATGGCTTTTGCCTGCCTCCAAAGGTTCCAACAACGAAGAATCCGCAATTTTTCCCTACTGTTTGCAGTGGGACTTAGCTTAACTCTGGCTATCTCTGCTTGTTCTCCAAGCGCAAGCAACAATGGCACACCGCAGACAACCCAAGCCCCCAGTCCAGCAGCTAGCAGTATCACAGTTCGCATAGGCTACCAGAAAGCGTCAACTGTTCTCTATGCGCTCAAGACAAGAGGAGAATTAGAAAAAGCTTTCGCAGCTTCAGGAACTTCCGTCACTTGGTCAGAATTTCCTGCTGGGCCTCCACTTTTAGAGGCATTGAATGCAGGCAGTATTGATTTTGGCTATACCGGAGAATCACCACCTATATTTGCTCAAGCTGGGGGTATTCCTTTGGTTTATGTTGCCTACGATCCTTGGAGTCCCAAGGCTGAAGCTATTCTGGTGCCTAAGGATTCACCTATTAAAAGTGTGGCTGAACTCAAGGGTAAAAAAGTGGCTTTTGCCAAAGGTTCTAATGCTAACTACCTATTAGTGAAAGCGCTGGAAAAAGCAGGGGTACAGTACAGTGACATTCAACCAATTACTCTCACTCCCGCCGATGCTCGTGCTGCCTTTGAGAGGAAAAAGGTTGATGCTTGGGCAATTTGGGACCCGTACTTAGCCGCAGTACAAGCAGCAACAGGCGCACGTACCTTAGTAGACGCGACGGGATTAGCTCCCAATCGTGGTTATTATCTGGCTGCAAAATCTTTCGTTGATGCCAAGCCAGATTCTTTGAAAATAGTTCTCGATCAGGTGAAGAAAGTTAGTGACTGGGCAAAAAATAATCCTAGTGAAATTGCTAAATTTCTTTCCCCAGCTTTGGGTATAGATGCTCCTGTGTTGGAAATCGCAGAAAAGCGGCGTGAGCATAATGTACTTCCGCTCACAGATGAAGTGATTGCGAAACAACAAGAGATTGCAGATACCTTCTACAAGATTAAATTGATTCCGAAAGAAATCAAAGTTAAGGAAATTGTTTGGCAAGGCAAATAAAATAATTAGTAATTGATAATTTTTGAATTACGGATTAGCCCATTTATTATTTGCCAGTGACACAGTTTTTGGTGAACAGGTAATATGACGAATCTCAGCGTTAACCTTAACAAAGTCGCTTTACTCAGGAATGCTCGAAATTTTGGTAGACCGAGTGTGATTGAAGCGGCTTTGACCTGTATGAAAGCTGGCGCACAGGGAATCACAGTTCATCCACGCCCAGACCAGCGACATATCAAGCCTGAAGATGTTGATGCCCTGGCGCAGGTATTAACTGTTGAGTTCAACATAGAAGGTAATCCGTCACCTCAATTTTTAGAGATAGTCCGAAAAATCAAACCAACGCAGTGTACCTTAGTTCCCGATGCACCTGATGCTTTCACATCAGACCACGGATGGGATCTGGCTACAGATGCTTCTTGGCTCAGACCAATCATTCGAGAGCTAAAAGACCTCGGTGTTCGAGTCAGCTTGTTTATGGATACTGACTTAACTCAAATAAAACGTGCTAAAGAGATTGGAAGCGATCGCATCGAGCTATATACAGAACCTTATGCGACAGCTTTTCGTAACAGCAATGTAGAGTCTGTATTTCAAGACTACCAAAAAGCAGCACACAAAGCTCAGGAAATTGGTTTAGGAGTGAACGCTGGGCATGATTTAAATCTGCAAAACTTAGGAAAATTCTGTACAATTTCTAGCATACTTGAAGTATCTATTGGTCATGCTCTGATTGCCGATGCTTTGGAGGTAGGATTATTTACTGCTGTGCAAGAATATTTAAAAATTTTATCTTTGAACTAGATTTAAAGTTTTTCATAATAGGTGAATACATCATGTATTTTACCAATTGAAGGCTTTGCCAAAATATTTTATTTAATCAAAAAATAACTAGCTATTTTATGCCTGCAACCAGCAACTTCCAAGATTCAGAAGTTAGATAGTTAAATATGTATAAGTTTGCCCCAGCTTGGGAGAATGAGCAAATAGTCTTTGGTGCTGCGCGACCTGGATACACTAACAATAAGGTTCAGCACTGGATAGAATTCATGAAGCGTCAAGATATCAAGCGAGTTTGCTGTCTTCTTCCTAATCAACAGCTAGCTTCTTACTCTAATCTTCTGGACACCTACAAACAGGAATTTGGTAATCAACTAGTGTGTTGGGCACCAATTGAAGATTTCCATCTATGTGATTTAAAAACCCTCACACAGAAAATACTTCCTTTCTTAATAGAAGCAGATAAAGAAAATGAGAAAGTCGTTGTTCATTGCTCTGGTGGAATTGGGCGTACTGGACATGTGTTAGCGGCATGGCTAGTTAGTGTCCGAGGATTATCAAATCAAGCAGCGATCGCTGCTGTCAAAAAAACAGGTAGAAATCCTTATGAAGCTGCAATCGCTGCTGTATTTATAGGTAGAAATCCCTTGACAGTTGTAAAAGAGCTTGACATGCTTCTGAATGATTGCCGTCTCGCAGTAAATACAACATTTTGATGCTATCATCCTGTTTAATCAGTCTATTGATAAGGTAAATTCTATGGCAATGGTTCTAGATAAAGTAGTTCCTTTTGGAAGATCAATGGATGAATATATAAAAATATTCAATTTAACAAATGCAGATTTAAATAAAAGAATCATTGGGATTGGGGACGGGCCAGCAAGCTTCAATGCAGAAATGACACGTCAGGGTAAAAGTGTAGTCTCTGTTGATCCACTATACCAATTTTCTGGTGATGAAATATTGCAAAGATTTAATGAAGTAGTAGATAACATCATTAATCAAGTCAAGGCTACAACGAATGATTGGGTATGGAGCTATCATAAATCTCCAGATGATTTACGACACAATCGAGTGAAAGTTATTCAAGAATTTTTATCTGATTATGAAACTGGTAAAAAAAGTAACAGATACGCAATCGGTAAATTGCCAAAATTAGCTTATGATAATCAAGAGTTTGATATAGCTCTTTGTTCGCATTTATTATTTTTATATTCAGACCATCTCGATTACGATTTTCACTTAAATTCAGTAGGTGAGATGCTGCGTATTGCTAAAGAAGTCCGAATATTTCCTCTCATAACTTTAATGTGGAAATATTCACAACACTTAGATGAAATAGTAAAATATTATACCTCCAAAGGTTACAAGATAAATATTGAAAAGGTTGAATACGAATTACAGCCTGGTGGAAATAAAATTTTGAAGATAACCAAAGATATTATATAATTCATACCCATAGAAAATTGGTATAACTATTACGGTGGAATCTCATAACCATTGGGTATGTACAATTATTCGGCAAATATTTCAGCTAAGCTATCTAAAACTGCTTTTTGTTCATCAGAGTCAATCTGACCTAGCTTTTTGACTAATCGAGTTTTGTCAACTGTACGAATTTGATCTAGAACGATTTGCCCATCCTTACCCTGAAACTGACAACCAACACGAGTCGGATAAGACTGTCCTTTAGGTGTCATCGGAGCAACAATAACCGTGGCAATATATTTATTCATCTCATCTGGTGAAATTACTACACAAGGTCTTGTCTTCTGAATCTCACTGCCAACCATTGGGTCGAGGTTAACCAAAAACACATCAAATCGATTGACTACCACTCCCATTCTAGATGTTCCCACTCTGTAGTTACGCCATCATCGAGCAGTGCATCGTCGTGTTGCTTCGCCATTCTTGCAAATGCTTCTTCCCACCCCTTACGCGATTGAGAGGCTGCACGGACAATTAGGTGACAATCTTGAATTTCAATTTCTACCTCTTCACCAATACCACTTTGTTCCAGCAGAAGTTTAGGAATGCGGATACCTTGAGAATTTCCAATTTTAACAATACGGGTTCTAATTGCTGTCCCCATGAGGATACTTCTCCTTGATTGTAATTACATTGTGATTACTAATCAGGTTTTTGTCAACAAGTGCTCAATTTATCAATAATTTTTAATACGTAGGCGTAGCCAGCCGTAGGTATCGCTCTCAAAATTACCAGATGCGATCGCTTTGTTGTTATCCCTCTTCTAAGAAACAGAAATGTTTCTTTACATCCATTGGGAATGCGATCGCTTTCCTCGGACGCTTTTGTTACTTTAGGGAGAGAAAATATTAACTAGCAATGGAAAAAGCGAGTGGAGAAGCACGAAAGTCATTCATGAAATCGATTAATTTTAAAAAGCAACGTTTCATACCAGGAATATTAAATACTGCAAGCCAAGGTTGAATCAAACAGTAAAAAATATAAGGTTGAATAATTAATCTCAGGTTATTTAAAGCACTCTTCCATGTAGTGCCAGACTCCCAATTAGGATGTTGGCTATATTGAGCAAGATTAGAGCCAGAGTGAGACGAAGAGTCTGAAGTAGATGTTGTGTTTGATTGGTGAGCAAATTGAAAGTAGGTGGCTTGAATACTAATTAAAAGAAACGTACCCCCGTGCGCTTACTAGTCTTTAGGTCGTCTCAGAGTCATCCAGTGATTCACCAAGGGTCTGCTGTGCAGCGTGACGGATATGAAGAACACGTACTGTCGATATTTCTTGTCCTGCCAAAATCGTGAAAATTATTCGGTATGAATTGCGTCCTCGACCGTAAAGTATCTGGCGAATTTCTTGGCTAAAATAATCATTTTCTCTAGCTAGAGAACATCGGCTTGGCATTTGCGATAAAGACTCAATAACTTGTAGTAATCCTGCATACCACTGACTTGCTCTTTCAGAAGAAGTAACTTGAGATAACTGCAAAAATGCGCTGTCTGCTTCTGCTTCAGCTACACTAGAGATTTCAATGCGGTATTTCATGAATCGGCTGGCAGATTATACTTGCGACGCTGTTCGTCAGCAAAATCATCAAATGAACGGAATCTACCTACTTCAAAGTCTTCTAATCCTTGCTGAATACCCTTAATAGCTGCTTCTGAGTCTTGCACCTCCCACTCTAGGACAGCCTCTAGCAATTGGGCTGCAACGAAACTAACGTCTTGTCCCTGCTGTGTAGCTTTCTCGCGGAGTCGTGCTTCTAATTCTGGGCTAAGGGAAACAACGATCGCCATAATCGGATATTTTGTGGAAGGTTTATAGATATGATCTTATTTCAGAATATCTGATAAAGCTGCGTAGGCGTAGGCATCGCTCTGGGCACAACCACTTAAGCTGTCACCATTGGCCTTACTGAATCAGGGGATGCTGGCTCAAAATGTAACACCATAATTTGCTCTGGGCGTAAACCGACAGATTCATAAGTGCGGCCAGAGCGATCGCTAAATTCCACCTCAAATGCAGCACCACCAGCTAATAATTCTACTACAGTACCAACTTGACCACGGTACAGATTGTATTCTTGCTCAAGCCAGCCGATTTGTAGGCATGAATCGTATAGCATTTCAGCATCTACTTGCAAGTCGTCAAATTTCAGTGCATTATGGGGTCGAGGATTTTGACCAAGATATAAAAAACTTGCGGGCGGTGGGTAGACTGCGATCGTTGTCAGTGATACTTCACCCATTAATAACCTCGCCGCCATTAACCTTTCTTGCAGCTTCTAACTTTTGACGAATAGCTATCTGAACCTTTTCATCAAAATCAGGGTCGTTAAGAGATGCAATAATTCTGAGTGGATGTTCGTTAATTCTGTTTAAGTATGCCTGAAATGCAGCTTCATCTTTACGATGTTTGAGAAAATACTCTCTCAACTCGGCATTAGACATTGCATCATAGTTAACGCGGCTCATCAGCAAACTCCCCGTTGGGTAAAATTTGAAACTCCAGTTCTTCGCTATAACCAGCTAATAAATACACATTGCGAGTACGATTATCAAAACAAACTAGATGTATGGGCTGAAGCATAACATAGGTCAGTTGATAGGCGATGCGGTATAGACTCTCTAGCTGTGCAGCAGTAGGCATTCTGAACATTTCCTCACCTATTGGCTATCTTAACAAGTCTTTGCGCTTAATTTTTCAGTGATACTTCGCCCATCAATAACTTTGCCGCCACTGTACTGAGTTTCCTTTTACTCTGATTCAAATTTATGCCAGAAGTCTATTGACTTCTGGTAAATATATTGAGAAGCTAATAGTTAGATTTACTAATTAATAGAAGTGCATCAAACTTGTGACAATACTGACAGGAAAAATAAATCGATCGCAACCCCCTACCGAACCAAAACCCTTGATTTTGCAAACTCAGGGACTCACACGCCGTTTTGGCAAGTTCACCGCAGTTAATAACCTGAGCATATCTGTAGAACAGGGCGAAGTGTTTGGACTGCTTGGCCCCAATGGCGCAGGGAAAAGTACAGTTATTAAAATGTTGACAACCTTGCTGCCTATCAGTGCTGGGAAAGCAACCTTAGCTGGCTATGATGTGGCTCGTCAATCTAATCCTGTGAGACGGGCTATCGGCTATGTACCCCAAGCGCTGTCTGCTGATGGTAGTCTCACGGGTTACGAAAATCTCTTAATCTTCGCCAAGCTGTATGGAATACCAGCCAAAGGACGCGATCGCCGCATCTATGAAATTCTAGAATATATGGGTTTGCAAGATGCGGCGAAACGCTTGGTAAGAAACTACTCTGGTGGGATGATCCGCAAGCTGGAAATTGGCATATCAGTTCTACATCAACCCCAAATTTTGTTTCTTGATGAGCCGACTGTCGGACTAGATCCGATCGCTCGAACTCAAGTATGGCAGCTTGTACTACAACTCTGTGCTGATTACGGCACAACTATATTTTTAACAACCCACTTTTTAGAAGAAGCAGATAGCTTATGTAACCGAGTAGCGATTATGCAGCAAGGTGAAGTCGTTACCACAGGTTCACCAAGGGACTTAAAAGCTTCTTTAAATAACCCAAATGCAACTTTGGATGATGTCTTTATTCACTATACAGGCGATCAGTTAACATCAGGAGTCAACTACCGTGACACAGCAAGAACCAGACGTACTGCTCAACGGTTGGGTTAAAGCACCACCCACTGTCCGAGGAAATTTGATCTCTGCAATTAAAGAGCTAGTTACGAAAACACTGGCGATCGCAGAATTAGAAATACGTAAACTCCGCCACGATCCCACTGATTTAATAGTTCGAGCTGTGCAACCAACCTTATGGCTCCTAATCTTTGGGCAAGTTTTCACCCGAACTCGCGCGATTCCTACGGGGAACTTACCCTATTTGGACTTTATTTCTGCTGGCATTTTGGCTCAGAGTATTTTGTTTGTGGCAATTTTTAGTGGTGGGATGACGCTAATCTGGGAGCGAGATTTAGGCATTGTCCATAAATTTTTAGCTAGTCCTACGCCTCGTGTAGCGATGGTGTTGGGCAAAGGTCTAGCATGTGGGGTACGGTGCTTATCTCAGGTAATATTCATTTACGGATTGGCATTTTTATTAGGTGTCAAACTAAATCTTTATCCTCTGGCTATTCTCCAAGTATTGCTGCTAGTCATACTGGGGGCGGGAACATTTTGTATTTTTTCATTAATTATTGGCTGTTTGGTGAAAAGCCGAGAAAGGATGACGGGTATTGGACAATTGTTAACCATGCCGTTATTTTTTGCCAGTAATGCCATCTATCCGATCTCGTTGATGCCCAATTGGTTAAAGTTGATTTCTCATTTAAATCCGTTGACTTATCTAGTTGACGGGTTACGTAGCACCATGCTGCTGAATGGCACTAGCATCTATGGCTTTGGTCTGGATTGTACAATTCTCTTATTCACATTAATAATTTTGGCCATCCTTGGTGGAAAACTTTATCCACGGGTGGCCATGTAACTAGGAGAACAACAAGCCCATGACCTTGGATAAACCTAATCAAGGTGCAACTTCCGAAGAATGTGCCGCTAGAGTAATGGAGACAGTTCCATTAGTGATGCGGTTTATCCGAGCGGATATGCGTGCCCATAGTGCCGCTTTTTTATCTATACCTCAATTGCGATCGCTAGCATTTATCAACCGGAATCCTGGTGCTTCATTATCTGACTTAGCAGAGCATTTAGGTGTCACCTCTGCCACGGCATCAGCAACCATAGAACGCTTGGTACAACGCGACTTCGTGAAACGGATCGCCCATCCTCAAGAGCGGCGGCGGGTGCTGCTCAATTTAACTGAAGATGGAAAACACCATCTCAAGCAATCCCAAGATCAAACTCGCGCTCATATTACCGACTTGCTCAAAGGTCTTTCAGAAGACCAAATTTCCAACATTGAAGAAGGCTTAACTCTACTAAAAAATGTCTTCGAGAAAACAGAACTCAAAGCCCCATAACTTTGAGGTTGCACAACACGATCCCTTTGCAGCCTTTAAGTTTCGAGACTATCGGCTATTTACCATTGGACGGCTAGTGCTGTTTGTGGGGTCGCAAATGCAAACTGTAGCGATTGGCTGGGAACTCTATGAGCGGACTAACTCAGCGATCGCTTTAGGTGGTGTGGGACTGGCGCAAGTCCTACCGATGATTATTCTCACCTTAATTGCCGGAGATGTTGCCGATCGCCGCGATCGCAAAGTAACTATGTTACTCTCAGTAATGCTGCTAGCTCTCTGCTCCCTAGCTTTAGCAGTACTTTCCTATACTCAAGGTGCAATTTTCCTAATTTACGCCTGCTTAGTATTAACAGGTGTCGCTAGAGCATTCCTCAAACCTGCCAGTGATGCTCTGATGTGGCAGTTGATACCTGTCAGCGCCTTTACCAATGCAGCCACCTGGAATAGTAGTAGCTTTCAGTTAGCTGCTGTTATTGGCCCAGCCTTCGGAGGATTTGGGATTGCGCTGTTAGGAAGTGCTACAGGGGTTTATGTATTAGCAGCGATCGCAGCTTTACTGTGTTTTATTTTAACGCTGGCGATCAAACAGCAAAAAGTCACCCGCAAAACTGAGCCAATTTCATTCAAAGCACTTGCTGCTGGTGCTAAATTTGTTTGGCAGAATCAGTTGATTCTAGCCGCGATTACATTAGATATGTTTGCTGTATTGTTGGGTGGTGCGATCGCATTGTTACCCATCTTTGCCAAAGATATTTTACATGTGGGGCCAGTAGAATTGGGATATCTACAAGCAGCCCACTCCATCGGTGCTTTGAGTATGGCTATCACGCTGGCGTATTTACCACCGTTACGCAAAGCAGGCCCAGCCTTATTATGGTCAGTGGTTGGCTTTGGGGTTGTCACAATTATCTTTGGACTTTCTCGTTCCTTTTGGCTGTCGATGTTGATGCTGATCCTTGGTGGCGCATTAGATAGTATTAGCGTTGTAATTCGCCATACATTAGTTCAAATCAGAACACCAGATCATTTGCGTGGTCGGGTTGCTGCTATTAATAGCGTGTTTATTAGTGCCTCGAATGAATTAGGCGGCTTTGAGTCCGGCTTGACTGCTGCTTTATTTGGCCCGGTGATTTCTGTTGTGGGTGGTGGAATTGGCACAATTTTAGTAGTGATTGCTACAGCAATGATTTGGCCAGGAATTCGTAAGTTAGGAGCTTTGCAAGAGTATAAATAAATTTAAAATGGAAGTATTAAATGATGGAGTTATATCCATTACTAAGTCTTCTATAAATAATAAAAATCCCACCCTATGCAAGAGCTACAAAATTATAATTGTTATCTCTTGCTAGGATGGAATTTTCTTTAGTGGAAGTTGCATATCGCTTAATTAAGAGGTAGACAAACCCAGAGCTTTAGGATTATGTCTAACTTAATTTTACTAATTGTCACACTAAGCAGTTGGGCTACCACCAATATTTGGTATATTGCCTCCGGTTGGAATACCATACTGAGAAGGATTGAAGCTATCAGCAGTTGGAATACCATACTTAGAAGGGTCAAAGCTATCAGCCGTTGGAATGCCAGAGCTACCTAAACTAAAGCTGCCTTCTTTTGGAATACCATACTTGTCAAAATCGAAGCTGTCAGCCGTTGGGATGCCATACTTAGCAGGATCGAAACTGCCTTCTTTAGGAATTCCATACTTAGCAGAATCGAAGCTTTCAGCCGTTGGGATGCCATACTTAGCAGGATCGAAACTGCCTTCTTTAGGAATTCCATACTTGTCAAAATCGAAGCTGTCAGCCGTTGGGATGCCAAAAGCGCCTCCAGATGCGAAAGGATCGCTGGGTTTGCTAGCCTGACCATCACTATTACCACTATTAATGGTATTACCAAAAACAGAATTTGAATCAGATGCCATTAGAGTTAATTCTCCTATTAGGATATAAATTTTGCTTCATTAATAAATATCAAAAAGCACAATTAAGCTTTATCAGCTTTTTTATTGTTTTTTTAATTGCTAATATTAAGCTTTTCTGAGTAAATTACAGGGTGTTTTTATGAAATATTGCTGACTAAAAAACCTGCAATTTATGCTGGTTATGTCAACAAATATAAAAAAATTAAATTATTTTTACAATGAAAAATATTTAGATACTTGTGCCAATTCTTTAGATACTTGTGTCAAATCTTTAGATACTTTTACTACAGGAATTTGCAGGGTAAGATCGTTTAAATTGGTAGAAATAGGACTTGACAAATGGGCATCATGAGTAAAAGATTATTTGAAAAGTTGTAAAGTATACTCAAAACCCCGCTCCCATTCCTCTCCCCAAAAGATCGAGAGGCTTTGAAACCCACATTCTTTTGTAGGGTGGCTACAATTGTTACCTAAAATCAACTTTAAGAGTTGCATCCGATCGCACACATATTACACTGTCGATTGGGATATAGAAGATTCTGACGGGCGACAAAATAGGCTGGAAACAACTCCTAGTAATGTGTTGCAGGAGTTCTTTATCAGGAAAGGCAGAAGGCAGAAGGGAATTATGCTTCCTGTCCTCTGTCCGTGACCGGAGCAAACTTGGGTTTAAGACCCCCACTGAACTCTTTCTTGTTCAGTAGCTCCAAGTCAGGAGGGGTCTGAATCCTCTTCTGACTTGTTCCTTCTGCCTTCTTCAATGATTTAGTTGAGTAATAAATTACAGTCTGCAATATTTGACAGACTGTCATTTAAACGCAGAATTGATGCTTCCAGGATTTTAGAGCTTTTTAACTCGGACTTATATACAAATCTTCTCAAGTAAGCTATTATTCTCATGATGATTTGATAGTAATTATAATTAATAAGGTTATTCATGCTTTTTCCCTTCTTGATCATGTTCCGAGAGGGCGTTGAGGCTGCACTTGTCGTGGGTATCATTGCCAGCTATCTCAAGCAAACTGGGCGTACCCATTTGATGAAGTCAGTCTGGATTGGCATCGCACTAGCGACTTTTTTTTGTCTAGTTGCTGCAATAGTTTTGCAAATAACCAGCCAGGATTTTCCCCAACAAGAACAGGAATTATTTGCAGCTGTAATTTCCATCGTTGCAGTTGGGGTTCTCACCTGGATGGTTTTCTGGATGCGCCGTGCTGCTCGTTCTATTAAAGGCGAGTTACAGTCCCAAATTGAAACTGCCATTCAGTCGGGGGATAAATGGGGACTAGCGCTGGTGGGAATGGCATTTTTTGCTGTGCTACGCGAAGGTTTGGAAACAGTAGTGTTTCTACTAGCAACGTTCCAACAAAATTTGGGAATTCAAGCTCCCGTGGGGGCATTATTTGGATATGCAGCCGCAGTAGCCGTCGGTATAGGCATTTATCAAGGTGGTATCCGCATCAATCTGAGGCGATTTTTTAAATGGACGGGAGCGTTTATTATCCTGGTTGCTGCTGGACTCTTAGCAAGTGGTGTGAGAGCTTTCCATGAAGCTGGAGTGTGGAATTTACTGCAAACAGTGGTATTTGATGCTAGCGGGGTACTTCCCAATAACGGGTTTATAGGTTCACTTTTGGTGGGATTTTTTGGATATAACGATGCCCCCACAGTTAGCGAGGCGATCGCCTATTTTGGCTATCTAATTCCTACCATGTTGTTGTTTTTGGGGGATAACGCCAGACAGAGGAATACAGCAAGGCATTCTTAACTAGTTGAATAATTTTTAGGAAATACAACAATGAAAAATTTTTTAAAGCACTCAACAATTATCTGTCTAATTGCCTTGACAGTAGCTGCTTGTGAATCCCACAAGTCAAGCGATAGTTCCGGGAGCAATTCTCCAGTCGCTAAAGTAGCTAGTGATACCTCTGCAAACAATCCTGCGGAAACTGCTTTGACTGTCACAGATAAAGGTTGCGAACCCAATCAGCTAACAGTAGCATCTGGGCAAAACAGCTTTGTGCTTACCAACAAAAGCAGCCAACCCTTGGAATGGGAAATTTTGTCTGGGGTGAAAGTTGTTGAAGAACGGGAAAATATTGCTCCTGGCTTCGTTCAAAAACTCAAAACCAATCTAGAACCAGGTGAATATGAGATGGCTTGTGGTTTACGCAGCAATCCCAAAGGGAAGCTGACTGTGAAAGCAGGAGTTGGAGATTCGCAAGCCAAAGAGACTGTAGATCAAGGTAAATTAGTAGGTGCGATCGCAGAATACAAAGTCTACGTCACTAAAGAAACTGACCAACTAGTGGCAGACAACAAGACCTTTACCGATGCCGTGATTGCTGGCGATCTTGCCAAGGCTCAGAAACTCTATGCCTCTACCCATGTCCACTGGGAACGTGCAGAACCGATAGCTGAACTGTTCTCCGATCTTGATAAAACGATGGATTCCCGTGCTGATGACTTTGCCAAAAAAGAGGCCGATCCACAATTCACTGGATACCATCGCATAGAGAAAGCTTTATTCCAAGACAAAACCACAAAAGGTATGAAACCTTTTGCCCAAAAGCTACAGAAAGATGGACTAGAGCTACAAAAGCGCATTGCTACCTTAACCATTGAACCGAAAAATATGGTAGGTGGTGCTGCTGACTTGATTGAAGAAGTGGCTGCTACCAAAATTTCTGGAGAAGAAGACCGCTACAGCCATACTGACCTCTGGGACTTTAGCGCTAATGTAGAGGGTTCCCAAAAGATTGTGCAGTTATTGCGCCCCATCATCCAAAAAGCCAACCCTGAACTACTGGGACGTGTGGATACAAACTTCACCAAAGTTAACCAAGAACTTGCTAAATACAAAACCCCTGATGGTGGTTATGCTACATACGACAAGGTGAGTGAAACAGACAAGAAAGACATGAAAACAGCGATCGCTGCTCTTTCTGAAGATTTGTCTCAGTTACGCGGCACTCTAGGCGTGAACTAATTTATCAATAATTCCTAGAGGAGTAAACTATGTCTAGTTCGGAGCAACCAAGTTTACGCATAACTCCCCGGATCGGTCGTCGTGACTTGTTAATCGGCATGGCGGCAGCCGGTGGAGTAGCAGCTTTGACCAGTTTGGGTTATCGCACTCTTTTAAAACCTGCCGAAGACCCATCTGAAGAAACTGTGCCATTTTTTGGTATTCACCAAGCAGGTATTATCACCCCTGTTCCGGCTTCGGCGCTGATGGTGGCATTTGATACAACTGCTAAAACCAAAGCGGATTTGGTGCGCTTATTTCAAACCCTCAGCGATCGCATTCAGTTTCTCATGGCAGGGGGAACGCCTAAGCAACGCGACCCCAAATTTCCACCCAATGATTCGGGAATTCTTGGGTCTATAGTAGTTCCCGATAACCTCACCATTACCCTAGCAGTGGGTGAATCACTGTTCGATAACCGTTTTGGACTTGGCAACTCGAAACCCAAGCGGTTAGATACTATGCCAGGTTTTGCCAATGACCAACTTGACCCAAATTTGTGTCATGGAGATATACTGCTACAATTTTGTGCCAACACAGAAGAAGCGAACATCCACGCTTTGCGGGATATTATTAAGAATCTGCCTGATTTGATAACTTTGCGTTGGCAAATAGAGGGGTTTCTACCACCCAATACTCATAAAAAGCTTGGCAAAACCACGGTACGGAACCTACTTGGTTTCAAAGATGGCACAGCAAATCTAGATGCTAGCGATGAAAAGTTGATGAACCGGATTGTTTGGGTACAGCCAAACACCGACGAACCAGCTTGGACAGTCGGGGGAAGCTATCAAGTTGTGCGGGTAATCCGCAACCTTGTCGAACGTTGGGATCGAACACCATTACAGGAGCAACAGACAATTATTGGACGCAGTAAGGACTCTGGCGCACCTTTGGGAATGAACCACGAGAAAGATATTCCCAATTATGCCAAAGACCCTAAAGGTCAACAAATTCCCCTAGATGCCCATATCCGCCTTGCTAATCCTCGCACATCAGAGTCGAGTTTGATTCTGCGGCGTGGTTTCAATTATTCACGCGGGTTTGACAAAGCTGGACAGTTAGATATGGGTTTGTTATTTGTCTGTTTTCAAGCTGATTTAGAGAAGGGGTTTGTGACAGTGCAAAATCGTTTGAAAGGAGAACCTTTAGAGGAGTATATTCGCCCCATTGGTGGTGGATATTTCTTCGCCTTACCTGGGATTAAAGCTGTTGGAGGTTATCTTGGTCAGTCATTACTAGAAGCGTAGATTTATCTTTAATTTTTAATTTTTTGACGGTGGTTAACAGCTTGTAATAACAGAGATTCTGCAAATGCGATCGCATTAGTTGCGTATTTACCACCAGGTAACTGCACTTTTCGCGCCTAATATTTACTGCGATCGCATCGCAGGTACTTGAGATTAACTCAAAAAAATCTTAGTTATGATGGTAGATATAAGCCCTGTTTCTAAGCCTCAATTTTGAACCGTAAGTATTATGAGCAATAACTTTCCAGCAGACGCGGCAAAAGATTTTAACTTAGCCGAGACTTCCATGAACAAGGAGTCACCTTTTGTGGAAAATGATGGATTGCTCTTGTATAAAGATGGGTACAAGACTCCAGAATTTTTAAGCTCATCTTTTTGCATATATCTATTTGGTGAACGAGTAATCGTAGATCACTATGTACTGTTGTTTCCTGATTCAGAAACTCTTACAGACTATGCTAAAACTCTGATCGACTATGATGCCATAATCACCGAAGGCCCAGGAAAATGGCCTGATGATTTTTGCCCTGAGCAAAACCTATTGCCCGAAGATGCAAGTATGTACTTTCTCTCAGCCTTAATGCCGTCAGGCATGATTTTGGTACTGCTTGCGCCTAACGAACCAGATGAACAGATTGCTAACTTATTCCAGGAGCAAGGTTTTAATACTGTTCATCACGTTGCTATTCTTGTTGATGATATCTATACAGCAGCAGAGGTATGGCAGCAGAAAGGCTTTATTCCTCTGTCTATGACTCCTCAAGAAGATGGCTCTTTATGCCAATGGTTTTTTCGCAACTGGACAGGGCAAATTATAGAGCTAATCTGCCGCCAACATATTGGTATAGAGACTTTTTCTTGCGAGAATATTGCTGGTTTACGCCTTTCAGAATTGGCAGCCTAAATTTATAATTTTTAATTCGTAATGACGCTCGTTCGCGCAGCGTCTCCCCTTGGGAGAAGACCCGCTAACGCTGCGCTAACGTAATTCGTAATTATTTGGTCAAGTATGCTTGCCATGACGGTGGTTAGCAGCTTGTAATAATAGAGATTCTGCAAAAGCGATCGCGTCAGTTGCAGATTTACCACCAGCTAACTGTGCTAATTCTTCCCGGCGAGTGTTTAAATTATCCAAGGTAGTAACTCTGACAACGGTACGCTGTTCGGTGTTGTCATTGCTGGCTTTTTTACCTTTGCCTTGATTGATAGTTTGCTTATCCACGCGGAAATGGCGATCGGCCATCGCTGCAACTAAGGGCTGGTGGGTAACACATAATACTTGGTTGCGTTGACTTAGCTGGTGTAATTTTTCCGCGATCGCTTGGGCGACTCTTCCCGAAACCCCAACATCAATTTCATCAAATACCATTGTCCCAGCCGCATCAACTTGTGAAAAACAAGCTTTCAGCGCCAGTAAAAAGCGGCTCATTTCCCCACCAGAGGCAACTTCTGTTAAAGGTTGCAGTGGTTCTCCAGGGTTGGAACTAAACATAAAAGTAATTTTATCTGCTCCCATAGCAGTTGGGAAAGCTGGTAATATCTCAACCAAAAATTTCACCTTTTCCATCGCTAGGGGCTTGAGTTCAGCTATCAAACGTGACTCTAAATTAGCAGCTGCTTTACTCCGCAATTGAGTTAACTGATTACTTGCTTGGGTGAGTTTTTCAAAACATGCCTTTTCTTGCTGTTCTAACTTTTCGATAGATTGTTCGCTGTCATTAAGTTGGGCTAATTCTCCTTGGATACGCTGGTAATAAGCGATCGCTTCTGTAAGTGTCGGCCCATACTTACGGCAAATTTGCTTTAATTCTTGAATCCGTTCTTCCACTTCTTCCAATCGCTGCGGATCGGCTTCTAATCCATCCCCATAAGCATTAATCTGCCTTCCCACTTCCATTACCGCAGCTTGCGCGTCCCGCACTAATTCTAATAGGGGTTGCAATTGCGTATCATATTCCACCATGTCATTTAATATCGCCTCACTGTCTCCCAATAAATCACCTGCGGCGGGAGTTTCATGATCGTTTTGATACAAAGCTTGATAAACTTTGTAACTCATTTGTTGCAAATCGACGACATGATTCAGGCGTTCCCGTTCTTGTCCCAACTGTTCCAATTCATCAGGTTCGCTCAGATTGGCTGCTCCCAATTCTTGCACTTGATAAGTAAGCAAGTCGAGTTGTTGTAAGCGTTCCCGTTCTGATGTCCGGCGTTTTTCTAGTGCTAAATTCGCCTGTTGGTAAGCATTAAAACTCGTGGCGACTTTATGACGCTGCTGCATTAAAGAGTCACCGCCATATAAATCCAACCAATCGCGGACTTGAGCAGATTGTCCCACTTGTACAGTTTGACCTTGGGCGGTGATTTCCACCAAGCGATCGCGCATTCCTCCCATAATCTGCCGATTTACCAACACGCCATTCACCCGCGATCGACTGCGGATATTACTAGCAGTAGCTGTGATTTCTCGGCTAATGACTACGGAATTTTCATCAAGCAAATCTATTTCTTGTTCGGTTAACCAAGCGGCTAGGGGCGCGTTTGAGGTGAAAGTCGCTTCTACCATCGCCCGACTTGTTCCCGTGCGAATGACTCGACTAGAGACTTTACCGCCCAAAGCGGCATCAATGGCATCCAAGATAATCGATTTTCCAGCGCCGGTTTCACCTGTTAACACATTTAGTCCCGCGCCAAATTCCAATTCCAGTTGGTCAATTAGGGCAAAGTTTTCAATTCGCAGGCAAAGCAACATCAAGCCAAATTCTCCATGAGGGCAGATGCCGGATACTTCCAACTTACAGGATAATAAGTCTCATCTGTGAGCAACTAGCAATACCTAATACGATTGAACTAGTATGCCCGTTTAAGTGTAGCAGACTAGAGGGGAGTAGGGAGTAGGGAGTGGGGAAGAAGCAAGGGAGCAGGGAGCAAGGGAGAAAAGTAATTTTTCCCCCTGCCCCCCGCACCCTGCCCCTCTGCCTCTTATGCCTATTCCCAATTCCCAATTTCTAAACATATTGTTACAATACTTAATGTGATCGTTCTGACTGGTGGCCATTCTTCATGATTGTTAAGACACTTCCCCCTAGTTCCCGACCGATTCAGGAGGACAGTAGCAACGGCACGACTAGCCGAGGCGAACTGGACGTTATTGATATAGTGCCAGAAGATGGTACATCGAGCTTAGTTGTGCGCTCGCCAAGACTCTTAGCAGCCCAACAGTTGAGGACAACAGCCCAACCTGAGACGCTTTACGATCCTGTGGGTATAGCGGCACATTACCAAAAGAGAAAAGCGCAAGTTCTACGGCGGATTTTCGCCGTGTTGGGGCCGACTCTATCCTTTGTTTTTGGATTGTGGTCGGATAGTAAACGGGGAATTGTCGTCAAAAATGATCGCCGCCGAGCTACTCAATTACGAGTATTGCTGACCAAATTAGGGCCTGCTTACATCAAAATTGGCCAAGCTTTATCCACCAGACCCGATCTAGTTCCTCCGATATATCTAGAAGAATTAACTAAACTACAAGACCAATTACCGCCTTTTCCTAACGAAATTGCTTACCAGTTTATTAAAGAAGAATTAGGCGCTCCTCCAGAAGAGGTTTACGCAGAACTCTCGGCCCAGCCAATTGCTGCGGCTTCATTGGGGCAAGTGTATAAAGGCAAGCTAAAAACTGGTGAAGAAGTTGCTGTTAAAGTTCAACGCCCCGACTTAAGAGAGGGGATTACCATTGACTTGTATATCTTGCGTAACCTCGCCTCTTGGGTGCAGAAAAAGGTCAAACGGGTAAGAAGTGATTTAGTTGGGATTCTTGATGAATTAGGCGATCGCATTTTTGAAGAGATGGATTACATCCATGAAGGCGAAAATGCCGAGCGATTTTTCGAGTTATACGGTCACATAAAAGACGTATATGTACCGAAAATTTACTGGGAATATACCAATCGTCGCGTCTTGACGATGGAGTGGATTAACGGTACTAAATTAACCCAGACAGAAGAAATTAGCGCCCAAGGTATAGATGCTCGTTATCTAATTGAAGTGGGTGTGCAGTGTTCCCTGCGCCAGTTGCTAGAACATGGATTTTTCCATGCAGATCCCCACCCTGGTAATTTGTTAGCAACAACCGATGGTAAGTTAGCTTATCTCGACTTTGGCATGATGAGCGAGATTAAGCCACCACAGCGTTATGGTTTGATTGAAGCGATCGTCCACGTCGTCAACCGCGACTTTGAAGGATTAGCAAAAGACTACGTTAAGTTAGATTTTTTATCACCAGAAACCGATTTAACACCAATTATCCCAGCTTTTGCCAGAGTCTTTGCTGATGCCCAAGGAGCCAGCGTTGCCGAACTCAACATTAAAAGCATTACCGATGAACTATCGGCTTTAATGTATGAGTATCCTTTCCGTGTACCGCCCTACTACGCCTTAATTATTCGCTCTCTGGTGACGCTAGAAGGTATTGCAATATATATAGATCCCAACTTTAAAGTCCTCAGCGAAGCTTATCCCTACGTTTCTAAACGCCTGTTAACCGATCCAGCACCGCAATTAAGAGCATCATTGCAAGATTTGCTATTTAAAGATGGCAGATTTCGCTGGAACCGCTTAGAAAACTTGTTAAAAAATGCGCGTAATAGTCAAGACTACGACTTTAATTTAGTGCTGAATCAGGGGATAGAATTTCTAGCATCTGAACGTGGTGCTTTTATTCGTGACAAGCTAGTAGATGAATCTGTTAATGGCCTTGATGCTTTAGGTAAAAATGTTTTGCATAACTTCACCTATTTGCTGCGGGAACGCGTTGGGTTGACAGCAGTTAATGAAACTCCGGCGGCGACAGTTGAGCAACAACAAACCCTGGAGCATATCAAACGTATATTAGGTATTCTCCGAGAAACACGAGGCTTTGATCCAATAGAACTTGCGCCCAAAATTGCCCAGTTATTGGTAAATTCAGATGTACAGCGTTTGAGTCAACAAATTGCCAATCGCTTTACGCAAAAGGCTGTAGCCAGGTTAGTTAGGCAATTATTGGCATCTTAGCAAAAGTTATGAGTTGAAGAATGCAGAATTCAGAAATATTGATGCTCTCTACGAGACGCTGCACGTAGTGCCGTAGGCAAGTGGTACGACACCCTCAGTAAATATCGCAGAGAATTAAATTCTGAATTCTGACTCCTGACTCCTGAATTCTTTCTTATTAAAAACTTTCTTTAACTCATAAATAATTCCTTACTAGCAACTATATAACCCAACTCTTCCAGCTTTTCTAAGACCTTAGTTGCACTTTGGGTAACAATTTCTTGGTTCGTTTTGCATTCGACTTCCGGACGGAGTGGTATTTCATAAGGATCATCAATACCAGTGAAGTGCTTAATCTCCCCGGCTCTTGCTTTTTTATATAACCCTTTTACGTCTCGCTGTTCACAAACTTCTAATGATGCATTGACGTAAACTTCTATGAAAGATGGAATACTTTGGCGCACTTCTTCCCGAATTTCACGATATGGGGAAATGGCCGAAACCAATACAATTACATTATTTCTGCTAAGAAGATGAGCTACAAAACCAATGCGCCGAATATTCTCTTCTCGATCTTTTTTACTGAAACCCAATCCTTTGCATAGGTTTTGACGTACTGCATCGCCATCTAGAACTTCAACTCTGTATCCCTGTATCCGCAGTTCCTTCTCCACGAATTTACAGATAGTAGTTTTACCTGCACCACTTAGACCAGTGAACCATACTGTCACGCCATACTCTTGTTGTCTCATCTTACCTCCACTGTACACTTCAAATGGCAGACCAAAAAAATGCTTTTTTGGCTAATTTTAGGTCAATAAATACACATTGGAGGGTATCGTGGTTTTATGGACAATACAATTGCAAACTTTTAACTTTCCTCTGGGGGATCACCATTTTTGTCGCGTTTGAGGCTTTCTTCTAAGGCTTGAATTTGTTCGCGTCTAGCTTCCAATTCTAAAGAACGCCGCGCTAAGTCTTGGTTTTGCAACGTCAGGGATTGTCGCCAATGTTCTGCTCGTTCTGCTTCGTGCTGCAAAAATTCTGGAGTAATGCCTATGGTGAGATAGCTTTGTACCAGATGGAGTACCCAGTTGGTGGCATCCTCTAGCCTTTCAATGTCGCCTGTAGAGGAAAGTTCTACTAAAACAAGCAAGTTTTCACTCATGACTTTTCCCTTTCCTAGCAGAATGAAAGCCTCTTCTGGAATTATCGCCCACAAGTTATCAGCTTCTTGACGCGCTAACAAGCGTAACTGGTGCTGGTCTAAAAAATCGTTTTTACGCACCTGGGCTAGATATAGCATGAGGGTCGCTTCGCTCCAATTAAAAATTAAAAATTAAAAATTAAAAAATTTTAATAAAATAATAAGTCCCAGAATTGAGATTTGGATCTTGTTAATTAGTAACGGGTAATTGAGAATTAATAATCTCATTACCCATTACAGTTATCCTAAGCTACGCAGGCGATCGCTACGATAACCCCTTGAGGCGCTCGCGCAAAATTTCAGCTTGCTTTTGTGCTTCTGCTAAAGCATCCCGCGCTCCTTGTACCACATCAGCCCTAGCTCTATCTACGAAACTAGGATTGTTTAATCTGGTACTCAGGGATTGAACTTCGGCTTCAGCTTTACTTAAGCTTTTTTCTAGCTTGGCACGTACAGCTTCAATATCTACCACACCGCTTAGAGGAATTAGCACCTGTATTGTACCAATTACACCTGCGATCGCATTTTCTGTTTCTTGTGGTTGTTCTAATTCTTTCTGCGGAAAAAACTGTCTCCATAACTTTTGTCTAGCTTGAGCAGTTAATAAATTTTGGCTAACAAACCACGCTGTGTAAACAAAACCAATTAGTTCAAAGAAAGTTCCGACGATGGGAATGTCATTAATGGCATTTCCCGCAGCTAAACCTAATCTACCAAAGATAATGGCCACAATAATTAAGCCAATTGTCTTCAAACCTCTTTGAGGTTTTTTCGCAGCAACAGTTTGGTTTGCTTGCTTGTCGGTAATAGTTAAAGTCTCAACCTTCGCCAAATCTTTAATATAAGACTGTCCAGCAGTGAGAATTTCCCGCTCTTTCTCACTTTCAGTTTGCAAATTCACTGTAACTTTTACCCCTGGCTTAATATCCGCCTCAGCTCGCAAATTCCGAATTGTGCGGATAGTGGCAATCAGCAATTCAAACTGTTCTTCTAAAGCTGAATCAATTAAGTTTGCATCTACCTGGGGATAGGTTTGTAATGGTAAAGTTTGCGGGGAATCTCCTGATTGTTGAGTAAGAGTCTGCCAAATTTCCTCGGTAATATGAGGCATGAAGGGATGAAGCAGTTTCATAATCCCTTCTAGTATGTAGCCGAGGGTTTGCTGTGCTACCCGCCGCGATACTGGATCGGCATCTGCTTGCAATCTGGATTTCACTAGTTCAATATACTGATCGCAGAAATCACCCCAAATAAACTCGTAGAGTCCTTTTGCTGCTTCCCCTAAACCGTAATTATCGATGTAATTAGTGGTTTGTTTAACAACTTGATGATACCGCGAGATAATCCAGCGATCGCTCAATTCTGTGGCTATTGGATTTCCCAATTGTTGCGGTGTCTGTCCATCCAAATTCATCATCACAAATCGGGCAGCGTTCCACAACTTATTTGCAAAGTTGCGGGATGCCTCTACTGATGCTGATTCATCCTTTTTGCGATCGTATTCTAAGCGGATATCTTGACCAGCACCAGCCACTTCTCTAATTAAGGTATACCGCAGGGCATCAGTACCATATTTGTCAATTAATAACAGAGGGTCAATACCATTACCTTTGGTCTTTGACATCTTCTGGCCTTTTTCATCCAGCACCAAGCCATGAATGTAAACTGTTTGAAAAGGCATTTGCTGCGTAAAATGCCCAGCCATCATAGTCATTCTGGCTACCCAGAAAAAGATGATATCAAAGCCTGTTACCAAAGTGGTAGTCGGGTAGTAAGTTGCTAAATCTTGAGTTTGTTCCGGCCAGCCCAAAGTCGAAAACGGCCAAAGTCCAGAAGAAAACCAAGTATCCAGCACATCTGGGTCTTGTTCTAACTTGACATTTTCGCCAAATTGTGATTTAGCTTTTTCCCAAGCTTCGGTTTCTGATTTCGCCACTACAAACGGCGTGTTATCGGTAATTTGTCCATCCGTTTCACTGACAGCGTACCAAGCCGGAATTTGGTGTCCCCACCATAATTGGCGAGAGATACACCAATCAGTGAGTTTTACTAGCCAATCACGATAAACCTTAGTCCAGCGTTGGGGGACAAACTCTGGAGAAGTCTGTTGGTCGAGGAATTCGAGAGTGTTATCAGCTAAGGGGCGAATTTTGACGAACCACTGAGTCGAGAGGAGAGGTTCAATAGGTACTTTACCGCGATCGCTGTAAGGAACGGTATGTTTATAATCTTCTATCTTCACCAAAAAGCCATCTGCTTCTAGGCGAGAAACCACATTTTTTCTAGCAACAAAGCGGTCTTGTCCTTGAAACTCCCCAGCGTTGGCGTTGAGAGTGCCGTCTTTGTTCATAATGTTGATAAACGGCAGATTGTGACGCTTACCCATGTCAAAATCATTCGGGTCATGGGCGGGAGTTATCTTCACGCAACCTGTGCCGAAAGTGGGGTCAACATATTCATCGCCAATGATCGGAATTTCTCGTTGTAGAATTGGCAGAGTTACAGTTTTACCAATGAGATGTTTGTAGCGATCGTCATTGGGATTAACTGCTACTGCTGTATCGCCCAGCATTGTTTCTGGTCGAGTTGTCGCCACCTCTACAAAACCGGAACCATCGGTGAGGGGATAGCGGAAGTGCCAGAGATTTCCATTCACCTCTTGATTTTCCACTTCTACGTCAGACACCGCCGACCCAGAAGCTGGACACCAATTAACTAAATATTCACCACGATAAATTAAGCCTTCTTCGTAAAGACGAGTAAATGCCTCGACAACAGCTTTAGATAAACCCTCATCCAGGGTAAACCTTTCCCGTGACCAGTCCACCGAGACACCCAAGCGGCGTAGCTGATTCAGAATCGTTCCCTCAGACTCCGCTTTCCATTGCCAAGCGCGTTCTAGGAATTTCTCGCGCCCCAATTCGTAGCGAGTCTTACCCTCTGTTTTGAGTTGCTTTTCCAGCATAGTATGCACAGCTATGCTGGCGTGGTCAGTTCCGGGTAGCCACAGGGTATTGCGCCCCTGCATCCGATGGTAGCGCACGAGAGTATCAATCAAGGAACTTTCAAATGCGTGACCCATGTGTAAGCTGCCGGTGACATTTGGGGGGGGAATGACGATGCAGTAGGGTTCGCCGCCTTTGTTGGGGTCAGCTTTGTAAACTTGGTTGTCTTCCCAGAATTTTTGCCACTTGGCTTCGGTGGAAAAGGGATCGTAGAGACTGGGGAGATTGGGAATGGTTGCGGTCATGCTGGGCAAACTAAGGAAGGACTTTAATAAATTTTGCCATAGGGTTGGAGAGGGATTGATGGAAACGAACCGCCAAGACGCCAAGGACGCCAAGAGAAGGGAGCCAAGTGAGGAGGTGGATGGATTAGTTTATGCTGTGATTGGGGCGGCGATTGAGGTGCATCGGGTGTTGGGGCCAGGGTTTTTGGAGGAGGTGTATAAGGAGGCGCTAATTATAGAATTTTTCAGGTGCGGGATACCTCATTTGGTTGAGAAGTCGGTAACAGTAAATTACAAAGGACATGAAGTAGGCAAGGGTAGATTAGATTTTTTGGTTGCTAATTGTCTAATTGTGGAATTAAAAGCTGTCCAAAATTTAGCCCCTATCCACGAAGCTCAAGTCCTCTCCTACCTTAAAATGACTCATTACCCGCTAGCCCTCCTCATCAACTTTAACGTCCCTCTCCTCAAAGACGGCATCAAACGCATCATCCTCTCTTAATCTTCTCTTGGCGCACTTGGCGTCTTGGCGGTTCGTTCCTCAAACCCATGAAAAATCAAACAACCTCCCCCTGGAAATTCATCCCCACCCTCTACTTTGCCTCCGGCATACCTTACATCATCATCAACACAGTTTCCGTAATCTTTTACAAAAAACTCGAAATAGATAACACTCAAATTGCCCTGTGGACAAGTTTTCTCTATCTACCTTGGGTCATCAAAATGTTTTGGGCCCCAATTGTCGATACTTACTCTACCAAACGCAAATGGATAATTTACACCCAATTTGCCATGTTCTGTTGCTTGGCTTTGATAGCCATCTCCTTACAACTGCCAAATTTCTTTTTCATCTCCCTCGCAACATTAACAATAGGAGCATTTATTTCTGCAACTTATGACATTGCCACCGACGGCTTTTATCTATTGGCTTTATCTCCAGAACAACAAGCCTTCTTTGTCGGCATTCGCTCACTTTTTTATAGACTTGCTGTTATCTTCGGTTCAGGAATATTAGTAGTCTTAGCAGGTCAGCTTGAAGTATATTTCAATAATATTCCTTTAAGCTGGACTCTAGCTATTGGCTTCTCAGCTTTAATTTTGGCAATCTTGTTTATTTCTCATCGCCTATTTTTACCCTTACCTGAGTCAGATAATAAAGAACAGCTACACTCTACAAAAATAATCCCCTTTTGGTCAATTATTAGCTCATATTTTGCTCAAGATAATATTATAAATATTTTAGCATTTATACTGCTTTACAGACTTGGTGAAGCAATGCTTGTGAAGATAGCCTCTTTATTTTTATTGGACAAACCAGAAGTAGGAGGTTTAGGGTTATCAACATCAGATGTCGGGCTAGTCTACGGGACATTTGGGGTAATATCCCTAATCTGTGGAGGAATTTTAGGAGGCTTACTAATTTCTAGATATGGATTAAAAAAATGTTTATTCCCTATGGCTTTAGCATTGAATTTACCTGATATTTTTTATGTGTATATGGCTTACACTAAGCCTTCACTAACATTAGTGTATCCCTTGGTTTCCTTAGAGCAATTTGGCTATGGTTTTGGATTTACAGCTTTTAGTGTTTATTTAATGTATATTTGCCAAGGCGAATATAAAACTTCTCATTTTGCCATATCTACTGGCATTATGGCTTTAGGAATGATGTTACCCGGATTAGTTAGCGGTTATTTGCAAAAAGCACTTGGCTATCCATTATTTTTTGTCTTGATTTGTTTGCTGACCATTCCTGGGATGATTGCTCTATTTTTTATACCTTTAAAAGAAGAACCGAAGCATCAAAATAATTAAGATTATTGCAATCCATGAGTTATGTTTTAGGAATAGATGGTGGCGGTAGCAAGACTGTTTGTATCTTGATGGATGATTTGCGTCAGGTGCTAGGTCGTGGTGAAGCAGGCCCAGCTAATTATCAGAGTATAGGTATCGAAGCAACTTTACAATCTATTCAAACAGCGATTAAAAATGCGATTGAGGCAGCAATAATTACAAATTCTGTGAATATTGATGCGATATGTCTGGGTTTAGCAGGTGTAGGTCGTGCAGCAGATATTGAAGTAGTAAAAAGTTTAGTTAAAGAGTTGCAGAAGAACAAATCGCCTATTGATTGGGCGTTAGAACCAGCGAATATTGTAATTTGTAACGATGCTTTAATTGCTTTAGTTGGTGGAATTGGTCAGCCTGTAGGAATTGTGGTTGCAGCAGGTACTGGTTCGATAGTTTTCGGACGAAATCATGAAGGACATACTAAGCGAGTCGGCGGCTGGGGATATATTTTAGGAGATGAAGGTAGTGCTTATAAAATTGCGATCGCAGGCATGAACGCAGCATTAAAATCTGATGATGGACGGGAAATATCAACGAGTTTGATAGAGGGTTTCAAACAGCATCTTGATTTGGAAAGTATAGAAGATTTAATAGAAGTAGTATATCGTCGAGAATGGGGAGTTAAACAGATAGCAGCTTTAGCACCAGTTGTAGATTTTGCAGCAGCGTCAGGCGATATAGTAGCGAATATGATAATTGATGATGCTGTAAAAGAGTTAGTAAAAGCTACATCTACAGTAATTGATGCGATTTTTACTGCCGACTCAGTTTTAGAAGTAGTTACAACGGGAAGTGTCTGGCGTGGTAGATGCAATATCCATGAAAGATTTGCAGCATCTCTTGTTAATAAATTTCCTAATGTAAAGGTAATTTTTCCGAGGTATGAACCTGCTTATGGTGCTGGTTTGTTAGCGTTGCAAACAACTCAAAATTGACGCGAAGAAAGCAATAATAGGAGTTTTCACTCTGCAAATATACGCCCCAAGAAAGTTACTATTTCAGCCCAAGCTGCGGTGCTAGCACTAGAATCATAACGATAACCGTCGTCGCGCATGAATGTATGTTCTGCTTCATACAAGAAAACTTGGTGAGGAATGTTAGCATTCTCAATTGCTTTTATTATAGTTTGGCGATCGCTCTCTGGTATATGAGGGTCAAGAGTACCGAATACCATTAGCATTTCGCCTTGAATTTCATTTACCCTCTGGATTGTATCGGCTACCTCTTTACCCAGTTTACCACTGGGAATACCAGTAGGGTAACAGCAGACACAAGCCCGAATTTCGCTTTGAAATGCGGCGCGGAAAGCTAAATGTCCACCAATACAAAAGCCGAGAGTACCTATTTGATTTGGAGAAACCGCACTCTCTGTTTTTAGAAATTCAATCACAGCAAGGCAATCGGCATCATAATCAGCTACGGCGGTTCGACGCGCATCGTCATTACCCCGCATCCTTCCAAGATCATCTGGCTCAATTACTGAACCAACTGGTTCTATTCGGTGAAAAATTTCTGGGGCTGCTACTACATAGCCGTATCCTGCTAAGTAGTTAGCTAGACGAATCATTGGATCACCTAATTGGTAAATATCACTGTAGAAGACAATACCAGGGTATTTTCCTGCTGCTTTGGGAGCTGCAACATAAACACGCATTAAGCTGCCATCTACTCTTAACTCAACGTTGCGCTTAGTGATTTGCACTTTTTTGTCTCCGTGTTCCGCTTGCTGTAATTAGCTTCTACACTATAGCGCCGCAGCATCCGGTTACTTTCAACTTACAATTTTGCGTTCTTTTATCATCACTGCAATCATTTAATATCCCCAGTGAAAGTTTGTTGCGAAGCTACTAAGCAACCATATCTCATTACTCTAAGTATTTTTACGCTAGCGTTTTATTTATTCAATTACATTGAAATGATTTATAAAATAAAATATTAGTAATTTTTAATTTTTATGGATAATCACGAAGAAAAAACATTTTTCTATGAAAATACCTTTAAAGTAATTCAACAATACAAAAATAAGCACAATGATAATAATATTTATAATTCTCAAGAATATAAAGATTTTTTAAACACAGTAAAAATTCCATTTATTAAGTTTTGCGACTTCATATATCAACAAATACCAACTGAAATTGCTGCCAAGAATTTTTATATAACAACAGACAATGGGCGAACTGAAGTAGATATTTATATATTAGTTTCTCCTAGTGAATTTCGCCTATACAAATATTTAGATATATTTTCATTGTTAAGTATACAGTTAATAGATTCAGGTATAGACATAAGTTTAATAAACAATGCAGGTTCATTTCTTGCAAAAAATATTTTAGAAATCAATCCTATAATGATAGCAAATAGAATTGCTGAAGATGTATATGCATTTGATTTTCCACAGAGTCATGAGAGTTGTTATTTTAATAAAACAGAAATATTAAATTCATCTAAAGAAGAATTAATTAATAAGTTTAAAGATTGGTTTCAACATTATCTTCCGTTATTTTTACAAGCAGTATCTAAGGAGGTAATACCTGATATTATTCCAACTATAAGTGAACCTTATACCTTAAACCAATGTACTGAAGATACTGGAGTTTCCCAACTAGTTTTAAAACACTGGATACGCACGATTAATCGTAAAGGTCAAGCAATTTTATATGGTTCACCTGGAACAGGCAAAACCTTCATAGCTGAAAAACTTGCAAAACACTTAATTGGCGGTAGTGATAGTTTTTCGGAACTAGTGCAATTTCATCCAGCATACTCTTATGAAGATTTCATTCAAGGTATCCGCCCCCAAAGTCAAGATGGGAAATTGACATATCCGTTGGTTCCAGGGCGCTTTTTAGAATTCTGCAAAAAGGCAGAGTCTTATCAAGATACTTGTGTTTTGATCATTGATGAAATAAACCGCGCTAATCTTGCACAAGTTTTTGGTGAATTAATGTACTTACTTGAGTACCGAGATAGAGAAATTCCATTAGCTGGCGGTAACAGCTTTCGTATCCCGAACAATGTCCGCATTATTGGGACAATGAATACAGCAGATAGGTCTATTGCCAATATAGATCATGCCCTACGCCGCCGCTTTGCATTTATTGAACTTTGCTCAAACTATGAGGTGCTGCGAAATTATCACCGAAAAAGAGGTTTTGTAATAGAGGGATTAATTAATATTTTAGAGCAGTTAAATCAGGCGATCGCAGATAAAAATTACGAAATTGGTATTTCCTTCTTTTTAACAGACAGCCTACGTGAAGATATAGAAGATATATGGCGCATGGAAATTGAACCATATTTAGAAGAATACTTTTTTAACCAGCTAGAAAAAGTAGATAAGTTTCGCTGGGATGAAATCAAGAATAAACTATGCATATAAACCCAGCACAACCAAGAATTATTGAACTTACAGAATACAAAGCTAATTTTTTTCAGCGTGATGAAATAGACGAATTAGCTGGAATGGAGTTATATCAGAAATATGAAAATCAAGTTGATGTAGAATTTCCTAACTTCAGAACAGGATATCAGTGGCAACTGAAAGCTAAAGGATGGGTAGGTTACATTTCTGTCACTCCTGAATTGCATCTAAAAATAAATCCGAAAGTACCTATCCAAAACCTCTTCGGAATGCTGGAATATGCCTACAATTTCAAAGGGTTTCGCTTTCTCGAAGGGCTAATGGATTGTGAATCTCTAGAGAATTTTTATAATAATCTAGCTCATATCTTAGCCGATAAAGTTTTAGAACGCTGCCGCAAAGGATTATATCGTACTTACTTGCCTAAAACACAGCAGCTTTCTTATGTGCGGGGAAGGCTAGATGTGCAACAGATAATTCAAAAGCCGTGGAATGTTAAACTTAAATGCAATTACGAAGAACATACGGCTGATGTTAAAGAAAATCAAATCTTGGCATGGACACTTTATATCATTGGTCGTAGCAGTTTATGTTCAGAAAGAGTATCACCAACAATACGAAAAGCTTATCACGCTCTACAAGGATTAGTAACGCTGCAACCTTGTAGAGCAGAAGATTGTATTGCCAGACAGTATAATCGCCTCAATCTCGACTATGAACTGTTACATAATTTATGTCGATTCTTTTTAGAAAATAGTAGTCCCAGTCATGAAAGGGGAAATTACAAAACCCTACCCTTTCTCGTCGATATGGCACATTTATATGAACTTTTTGTTGCAGAATGGCTTAAGAAAAACACGCCACAAAGCTATTTTTTCAAACAGCAACATCCAATAGAAATTAGTCAAAATAGGCACTTCAATATAGATATATTACTGTGTGATGCTGCTACTGGCAACACAATAGCAGTTTTGGATACAAAGTATAAAGCCCCAGAACAGGCAGGATATACAGATATTCATCAAATGATCAGCTACGCTAACACAACAAAATGCGAGCAAGCCTTTTTGATATACCCCAAAGACTTGACACAGCCACTAGATATTAAAAGCGATCAAATCCGAGTCCGCAGCCTCACCTTTTCCTTAGATGATAATCTCGATCGCGCAGGCCAAACCTTCTTGAAAAACCTTTTCTTTTCTCTCAATCACTTCAAAACTCACACCGACAATTAATAAAGGGGATAGATGACATTCGCTTGTGGCGAAGCACCCATCCCCGAATAGCTGCCCAGATCATGAACCTGGAATCTATAGTCCGGTATCTAATAATCACAGTATCGGCCGAGATATGTAGATTGTCACTGGGATAGATACTGATTTACGAAATACCTACGAAAAGATTGTTACACAATTACTCTTGTTCACCCTTAATTCCGCCTCCCATCGCCAACAGCGCCGCTCCATAAGCTGCTTCTGTGTACACTGACGCGACTACAGGAACCTGCAAATTACGCGCCCTAATCGCAGTCCAAGCTTCATTCGTCGCGCCACCGCCAGCAGTATAAACACGGTTCAATTTGTCTGCGCCCATTTGCTGTAATAATTCATACCCTCGCGCTTCTATACGGGCAATGCTTTCTAACAACCCATGCAAAAATTCCACTGGGTTATCTGGGCGTGGTGACAATCGTGGGGGTAAATTGGGATCGTTAATGGGAAAGCGATCGCCTACCTTCAACAACGGATAATAATCTAAATCGCTAGCTCTTGATGCATCAATTTCCCGGCTAAGACTTTCTAACTCAGCGTTTGTGAAAAATTGCTTTAATACTGCACCTCCAGTATTAGAAGCACCACCAGTCAACCATAAATCACCCAACCGATGGCTGTAAATCCCATATCTGGCATCTTCTTGCCGGGTACGACTTAATAACTTTAGTACCAACGTTGAACCAAGGGAAGTCACGGCTTCACCAGGTAATTTTGCCCCACTGGCAAGAAAAGCGGCAATACTATCAGTTGTACCTGCACACACCAGACAATCACGGCGAAAACTGAATTTATCTGCAACTTCAGGACTCAATTCGGCAATTGGAGTACCAGGAGGTAAAACTTTGGGTAGCTGAATCGGTATTTGCAATTCTTCTAGCCATTCTGGGTATTTCAACTCTTCCACGTCATAACCCAGCTTTAAAGCATTATGGTAATCGCTAATACCCAACTGTCCATGTAGGAGAAACGCTAGCCAATCTGCTTGATGCAGGAAATATCTGGCTTCACTAAAAGAGGGTTGTTGCCTCATCCACAAAAGTTTGACCAGGCTAGAGGTGGCGCTCAATACTGTATGATTGGGGGGTGCAATACTCTTCAAATGCTCTAGCACCAATGATCCCCGCCCATCGTTGTACAGCAATGGTGCATCTGTTGGATTGCCAGCAGTATCCACTAGTAGGACGGTGGAGGAAGTACCATTAATTGCGATCGCTTTAATTTCTCGCCGCAATTGCTCAGGTATTTGTTCCACCAGCACAAACAAAGCCTCCTGCCAAATTGTGGGCGTAACGGCGGCTGGTGAGTCCTGGAAGGGATATCGCACCTGTGCCTGGATGCTAGCTTCCTCATCAACCACCATACCGCGTGCGCCAGAGGTGCCAAAGTCGATACCCAAATAGAAATCCATAGTTTTATGAATTTTTTTATTAAAGAATTACTAAGGACTACTGATTAATAACTGCTTTTGTTGCATCTTGTAACAAGATATTCCCCAATCTTGGCAAAACAAGGAAAAGTAGTAAACGAACTGTTCAAAATCTATTCAGGTTAGGAGGTTTTCAGCCATGCCTATCTTAGATACTCTGTACATCGCTCAGATATCTTCCATCTCAGATACTCAAGTCTACATCGCTCTAGTTGTAGCCTTGATCCCCGGAGTTCTAGCTTGGCGATTAGCCACAGAACTTTACAAATAAGGCTCCGATGTGACACAGTTAAAAAGCTAATAATCCTGGCAGTACGGGGTGCAATTTCCAGACCTTATGGTGTAAAGCCATAAGTATCTAGACTTGCACTTACGTAAGCCAGGTTATTTTTTAACTGGTGCAACACTTGTAGCTATTTCAAAAAAATGAAGTAATATGACAGCTAAATCAGCAGTAATTAGCGCCAGAGAGCTTTTACAGTGCTTCCCTTCACTCAGCGAGGTTATTTTTTAGCATCATGAACGCGATTCAACCCTCCAGACCACCGTTACAACCTATACAAAAACGCCGGGTTACTCCTCGACCAAAGCGGCATCTTCGTCAACGTTCTTACCAGGTGATGGCTTTGGAAAGCACAGCCAAAATAGCAGTTAATCTTGTGATTACAGCCGTTGCAGGATCTGCTTTAGCACAACTTCTGCCTTATCATTGGTCACAGCAAGAAAAGTTGCGCGAAATTAGTACTGAAGTCAAGCTGATGGAAGGACATGTCAACAGTTTGCAGGTGGAATTTAGCCGAAACTTTGATCCTCAGCAAACCAAAAGTATTATGCAACAACAAGGGTACCGATTTGATCCTAATCAGCGTCGGGTCGTGTTAATGAATCCCGATCGCCGAGAAGATGAACAAACAGAGTCATCACCCTAAGACAAATAGCGAATTTGGGATTATTTAAGTTTCTTGTGATTCAGGCTACGTATAAGCCGGGTGTTAAATTTATATTATTGCTAATAAATAATGGTTAATAGCTAATTTTTGAATAGCTATGTAGCTATCATCTATTAGTCATGAGCGATACAGCGTCACTATACTCTCATTCAAAGTTTAATAATTTATTTTGAATTTTGAATCCCCCAGAAGAACTAATCTACCAATTAAGACGCTGATTCAGATAGCAGCTCGTTTAGCCAATTTTCGAGTTGTAAACGCAAGCGACAACCAGTAATATCCTTACTGTTGTCGAGAGAAGGCAGTTGAGTGAGGGCGCGACGATAATCAGCGATCGCACAATTCCAGTCGCCCCAAAGATGGTAAGTTCTGCCGCGTTCAGCCCAGATATGACCTTCGAGTTGACCAAAAAGCAGTGCTACCTCAAAATTCTCAATTGCCTCCTCATATTGCCCCAAATCACGCCAGGTAATGCCTCGGTTTATCCATGCCCGGACATGGCGAGGATTGAAATCAATCGCTTGATCGTAATCGGCAAGTGCTGCTGCTAATTCTCCACAAGCTGCGTAGTAATTTGCCCGATTATTATAAGCACTAGCCAGATAAGGATTAAGTTTGAGGGCGGTATTATAGTCGTCAAGCGCTTTTTGCGTTTCACCACTTTGGAAATAAATTAGCCCCCGATTGTTGTAATCAATGGCATTATGGGGATGGCGAGAAATTAGTTGGCTTAAAAGTGCGATCGCTTCAGTATAATCTCCTTGTTGAGCCGACCTTAAAGCACAAGAGCGCAAATAGCGATCGCCAAAAGTAGATTCGCTGCGATCGCTTGTCCTCTCCTCTTGTACTTTATCTGTATTATTTAGCGCGTTATTATATTGCTTGCTTTGCTGCTCACCGTCAGCTAAAAATGAGTGAATATTCATCTTTCCCTGCCTTAAATACCTGCTTTTTGAATCAAATTCTAATTTTTTGCAGCTAGTAGTTTTACTACTATGTGTATATTTTTAAGGTATTTATAGTTACTTTAAAGCTATCTCAAGACTGAATTTAAACTACTCACACCTGTAGAAATCTACGCCCTAAATAAACGATTGCTCCTCAAACCTAATCATGGATACTCGATCCCCAAGGTGAATTCCAGAAATAGCAGATGTCAATCTCAAAGACTAGTCAAGTAGTAACAGCGACAAATTGGTAGAATGCCAACAAGCCGTTCATTAAACAGGGGATGAAGAAGCAGGGGAAGCAGGGGAAGCAGGTGAGCAGAGGGGACAAGGGGACAAGGTGACAAGGTGACAAAAGTTTAGAGCTTCCAACAAGTCTTTCCCCTTGTCCCCAATTCTCCTTGTCCTCAAGTCCTCTTTCCCATGCCCAATGCCCAATGTCCAAATCCAATTTTTAAATTTTGAGAAATTTTCCGATGACAACCGCAATTTCCTATCCTAATGCCCCAGATTTAGCAACCGATGATTACATTGTTATCGGCTTGGCAACCTGCTTCGTCAAAGAAGATGGAGAAGTTTATCAAATCGAAGTTATAGAACCAATTCCCTCTGCGGCTTTAGAAGCGCTCTTAAAGGGCATCCCTACCTCCTATAAGCTGGCTCATGCCACAACTTTAGGAGCTGTGCTGGATGGCGATTCACAAGTATTGCCAGATGGCTTTCCAGAGACGGCTCAGTTTGGAGAAGAATTTGTGCCGAGGGCATTTGCAGCAGCTCGTACCTACAAGCGTCGTGAATCTGCAAAATCTTTAATTCCCTTAGGTACAAACTACACTGAATTTAAGTATTCTACTGAGCGCAAACGGGTGTTAAACGCCGCTAGAGTTGTCACCAAAGAAGATAACGTTAAACAGCATTCTCACACTCACAAAGTGCTTTAAGTAATTATGCTAAAACTTTATGGTGGCGCTCGTAGTCGAGCTTCAATTGTTCACTGGTTTTTAGAAGAATTAGGAATTCCCTACGAATTTGTCAGGCTTGATATGCAGGCAGGTGAACACCTCAAGCCTGAATATTTGGCAATTAACCCGGTTGGTAAAGTTCCAGCAATTGTTGATGGAGATTTTAAACTTTGGGAATCTGGGGCAATTTTGCTGTATCTTGCCGATAAGTACAGTAAAACTCCACTTTCGCCAGAGGAACGTGCTGTATTTTACCAATGGGTTTTATTTGCCAATGCTACCCTTGGCCCAGGGATTTTTGGAGAGGAGAATCGGGAACGGGAAATGCCCCGCTTGTTGACTCCGTTAAATGAAATTTTCAGTAAGCAACCTTTTTTACTTGGCAATGAGTTCACTGTTGCTGATGTGGCAGTAGGGTCTATTTTGAATTACATTCCCATGATACTGAAGCTAGACCTCAGCCCTTATCCAGCAGTTTTGAACTATATGAAGCAATTATCTGAGCGTCCGGCATTTCAAAGAAGTATTGGCGGACGGACTTAAAATAATTCGTAATTCGTAATTCGTAATTAAATTTTTAACTACGAATTACGAATCTTTTAACGATAATTTGTAAATTGCAAAGCAACTGGGTAGTCTTCTTGTTTTAGACGCTGCATGACAACTTGCAAGTCATCTTTAGATTTGGCAGAAACCCGCACAGCATCACCTTGAATTGAAGCTTGTACCTTTTTGAATTCGTCCCGAATCAATTTGGAAATTTGTTTGGCAATTTCCTGACTAATGCCTTTTTTAAGTTTGATTTCTTGACGCACGCGATTACCACTGGCTGATTCAACTTTGCCAAAATCAAAGATTTTCTGGGAGAGGTTACGCTTGGCGGCTTTTTCTCGCAGAATGGTGTGTACAGAATCTAAGGTAAACTCGCTGTCAGTACTAACGTTAATGCTTTCCTCGACTAACTCGACAGTAGTTTCAGTATCTTTGAGGTCGTAACGACCTTTGATGTCTCGGATAACTTGATCGACAGCGTTAACCAACTCTTGTCGGTCAAAGTCGCTCACAATGTCAAAAGAAAAAGTAGAAGCCATAAAACATTTTGGATTTTAGATTTTGGACTTCGACTTCGCTCAGTCGAACGATTTTGGATTGGGAAAAGTTTTCCCCACTCCCTACTCTCCATGCCCCAATTAACTAGTAGCTTGAATGATGCTCAATAAGATGAGAGTGGCACAGCTAAGGATGCCAATGCCAAACATCAGCGATCGCAAAAGGGGTATATTCAAAATATAAAAAATTGAGTATAGCAAACGGGCTACCACAAAGGCGATCGCAGCTATTTGGGCTGTAAAAGAATTTACACCAGTTACATAAGCCATCAATGCTGCTGCGGCAAACACCATAAACGCTTCAAAGGTGTTCTGATGTGCCCAAGTAGCTCGTTGTGCATAAGGTGGCAATTTATCAAACATAGCGCGAGGAGTAGAAAAACTTTCATACCCAATACGCACACGGGCATAAGCTACTAGCAAAAATGGCACGTAAATTAGAACGACAGCAGCAGCGATCGAGTACAAAAAAATTATCATTACTTATTAGTCATTGGTTATTAGTCATCAGTGAGCCAGCGCGGTCTTGGGGGTTTCCCCCATGAGTGACTGGCGAACCCGTAAGGGCCATCAGTCATCAGTCATTAGTCAAATACAAATGACAAAGGACAAATGACAAATGACTAATCAAAGTAAAAAAGCGTCACCACTTTTCTTTGTTCTTCTGCATCCTGACAAGTTTGTAACAGGGTGCGACTGTCGTGAAACGCAAAGCAGATTAGTTGCTGGCAACGGGAGACAATCTCTTTGTTGCACAAGTAACTAGCTTCAGCAAGAGACAGATTATCATTACTGGGATTTTCGACTAGATGCATTACCTGTTCTAGTTGCTGGCGCGATTCCAAAGGCTGGCGTTCCAGGCTTTGGGGTAGAATCACTGTCAACAAATTTGCATCCGCCCGTGTTGCTCCCTTAATGGCAGCTGAATTTGTACCTGTAGCACCAGAAGTAATGATTCGATTACCCGATAAAACTAGGGCGTATGTCATCATTTCAATAAGATTCTGATGCGTAATCGGGACATGACGAGAACCCAGCAAGGCGATTCTTTTAGAACCCGTTTGCTGGATTGTCGCTAGTTCTTGCGCTAATGTATCTAGGTTAATAAGGTCTGTTGATTGGCTCAAAGATGGAGATAATCACATTAAACGACCCAGATATTCTACCAAACAGCGTGTAGATACGAGGAAAACTTGAATTAAACATTGTTACTAATTTTCAATTGTTTGGTTCAGTAACTCTCTTACTTGGTTACACCAGGCTAGCCAATGTGTTTCGTAACTAATGCCATTTAGGAGAGTCAAATACTGAAATTTGCCTGATTCTGGCAGTTCTTGCGGATTCTGAAAGTAAAGCTGTTCTAATTGCTTGTACGTAGACAATTTTTTTAGATGGGCTTCTTGGTGATGTTCTAACTCTGCCAAGATAGTTTGCTTATGAACAATATGACCAGCAAAAATTTTTACCAGTAAATCATCTTTAATCGGTGTGGGTTCACAAGGTTGAGCAATCCACTCTTTGAGGTGCTGTTCTCCTAAGTCTGTAACGCTGTAGAGTCTTTTATCTGGTCGTCCTGCTTGAAGAATCGACTCGGAACTAATCAATCCTTGATCTTCTAGCTTCGCCAACTCTCGATAAATCTGCTGGTGACTTGCTGACCAGAAAAAGCCTACAGAGCCATCGAATCGCTTTGCCAAATCATACCCACTACAGGGTGCATCAACCAGAGCAGCTAATATTGCGTGCGCTAATGCCATATTTTTTAATTCACCACTTGACTTATGCAACTAATTGCATAATGATATTTATATGCAATTAGTTGCATATTAACTTAAACAACAAGGAGTGAGATATGCCTCAAGTAATACCGGGACGATTTACAGCCGAGATTGATGAACCCTTTGTTGTGTTTCTGATTGGGATGCGAATTAATAAATTATTCGCTTTTTCCAAATGGATTCCCACAGCCAGGGCAATGTCGCCCATGCTACAAAGCCTTAATCAGAATCCTGAAAAAGGGTTTTTAGGGGGAGAAACTTTTGTTTACTGGCGAGGGGTAGGACTGATTCAGTATTGGCGATCGTTCGAGGATTTGGAGCGTTTTGCTAGAAATCCAGCCGATGCACATTTAAAAGCTTGGCAAAGGTTTAATCAAGCCATTGGTGCTGATGGCAGTGTCGGCATTTGGCACGAAACCTATTTAATAGAACCGGGAAGATATGAGGCAGTTTATGGAAATATGCCTGTCTTTGGATTAGCTGCTGCAACTAAGCACGTCCCAGCTATGGGGCGCAAAGAAACAGCTCGCCGTCGCCTGGGAGGTGACGGTGAGCCGGCTGTACCCTCAGCAATACAGCCTTCTAACTGATAACTGAGCAATGAATCTAAGACAATGCCGTTGCCGGAGTTAAACCTAATTTGGATAACAAGCGGTCAATGTCAAAATGCTCAGACATCAACTTGCGAATATACTGAACCTTTATCGGCTCGTGGACACGGACTTGACCAAAAGTGCGGTCAACAATTTCTACAGTAGTTAGGGTATCTAAGTCAACAGACAAAATGGGGATTTCTAGGTCTTCAGCGCGACTGAGAATGAACGGTGGGGGTGGTAGTTGCCCGGTGAGAATTAAACATTGGGTAGAAGTTTCCAAAGCCGCTTGCTGAATTTCCACGCGATCGCCTCCTGTTACCACTGCCATATTCCGACGTTTGCGGAAATATTTCACAGCAGAGTTGACATTCATCGCTCCAATTGCTAAACTCTCAACCAACAAATCCATGCGATCGTTACGACAGAGAACATCAGCCTTTAACTGTTTGACCAGTTCGCCAACACTGACACTGCGGAGCAAATCGCTATTAGGTAGCATTGCTAACACTGGAATCCCCTGCTGTTCCAAAAACGGGCGCAAGAGAGTATCAACTGCTTCTAGTTGGGTGACAGGGATATCATTGATCACAACTCCAATCAAGCGATCGCCCACACGCCCTTTAGCAGCCAATAGCGACTCAACCGAAAGCAACGATTTATAGCGAGCTACTAACAGCACGCCAGCATCCAATACTTCAGCAATTTGCAGCAAAGACAAGTCAAACAAATTGCCTTCGGACAAATCACCAGGCCCCTCCAGTAACACCAAATCTCCTTGAGATTTATGCAAATATTGCTGTATTAAGGACTGCTGATAATCGGTTTTGTCTTCCCCTCGCAAGCGTTTTTGCACATTTAGTTCATCCAAAGCCAGCATTGTAGGTGCAACACGGTTTTCCGGCAAATTGAGGCTAAGAGCGATGAATTGGACATCTTCCTCAATCACGGTTCCACTGGACGAATTCAAACATGTACCAAGCGGTTTACCGTAGGTAATATCCAGTCCTTTTTGCTGTAGCTGATGAGACAAACCCAGAACAGTTGCAGATTTACCGCTATAAGTCTCGGTTGATCCAATCAGCAAATATTTAGGGGATTTTGGCACACATGCACTCCTAATTTCAAAAGTCAGAAGAACCCAGCTAGGTGTTTTCTAATTCTAGTTCCTTCTGGCAAAAGCCTCAGCTCTCACAAATTAAGGTTTCCCAGAATTACCTTCTGATTGAACAAGCAGGGGAGGCTGAGGAAGTAGGGGAAGCAGGGGAGGTTTTTGAGGAAAGAGGGTTCTTGTTCAGTAATTCTTCTCTCAAGAACAGCTTTTCTTTTTTAATTGTCTGGCTCAACCAAGAAATTCCTTAACTCAACGGTATTGCACCTTATCTCCCTCTCCCGTTGCCCTATAATCATCAATTTGGGTCAAATAAATAGCTGGCAAAAAAAGCTGCGATCGCAGTAGATGATTTCCCCAATTCTTCTTTTACGGCAATCTAGCCAATAAACCGTAGTATTGTAGCTGAGTATGAACATCTCACATTTAGCTAAAAAAAGTAAGTTGCAGTAACGAAAATTGCCCATAACTCAGGTAAAAAGCTTCTCTTCGGCAAGATCAAGTTTTGAAAAACTGTAGTGTTTAGTGAGGAAAACCTCAATGATTATCGATCCCTCCCAGAACGACCCACGGAATACTTATCAATTACTTGTAGGTTCAGTGGTTCCCCGACCGATCGCTTGGGTGTCAACGATCGCTAGCGATGGTACGCCCAATGTTGCACCTTTCAGTTTTTTTATGGGCGTGACAGCTAACCCACCGACTCTAGCCATCTCCACAGGTCTCAAACGTGGTGTTAAAAAAGATACTTTATTTAATGTAGAGCAGTCGGGTGAACTAGTGGTCAACATAGTTGTTGAAGAATTGGGAGAACAGATGAACACCACTAGTGGTGACTTTCCACCAGATGTAGACGAATTTCAAGTAGCAGGACTAACTCCTGCTCCCTCAAAGCGGGTGCGTCCGCCACGAGTTGCTGAATCACCGATTAATATTGAGTGTGTGCTGAAGCAGGTAGTTTACGTAGGAAATGAAGGTAGCCAATCGGGATTAATTATTGCTGAGGCGGTGCTGTGGCATATTCGGGACGATTTACTTACACCACAAAACACAATTGATGTCGCAAAGTTGCATGCAATTGGTCGCCTGTCGGGTAACTGGTATACCCGCACTCAGGATTTGTATGAAATTACTCGCCCGGCTTAAATGCCCCGCTTCGCTAACGCAATGGGCTAACGCCCCGCTCCGCTAACACAATTAAAAAACTTAGATACAGCAATACTTTCAAGGTTCACATCTGTATCAGATTTTTCGTGAAATGGTATAAGTTGTAGAAATTGAAAAATTCTGAAAAAATATCCTGCTGGGGAGAGAGATTTTAATGGACTAATTTGAGTGATAGCGATTTGATCGGTGTTATATCATGTCCGCCTAATTAGTTATAATTCCCGCATCTATGCAAAAAATAGGAAAACTTCTTTCCCCCTGCTCCCCTGCGATTTTAATGATAAGTCTTTCACCGAACATGATATTAATCTTATTAGTATCGACCCGACTTCAGATGCGATCGCCTCCGACACACTAGAAGCGAAAGCAGGTGAAAAGCATTCATAATTTTCATCAAAAGCCCAACACCTGCATTGATTTTTCAAGTACTTCTTTGGGGCGAAATGGTTTAGTTAGATATAAATCTGCACCAACTTCTATTCCTTTTTGTTTATCAAATTCCTGTCCCTTCGCTGTCAAGATCACGATATAAATATCAGTCAATTGTAGTTCGTGTTTAACAATATGACAGACTTGCAGACCATTCATTTTAGGCATCATCACATCGAGAAAAACCAAACTTGGTTTTTCAGTTTTAATAGTTTCGAGAGCTTCTTCTCCATTTCGAGCCGTTAGAAGTTCAACACCCTCGTCTTCTAATGCTTCTAAGGCTTGTTCCATCAAAATTAAGATATTAGGTTCATCGTCAACAATTAGAATTTTCTGGTTCATAGGGATTGGGAATTGGGGATTAGGGATTGGGGATTGCAGATTGGGGATTGGGGATTAGAGATTGCGGATTAGAAGAATTCCTTCCCAGTTCCTAGTCCCCAACCCCCAGCCTCAACGATTACTGTTCAGACAGCATAATAAAAAATACATTTTCTAACTCTTTCTCAAAGCGTAGGGTTTTCACCAAATCGGCTTCTTGAGAGAAGATAGAATCAATGATGATCATGTCAGGTTTAGCTGACAAGGCTTTATAAATGCATTCTTGCGGATTGGAGGCTTCAATCACACTGTATCCCTGAGTTTGCAGTACATCTGATAAGGTTTTTAAAGCTGATGCATTTTTATCTACAACCAATACTTTTTTATTAGAAGTACCCTGGTAAAGCAGTGAGCCAATTTCGTTGAGGAGTTTTTCTGTGTCAATGGGCTTAGTGAGATAGCGATCAATACCAATATGGTAGCCTCGTTCTTTGTTTTCAATAATCGACAGAATGATGATTGGAATGTCTGCGGTCTGAGGATCATTTTTGAGGACGGCTGCTACATCGAAGCCGTTGATTTGGGGCATCATTACGTCCAAAAGAATCAAATCGGGACGGGCTATTTTGATTTGATGAATTGCATCCATACCGTCCTTTCCTTCACGAACATTGTAGCCTTCGTTTTCCAATTGTTGACGCAGCAGTTCCCGAATATTAGCGTCATCATCTACAACCAAAATGGTTTTACGGTTTTGGTTTAGCACAAGGTTTTTGGTGATGACGTGTTCTTTAAGTTGTTTGACTAGTGTATCCAAATTCAGATTAGCAGTGGTTTTTTGATCGCTGGCGTAGGTGGGAATGATAAATGAAAATACGCTGCCGTTACCTGGTTCACTCTCAACCCAGATTCTACCGCCGTGATGATCGACGATTTGTTTACAGATAGGCAATCCTAACCCTGTGCCTTTGGGTTTGTCGGTGAGGGTGTCGCCAACTTGGCGGAATTTCTCAAACACTTTCGGCTGATCTTCAGGTGCAATCCCAATGCCTGTGTCGATAACGCTGATGCAAACACCGTCGTTTTCTTGTTTGACGCGACAGGTGACACAACCAGATTCGGTAAACTTAACGGCATTGGAAATTAAGTTGATTAAAACTTGCAGCAAACGATTGCGATCGCCTATTATCTGAGGCAGTTCAGGTTCAATCTCGCTCACAAATTGCAAACCATTGGTTTCAAATAATCCGGCGGTCGAATTGGTTGCCCAATCCAATAATTCGCTAGGATCAATCGGCTGCATCTGCCATTCCACCTTACCTGCTTCCATCTTGGCGATGTCCAAGACATCATTAATCAAAGATGTGAGCCGTTCTGCTTCCGATACAATAATGTTGAGATTGTCAGCCACCCGCTTAATTGTTTTTTGAAGCTTGCGGTCTTCGCTAGAAATCATTGGGAACACATCGGTTTGCAACTTTTCTTGAATAATCGACGCAAAACCGAGGACAGAAGTCAATGGCGTCCGCAGCTCATGAGAAACTGTTGAGATGAAGTCGGTCTTCATCTGGTCGATTTCCTTTTCTGCCGTCACATCTCGAATTAGCAGCGCCGAACCAAAGCAGGCGGCGGGTTCTGAATCTGTCGTCTTTTTGAAAATGGCAGTTGCCACTGCCTGACCAATGCGTTCTTTGGTCAGTGCAACTTCGGCAGAGAACACCTCTTTGGGATAGGACTGAGTTCGTGCAATTAGGTCTGCTAAACCAGATATCGGCAATTCTCGGTAGTGACCGTTGAGGGCGGTAGCTGTTAATCCATGCATAGCTAAAAAAGCAGGATTGAAGTGGGTGATTTTTCCTGCGGTGTCTGCCACTAACAAACCATCTGCTAAGTTATCCAAAATGGCATTTAATCCCTGCGCTTCTGCTAAGGTATTTTGCAGGGCAGCTGTCCGCTCGACAACTCTGGCTTCCAGTTCTTGATTTAGTTGCCGCAGAGCGATTTCTGCTTGTTTGCGAGCAGTAATATCGGTATTGATTTCTAGCATAGCGCAGGGTTGACCGGATAAATCTCGTTGCAAAGTCCAACGGCTCTGAACGGTGATCGGTCTGCCATCGCGCGTCATGTGTTCCAGTTCTCCCTCCCAAGTGCCCTCCCGTAGAAACTCTGATAGAATTTCTTCTAAAGGTTTTGGAAAGGTTGATTTTATAAATGCGTGAATGTATTGGTCTTTCACTTCCTCACGCGTCCAACCGTAGAGTCTTTCGGCACCCTGATTCCAGTGAGAGATTTTGTCGCTCATGTCGCGGACGATAATGGCATCGCTGGAATGATTCAACATATCGAATAAACGTTGATTTTCAGCTTCTGCCTGTTTGCGATCGTGAATATCAGTACAGGTGCCAATCCATTCCCGAATACTGCCGTCTTCTTCCAAGACGGGGGCACCACAGACAGAGAAGTAGCGGTATGTACCATCCTTACCATGCAGTCGATATTCGGTTTGGTAGATACTTCGGTTTGCCACAGCAGCATTCCAAACTTCTATGGAGTTGGCACGGTCATCGGGGTGAATTGGATCGATCCAGCCCCAACCCTCAACTTCAGTTTCACTCTGCCCCGTATAGTCCCTCCAGGTGAGCATTTCACTACTTATTCCTAGCCCTTCCGGGGTAGCTCCCCAGACAATCTGTGAAGTCGCAGTTACTAACGAGCGATATCGTTCTTTTAGACGCTGATTTTCTGCTTCTGCCAGCTTGCGCTCGTTAATATCGGTGCAGGTGCCAATCCACTCCCGGACGCTGCCATCTTCTTCTATAACGGGCGCACCCCACACCCAAAAGTAGCGATAGTTGCCATCCTTGCCACGAATTCGGTATTCAATTTGATACATACTCAGGTTTGCCACAGCAGCACTCCAGACTTCTCCGGTGTAGGCGCGATCGTCGGGATGAACGGCATCAATCCAGCCCCCATTTTCCGCTTCAGCTAGACTTTGACCTGTATAGGCTATCCAGCTTGCCAGTTCAAAACAAATTCCTTGTGGTGTGCTTACCCAGACAATTTGTGTATTAGTAGTTACTAAAGAACGGTATCGGGCTTCACTCTGTTTCAGAATTTGTTCAGTATGTTGGCGTTCCTGCTGAATGCGTCGAAGATCGCTGATATCCTCCACACTAGACCAGATCAGTTGCTCTCCATCTTTCTCAATCATCAGTCCAGAGATCCTGACCGGAACCAGATGCCCGTCTTTGTGGATTAACTCTTTCTCATAGGGGCCGTAGCGACCAGTTTGTTCTAGGTTCTTTAGCGTAGCTTGGTCAGTAGCTGCATAGTTTTCTGGAGTAATTTGCCAGTAGTTGAGATTCAGAGTTTCTAGAACAGTGCGCCCCAAAATGGCAGCATAGGCGGGGTTGATATTAATTAGTGTCCCATCTGTTCGGCATAGTACTAGCCCAACAGGACATAGTTCAAATAGCTGACTATTGTATTCATCAAGTTGATTAAACATGGTTGAAATTTCTTTTAATGGCGTATTTGGGTAGGGTTAGAACAACAGAACCAAGACAACAAAGTGGCGTAAAGCCTTAATGAAATTGGATGGCGTTGGAACATCTGGTAAATTTGATCGGGTGATGCACTTTCCACATTTTGATTGTGCTGTGAGAGTCGCTGGATCAATTGAGTATGGCGAATCAACAAATCCGTCGGTTTGAGCATTGGAGTTGTTGATGGAATGAAGCCATCAGTATTGGGAGTATGGGATAATTCTGTTGTGTAAGTTTGCGAGACAGAGGCGCTATTCTGTTCTTCAGTAGCATCCACCAATGCACAATTTAACGGAATCTGAATCCAGAATTCTGTTCCTTCACCCAGTTGAGAACGACATTTGAGCATTCCCCCATGTTTGTCTACAATAATTTGGTAGCTGATTGCCATACCTAACCCGGTTCCCTTACCAATATCTTTTGTGGTGAAGAAAGGATCGTAAATGCGGCGAATTACCTCCTCCTTCATGCCTGGGCCGTTGTCAGCGATACGAATCACAACCCACTGTTGGTCAAGAACTTGGGTACGAATAGTTATTTGGGGATTGGGGGTTAGGGATTGGGAGCTACTTCTGAATCCGGAATTTTCCATATTTTCTTCTAAAGCATCGATGGCATTTGCCAGGATGTTCATAAATACCTGATTCAACTGTCCGGGGTAACATTCAATTAGAGGAAGTTTTGCATAGTCTTTAACGATTTCAATTGCCGGACGATGAACATCTGCTTTCAGGCGATGATGAAGAATCATTAAGGTTCCATCGATGCCATCGTGGATGTTCACGGCTTTCATGTCGGCTTCGTCATGGCGAGAGAAATTTTTCAGAGATTGGACAATTTCTACAATGCGACTTGTGCCCAGTTTCATCGAATCTAACAGTTTGGGAAGATCCTGCATGATAAATTCTAGGTCTATGTTGTCTAACTCTGATTCCAGTTCTGGAGGAGCAACAGGTAGGAACTTTTGATACTTTTCCAACAGGTGCAATAAGTCTTGGGCGTATTCGGCAACATACCTTAAATTGCCGTAAATAAAGTTAACCGGGTTGTTGATTTCGTGGGCAACTCCGGCAATGAGTTGTCCGAGACTGGACATTTTTTCGCTTTGGATCAACTGAGTTTGGGCCAATTGCAACTCATGAAGAGCTTGCTGAAGCTTCTGTGTTTGGGCTTTTGCCTGGAGGGCTGCTTTGGTGCTTTGCTCGTAAAGCAAAGCTTTGTCAATAGCGATCGCACTTTGAGAGGCAAAGATACTCACAAGTTTCAGGTGTTCAGCCATGTATGAGTCTGTTTTGGGCGTTCCAATGGCGATCGCTCCCAGTACCCGCTCCTTGGCTCGCAACGGTACACAAATCATTGCACTAACGTTTTTTTGCCCCTCTAACCGAGGATCGGCTTGCACATCATTGACCAGTTCTGCGCGGTTGGATTGTACAATGTCGCCAATAATTCCCTTACCCGGTTCCGGTTGACTGTGGTCAAAAAACATTCCAAATTCGGCAATGATTTCAAACTCAGTTGCATCTGGACTCAAAAGCAGAATCATCCCCGCAGATGATTCAATTAATTGACTCAATTCTTGAAGCACAAGTTGGGCAATTTGTCGCGTATCTAAACTTGTTGTCAGTTGAGTCGAGATATCCTCAAACAAATCAATTTCTTGGTATCGCTCTAGCAATTCTTTGGCGAGTACTTTCTTCTCAGCTTCCTGCTTTGCCAAAAAGGAGAGCAAAGTCGCAAGTAGAGTTGCCTGTTCTCCCCCAACAACCCAACCGATGATTTCTCCTGACACCTCGATTGGATATCGGTTTTTTGCAGTTTGCTCCCCAATGCTAATCAGTTTCGTGCCGTCTACTAGTTCAATATCAATCGCAATGTTAAACTGGTAAATTAAGTTATGAAGTAGAGATGGCAACTCTTTTTTGTTGAGCATCTTTCTGAGGTTAACTGCGGACATGAAACACCTCATAAGTAGCAACTTGTAAATTGGCTGTATTCAAGTCAACCAGGTTATTAATTTTATCTGCTACCTCTGGGGCTAAGTTTCCAAAGACAGGCATGTTCTTAGTTTTTACCAGTTGCGATCGTGCGGCCTCTCCTATAGAAAAGCAGCCTAAACTGTATTGCAACCCTCTGCCTTCTGCCTCCTGCCTCCTGCTCACTTCACCGTAGCTATCCATACCCCTTCCCTGCGGGACGCTCCGCGAACGGATAAGGAAGCTACGCCTAGCATCTCTAAAAAAGAGAGAAATTGTCATAAAAATCTAGGGATATAATAATTTACTAATTAAGACTAGGTTTCCCAGAAAGATGGGCGACATAACAACAAAGTTGAGCATTAGCAAATATATTTAAATTACGTAATAGAGGCGTTCTTGCGTCTATAGAAATCGCTTGCTTTTTGATGAGTTACAGACAAACTATAAATAAAGCCTTCACAATTCTATAAAGGCATAGATTAAAAGCTATAGTCAATTGGTGTCTGTTGTTGCGATTACTCGTAAATTGGGAATCAGCTTTTCTGAGGTTGGAATAGTTTTCTGTCTGGCAAAAAATAAATAGTTTACGAAAAAAGGCTGCGATACCTTCGGTAAGCTTCTCTACGAGACGCTCCGCGAACGCTAACGCAGCCTTTTTTGCTAATTTTAAAAAGTATGGCTCTCCAAGAGGAGTTAGGTAAGCGCTAGCTTCTGTTAGATCCGAGAGTAACGAAAACGAAGTCTAAGTAACCGAAGCCAGCGTAACCACATTTGTGCAGGTTGTTCAAAGAACGTGAAAATATCACCGAAACCCAAATTAGTTTTGTGATGATGCAACCAGTGTCTTTCAGGAGTAGTAATAAATAGAATTTGGCATAAAATATTGACAGGCTTTGAAGTTTGCCAACCTAGTACACTTATGTGTCTCCACCATACATGAAACTGACCAAGCAGTAATCCAGAGATAACGCCGATGGGAGAGAAAGGCCACAAGACTACTGCTATAAGTACATAAGGCAAAGCTCCCAAGATACCATCTAAAAGAACTTGGGGATTAAAAGTCAAAATAGCGTAGTGGCGAAAGTCCTTCTTCCAGGAGTGGTGCGTTTTTAAATGTAGGCTACCAAAAACGTGCTCGGGTACGTGGTAAAAAAATGTAGATAAAAAATCGCCAAAAAACAGTAATAACCAAGCAACAACGATAGCCTCAAGCATTTGTACTCCTCAAGTAAGTTAAGAAACTCCACAGAAAATATGCAAATTTGATGCTGTAAACGTAGACACCTGATTTTCTATGATGCTTGCATCATCTATGCATTTCATGGGTCTACACTCCAGTTAATTTGACTCAGAGTATATGTAATTGGGTAAGTTGCAGTTTCTACGAATCTATAATCCTTAATGCAGTAAACAGCAACTTGTAAGAACCTCCAATTTGGCTTTTAACTCTGGATTAATGGCAATAATACATCTAAATTCCGATAGGAATACTGTATTTTACCATAGTTACTACATAATCTTCTTACTAAGACATACAGCGTAAGCAAAGGTTAAGTTAAAATTAGTACAAATTTAGGTTAAGGCGTTCTTCAGTATTATTAATACTAAGCTGATTGCAATTTAAGCTTTAATTAAAAATTTAATTAGAACAATAGAAATAGGCATTCTGCCAAGGTAGTCTGGGTTATCAAAGTGAGGAAAGCTGCTTGACAATTAAATTAAGAAGTGGCAAAATTTGGAGTATCTAGAATTAACTATATGTCATATATAGTAAGCTATCAATCAGCATCATCCTATCTTCAAATTTCTGGATGATTTGCTCTTCCAGCAAGAACTGTCTCCTGCGGTCTACCTCCTTCAATTAGAACTTGTCCTCTTGAAAAGGTATCTCGGCATACCCCAAATTTAGGTTACTTTCCAATTAGGAAGGTAAAATTAGAGTTTGAAGGTATGATTACAGGATTTATCTGTTTCAGCATGAACAAAAAATGGGCCGTCAAACGAATCACTATAAACCTGGCATCAAATGAAGCCAAGAACCTTGAAAAGTATTGTGAACAAACAGGCAGACCAGCAACGGATGTGATTCGAGAACTGATTCGAGCTTTGCCACTGATAAAATAAAAGTAGATTTGCGAACCATTTAACCTTAGTTTATTCTCAAGATATTAAGTATTAGAATCTGGTTGAACTACTCAGACTTGCCTACGGCTGTTCGGCTTTACCGTTCCCGAAGGGTAGTTTGATGGCCCTTCTGGACTGAGGCTTTTCAAACTTGGCATGAAAAGTCAGATCAAGGCAACGCTTGAATGAGTTCCCGAATTACATCTATTGCTGGTCTACCTGTCTGTTTACAATACTTTTCAAGGTTCTGGGCTTCATCTGATGTCAAGTTTAAGGTAATTCGCTTAAGCGCCCTTTTTCTACTGGAGGTTGCCAAACGGGGAAATTTAAGTGCAGCAGTTTTATTCATTGATTGATAGGCTAGATATATAGGAAGTTTCTTTATCAAGCTTGCCAATTTAGAAACGTCTTTACCAGTGAAGATCAGGATTTTGAGATTGAACTTAAGCTTTACGCCTCAAGTATATTACTTAAAACTCAAAGTATTAAATTACTAATACCACACGTAATGAATCTACCATTACCAAGTACAAGATCCTTTTAGCTCAAGAGATGATGTCAGCAATGTCCTACAAGCCAGATTGTCTGTTGAGCAAGCGGTGTTGAATTACCGAGACAAGTGGATCGCCAAAAGTGGCTTTATTAGTGAATATTTTGGTAATATACCTGTTTTAATTCTTCTGCAACATAAAATTATTCGTTTGTTATAGTTATCACCTCATATCTATAGCAACCTAGTAAATAATTCCTTTTAATCAAAGGTGATTACACCAACAGTGAGTTAATACATGACTTTACAGAATTCGAGACGCAAGCGTGGCGTTGCACTTACTAACAAGGGGTTACAGAAAATTAAGGAAGCAAGGCATCAGTCAGAAGCAAAGGAAAATTTTGGAAACAGGTATACTCTTGAAGAAATAAGTGCGCGTTCTGGGTTATATTCAGCTACTATCTCGAAAGTATTGAATCGGGAAGGAGGAGTTGATAAACAGACTATTGAGAAGCTTTTTTCAGCTTTTAAGTTAAAAATAGATAAAGGTGACTATTCAAGCTCAAATACTCATCTAGATTTGGGAGAAGCTATCTTTAACTCAGTTTTTTATGGACGTATAGAAGAACTTAATACGCTAGAGCAATGGATTCTTAATGAACACTGTCAATTAGTCGCATTATTGGGAATAGGAGGGATTGGGAAAACAACCCTTTCTGTAAAATTTGCTCAACAGATTCAGGAAAACTTTGAGTATGTAATCTGGCGATCGCTACGAGAAGCTCCACCTGCTAAAATTATTCTAAGTAACTTAATCCAATTTCTATCTGACGAACAAGAAACAGAAGGTAATTTACCAGAAAGTTTTAGTGAGAGGGTATCGCGGCTACTCTATTATTTACAAAATCATCGCTGTTTGGTAATACTTGATAATGCAGAGTCAATTCTCCGCAGTGGTAGCCGCGCTGGACTTTATCGAGAAGGATATGAGGAATATGGTGAGCTTTTAAGACGGGTAGGAGAAGCAACTCATCAAAGCTGCTTAGTGCTGACTAGTCGTGAAAAACCTAGAGAAGTGGCATTATTGGAAGGACAAGCACTACCTGTTCGCTCATTACGGCTGAGTGGCTTGAAGGTTGCGGAAGGGCAAGAAATCTTAAAACTCAAAGGGCTATATGCGGCAGAGGACGAATGGAAAGTAATAATTGAACGCTATGCAGGCAATCCATTAGCGTTGAAGATAGTTGCCACGAACGTTCAAGATGTTTTTGATGGTAATGTCACTGGATTTTTGCAACAAGACACATTTGTTTTTGGTGACCTTAGTGATGTTTTAGAGCAGCAATTTCGGCGCTTGTCACCTTTAGAAAAGGATATCATGTACTGGCTAGCGATTAATCGTGAGCCGATTACGCTCTTAGGATTGCGAGAGGATATTGTATCACCAGTATCACAAGCAAAATTAATAGAGGCTGTGGAATCTTTAGGAAGGCGATCGCTAATCGAGAAAGCTACGCCTATGCTCATTGAAAAAACTGAATCACTTTTTACCCTCCAGCCTGTGGTTATGGAGTATGTGACTAGTAGCTTGATAGAACTTGTCTGTGAGGAGATTGTCATTCAGAATATTGATTTATTTAGATGTCATGCTCTCATGAAGGCGACAGGTAAAGACTATATCAAAGAGACTCAAATTCGCCTCATAATCAAACCAGTTATAGATCAATTGCTTAATGTTTTAAGAAGTAAAAGAAACATTCAAAATCAATTAACTCAAGTTCTTACAAAACTCAGAGAGACATCGCCGTTAGAACCAGGATATACAGCTGGCAATATTCTCAATCTTCTTTCTTATTTAGAAACAGATTTGAGTGGCTATGATTTTTCTTATCTGACTGTTTGGCAAGCAGATATGCGAAGTATCAATTTACATGATACAAATTTTGCTCATGCTGATCTAGCTAAGTGTGTTTTTGCTGAAACCCTCGGTGGTATTTTTTCGGTAGCCTTTAGCCCCGATGGCAAACTTCTAGCTACGGGCGATACTAATAATGAGATTCGCCTGTACCAGGTTATAGATGGACAACAGATGCTCACTTGCAGGGGTCACACTGCTTGGGTTCGATCCGTTACCTTCAGTCCTAATGGAGATATTATTGCTAGCGGAAGTGACGATCAAACAGTGAGGTTATGGAATGTTAGCACTGGTCAGTGTATTGCAAATTTGCAAGGGCATAGCAGTGGTATCCAATCTATCGCCTTCAGCACGAATGGTCACATACTGGCGAGTAGCAGTGAGGATAAAACTGTAAAGTTTTGGGATATCAATACTGGTCTGTGTTTTAAGACTTTATCAGTAGATGATTATAGTGTATGGTCAATTGCTTTCAGTCCCGATGGTGACACAGTGGTAACTGGAAACGACAATCACACCCTCAATCTATGGGATATCAACACTGATCAATGTATTAAAATATTGAAAGGACATACCAATAGAGTACATTCCGTTAGCTTCAGTGCAGATGGTCGCATTTTGGCTAGCGCTAGTCATGATCACACAGTGAAGCTATGGAATGTTGACACAGGACAATGCTATTTAACACTGCAAGGTCATACTGACTCAGTACATTCTGTTACCTTCAGTTTGGATGGATATATTATTGCTAGCGGTAGTGATGATCAAACGGTGAGAGTCTGGGATGTTGCCACAGGTAAATGTATTAGAACTTTGAGAGGACACAGCAGCCGAATATGGACAGTTGCACTCAGTTCCGACAAAGATAGCTACGTTTTGGCCAGTGGCAGTGATGACCAAAAGGTTATGCTGTGGGATGTAAGTACTGGTGGTTGTATCAGGATTTTTCAGGGTTATTGTGATGGAGTTTGGTCTGTCGCCTTCAGCCCAAACGGTTATATGTTGGCTAGCAGTGGGTCTAACAAAATTGTAAGGCTTTGGGATGCTACCATTGGTACTTGCCTTCAAACCTTGCGGGGACACAATAATCGGGTTACATCAGTTTCTCTTAGTCCAGATGGTCGCATTTTAGCTAGTGGTAGTGAAGACCAAACGGTAAAATTGTGGGATGTCAACACTGGTCAATGTTTCACAACCTTAAATGGGCACAGTAACCGTATATTAGCTGTTACCTTCAGCCCAAATGGTCTGATTTTGGCAAGTAGCAGCGACGATCGCACAATCAAGCTATGGGATACCAGTACAGGTAAATGCATTAATACCTTGAATAGACAAAGCCATCGGGTCTGGTCTATCGCCTTCAGCCCGGACGGTCAGATACTAGCTAGTGGTTGTCATGACCAAACAGTAAAGTTGTGGGATATCAACACTGGTCGATGCCTTAAATCCCTTCAAGGACATACTGATTGGCTGTGGTCAGTTAGCTTTAGTGCTGATGGGCAGCTTTTAGCAAGTGGCAGTAGCGATCAAACAGTGAAGTTATGGGATGCGAAAACAGGTAAACACCTTAAAACTCTACAAGGTCATACCAGTTCTGTCTACTCAGTCAGCTTTAGTGCGGATGGACGCCTTCTAGCGAGTGGGAGTGGCGACCAAATGGTGAAGTTATGGGATGTCAGTAATGGACAATGCCTCAAAACTTTGTCAGGACATACCAAGTGGGTTTGGTCACTTGCCTTCAGTGCCCATGATCAAACTCTAGCTAGTAGTAGCCAAGATGATACGATTAGAATATGGGATGTGAAGACTGGAGAGTGTCTAAAAATTTTGACGAATGATAGGCCCTATAAAGGCATGGACACCACAGGCATTACAGGTATAACTGAAGCTCAAAAAACCTCTCTGAAAGCTTTAGGGGCAGTTATTTATGGAGAAAATAATCATACAGTTATAAGCTGAAAAAACTTGAATGATCATAGAAAAAACTAAATCATTTTTTCAAGACTTAGCTTTTGGATATACTCAAGAACTTGTCTCCACTCTTCTGAAATTCATAGGATGCTTGTCTCATTTCTACTTTATATCCCTGCTTGAGCAGTTGGTTGACAGCTGGGAGTAAAAATGGAGATAGCTTCCCAGATGTGTCTAGCAATGGAAAAATGCGTGTCTCTATAGCAACGCGACACATTTCTACAATAGAAGCAAGATGGAACTCTTCAGATAGGTGTTCAGAATAAACAAATAAAAAATGAGAGCATAAGGCTAAATCAAATTGCCGATCAGCAAATGGTAAAGTAGGCAGTTCACCTATAACATAACGTTTTTCCTGAATTCCTAAAGAAAGGTCTTCAATGAATTCCTGCATTGCGGATCTTCTAATGTTTAGTAATTGGTTTGGCGATTGAATATCCTGCCAAACAAAATTATCTGGATTTCCTTGCACCGCATTCATGACTTCACGATTAGCTTCTTGGATGCGTTGAGCAATCTCAGTTTTACTGAATTTATAAATGGGGTCGCAAGAGACAACATTGCCTCCTCTACGGGTCATCTCAACATTAAAGCTTGCAGGCCCACCTGCACAGTCAATAATTTTCAGTTTGTTATCTTCAAGATTTAAACCAAACATTTTGGTGTATTCTTCAGCAGAACGTCCCCATATAAGGATTTTCTCAAACTTAATCCCCATAACTTTTATCCTAAGAGTTACATTATTAATTCATGACTCTGAACTTTGGCTACCGAGAACTTCAAAAACAGGCATCAGTAGAATTTTTACCCTAACTTTACGCTCATTTTTGTATCTTTCAACCGCGTACCTAACTGTACCTAAAACACCAAGTGCTAACATTCCTAATACAGTAGAAGGTTCCGATACAAGTATTGGCTTCACGGCTGAGAAAGCTAATTCTCCAATTAGTTTGTGAGCGGAAGTTGTAGGATGAACTTGATCCCAGAATAAAAACTTATCTGGTTCACAAACAACTGGCTGCTTGGGAACATTAATAGGCACTACCGATAAGTCTCCAATACAAGATTCGGTAACATTTGCAAAACCGAATTCTTTTGGAGCCGCGATGATTCTATTGAATAGAGAATTAACATCAAGAGGAATAATATTGATATCAGGGCTGAGTTGCTGGCTCAAAAAGCTGAGATTTTTAGTCAAACTGGAGTTGTGTGCATTGATAAAAGTGCTTAGTAAGCTAGAATCTTGATTATTGCCGCCTGTAACTGGAAACTTTCCTAAATCTGGTAAGTTAACTATTACAAAATTTTTAGCACCAACAGCAGCAAGTGATGTCACTGCCATTGATAAGTTGTTGATTGCTTGGGTAGGATTAGGAATAGCATCAAAAAAGTAATCTAAATAATCATTCGTACCAGCCCAGACAACGTAGAGGGCGTTAGGGTTTGCAGAAGGATTTGCTAATGTAAAGCTATTAATCTGTTGCTGCAATCCTGGTAAACTAGCAATACCGATATTCTTAGACCCTGTGGTTGCGCCACCATAGGCAAAGTTAGTGTTTGGATTCAACTTTAATCCTAAATCTAAGGCGAGATATTCCACCCAAATTGGACCATTGGAAAAACGTCCATTAAAGTAAGTTGGACTTGGAGGAATGATTTTGCCTGTGGCGTTGAATACATTGCCTATATCAGAGAGGCTATCACCAAACACATAAATCTCGTCATTATTCTGCGCTGAAACCTTAAGCGGAAAAATGAGAGATAAAATGAAAATTCCGATTGCAAGAATTTGTTTCTTCACAGCCAACTACTTAGGTAAACTTTAAATTTTAGTAAACACCCTTAAAAAGAAAAAGCTTTGTTTCTGTTTTTAGAACTTGTCACCGCTAAGTCAGATTCTATTTTATGAATAGGAGCAGAACCTAGTGCTACTTTGCCCCAACGCATCACACTTGCAGAGGCAGCACCTGCTGCACCAAATCCATAAACAAGAACTAAGTCGTTTTCGCTAATTTTTTCTAACTGTACAGCATGGTACATATTAACTACAGTAAGTACTGGCCCAATATTTGCATATTGTGGATAGAGGTCGATTGTACGTTCTGGATCAATACCAAGTACGCGCGTACAAAAGCGTGCGAACCAAGCTGTGGGTGTGTTGAAAATAAAAAAGTCTATTTGCTCAAGGGTCACACCTGCTGCATTAATAGCACCTTCACAACAAGTACGGAGAAACCCTACAGCCGTTTCGCGAGTTAATCTGTTTGCATCCTTGCTGACCTGCATACGAACCTGCAAGTTGCCGTGTATATCCTTGGCGATCGCAGGGTAAATTAGATCGCACAGCGCACCAGCATGAACAGTCTTAATACCAAGAATACCCTGATTTGGTTTAAGTTTACTTACTACAAAAGCTCCAGCACCATCGCTAAGAAACCATGAGGCAGTATCATGTTCGGGGACAAAGTGAGAATAAGAACATGAAATAACTACTAGTACATTGTGATACTGTTCTGCCGAAACCAAAGCATAAGCAGTCTGCAACGCAATTAGAGTGCTACCACAGCTTGCATCAATATTCCAAGCTGCACCCTGGAAACTTAGTTCGCGCGCCAGAAAGGCAGCATCACCAAATCCCATTTGTTCAGGCCAGGTCGAGGCAACAAGTATCAGATCGACATCTTCTAGAGAAAGCTTTGCAGCCGCAAGGGTATCTTTTACAGCGCGGCATTGTAGCATCAGTGGTGACTCATTTGCACTGAGTACCCATCGTTCGACAGTCCCCCGAAAGGGATCTGATAAATAGGGCACCATCTCTAAGTCAAACTCATTTCTAGGGATGGAGCCATCTAGAGAGAACCACTTTCCTAAACTTTTTTGCTCTGCTTGAGCAACCAATTCGGGGTATTTTTCTCTGTAGTAATCGTTGTTATGTCTAATGCTGGGTAAACTCACCGCCAGTGAGCGAATACCTACTGCGTGTTGTGCCATAAATAACTTCTTCTACTTTCAATAAGTTAACAGTAATAATTTGTACTGCTCTGGCTAATCAAATTCCGAATACGACTTTCAATTGGTGCAGGCTGAGTAGCGTCAATGACTACATCAATCACGAACGGAGCGATCGCCACCATTGCTTTTTCTAGAGCAGCCTTGATGTCAGTCTCTCTCTCGACACGGATACCATCAGCTCCCATCCCGTAAGCAATATTGACAAAGTTGGTTTGTGGAATTTCTGCATCTACATCCTGGAAGCCCAACATTGTCATCCCCCGATCGCACATATTGTAGTGTCCGTCATTAAGTACTATCCAGACAACTGGAATTTGGTACTTCACAGCTGTGCTGATCTCATTATTCATTAGCATGGCACCGTCACCAACAATGGCGATCGCTTTACTATCAAGAGCTAGTGCCGCACCGACAACGCCAGTAGTAATATGCCCCATAGACGCGAAACCGCTACAGTTTCGGTAACGATGTGGCTTGGCAAACCGCAGCATATAATTTCCCCAAGCAGAAGAACTGCTTGATTCGGTCATCACCAATACATCACTTCCCTCAACAATCAGTCTTTGAATAGCATCCATAAGCACTACGGGACGCACTTTCCCGTGTGTACGTGAATTGATTGTACTGTGTTCATATCTAGGTAGCATCGGATTTGCCAGATGAGCAGAATGCTGTAAAAAATGTTTCAACAAAGCTTTCACAAACACTTTGATGTCAGAGAGAATGGCAAAAGTCTCAGCAGATGGATATGCAGTTCCTGGAACTTCTGGGTCTATGTCAACATGTAAAAAGCCTCGCAAGGGTACCATTACGGGGAGCAGGAGTGATGTGCGTTCGCCTAAGCGTGTTCCCAGAACTAAAGTGCGTAAGGGTCGGTACTCCTGTATATACCTAAAAACAGACTCATGCCCACCGAAGCCGGTGACGCCGATAAACTGAGGATGATTTTCAGGAAAAATACCTTTAGCCCGTGGTGAACACATCACCACAGCCCCTGTTTTCTCGGCAAGCTGGCGAATTTCTTTTGCAGCACCCCGTGCCCCGAAACCAACCCAGATGGCAAAGGGCCCCTCAGACAGTAACCGGACACATTCTGCGATTGTTTCTTCACTTGCTGTTGCCAGACTCTGAGAGAGCGTAATTTGTGGCAACGAAGTTTTTAGTGAACTTGTCTGGATATTTGTTGGAATACTTATATGAGCTACGAACCCTCCTGGTTGTCCTAGCCCAAGGGCAAGCCTTCGAGAAACCTCTGTGAGTTCATGACTGGATTCGAGAGTAGTTGCATAATGGAATATTTGCCCGGAAGTAAAAATACCTGTGCTAGGCATTGTATAGGTGCTAGTTTCTTGGCAAGCCCAACGTCCTCGTTGTGGCACTGATGTTGAAGCTGACACCAGAATCACCTTAGCACCCTCCCAACGGGCAGCTAACAGTCCTGTTAAAGCGTTAGTAATCCCTGGCCCGGTGGTAGTGAATACCACAACCGGGCGATCGCTAGCAAAATACGCTTCAATGGCTGCAAAAGCTGCTCCGGCTTCGTGCCGAAAGTGCAGTACCTGGATGGGACTTTGATGTAATGCAGCCCACACTGGGGCGATCGCGCCTCCTGAAACACCAAAGGCATATTGCACTCCCATATCTTTCAGGATTTTTACCATTGCCTGTGCTACTGAAAAAGTTACGGATAACTTGCTATCAAATAGCTGTTTAGTTAAATTTAATGGTTCAGTAGTATTCGATTGTGTATCCTGAAATTTAAAATTCATAGAGAATATACTTAGAAATAATTTCCTCTGGGGATAATATTATCCCACAGCCAAAGTAGGTCAGCGTAAATATTTGTCGTTCTAATAAGCTAGTAAACAGTTATGCTAAAAGGAAGAGATGGAAGGGTTTGAGCCTACTTTATCTCTATTAAGAGAGTTTAGTTTTATTGTGCTGATATATTTGTTTATCTTCAGACAACTCGGTCTTTTCTTGTCTACCTACTTAAACTCTACTTAGATGAATAAATGTTAATAAAGTTTAAGAGTGGCAAATGTAGCAATGCCTGCGGCAGGCTACGCCAACGCAGATGGATGAACCCATCTTTTAGTTTGTGAAAACTGAACACTATTAATCAAGCTCTAGAGTATAAAAAATGATTGACTTCAATCAGTACAAGGCTTTAACTTTCGATTGTTATGGAACCCTAATTGATTGGGAGAACGGTATCTTAGGGGTGCTAAAGCCACTTCTGCTAGCACATAACATTAATTTGGATGACGAGCAAATTCTGGAACTGTTTGCTCAATTTGAAGCAGAACTAGAAAAAGGAGATCATATCAAATATCGGGAAGTATTGGAGAGAGTAGTCCAGAAATTTGGTGAACGATTTGGCTTTGAGCCAACTGCTGACGAACTAAATTCACTCGCTGATTCGATTCAGCATTGGCTGCCTTTCCCTGATACAATTGAGGCACTTAAAAGCCTCAAGCAAAAGTTTAAGCTGGTAATTATCTCAAATGTAGATGACGATCTCTTTGCTTTCTCGGCAAAGCACTTGCAGGTGGAATTTGACCAAATAATCACAGCAGAACAGGCAAAAAGCTACAAACCCTCCTTAAACAACTTCAGACTAGCTATTGAAAGAATCGATTTGCCACTAGAGCAGATATTACACGTTGCTGCTAGTGTATATCACGACATTGTTACAGCCAAATCTCTGGGACTATCAACAGTCTGGGTAAACCGTCGAGCAGACCAAAAAAGATTTGACGCTACAGGTTCAGCAATCAGTCAAGCTGATTTAGAAGTGCCGGATTTAAAGAGTCTTGCTGCTTTAAGTCTAGCGAAATAATACCGGAGAATAGGTACTCAGTGCCTAGCACTGTTTCGACGAGGATCTGTTGTTACAAAACGAAACAGGGATTGCAACATAGATTGATTCTGTCTTAATCTGGAAAAACTACTACTCCAGTTTGACGCAACATTCACCCTTGTTTTTAGGGCGACGCGCAAGGGACGAGTAAAGCTCGTAACAACCCTCTGATTCTGGCTCTTCAGGATCAGCTTGTTCAAGAAAACATTTTGATATGCCTAAAACGATGAAAGCATCTGCTAATTTCGACTTTGAAGACGAGAAATTTAATGCACCGCCTTCTCAAGTCCTTCCCTGGTGTCAGATGATTAATCCTCGATATGGCACAGATGGTATGCAATCCCACGGTTTGGCAATTAAGCTGGATAATGCTAATGCTGTCGGCTTTGTGCCAGATGATAATTGGCAGCAAGTGGAGCATGAATTTACCTCTGGAGTTGAAACGGTCTTTATTACCACTACTCCACACGTGGTTATAGTGCGTCGGGGGCCATTGTCTGTTAAAGACCGGGAAAGTGGTTTAAAATTGGGTACGCTCAAAGAGAATTATGATGCTTTTTTAGCCGACAAACTTAAATTTAAAACCTTTACTCGCTATCTAATTTTTATAGTGGGAGAGAATAAAAAGTTTTTACATGAATCACCACTACAACTAACTCTTAATGGTGCGGCCGGAGCAAGTTTCAGCAAAACTTACTGCGAATATCAACAAGGCAAAGTAGTTAGTGGATTCGTCGCTGAACTAGAAAAGGCTTATGCTGTTTACCGCAAGCAACCCTTGACACCAAAAGGGCCATTGTTCCATGCTCACGGGATTTTTTGTCCGATAATTGAGTGTGAAGAAAGAGGTATTGAACCAAATACAGTTCTGGTAGCTTCAACTGTAGACTACAAACATCCCACAGTAGGGACTTTAACAGAATACTTAATTGCTTCCGATTCTCTTGAGTCTAGAATGATTTGTAAGACTTTTGAAGAATACAAAGATTTTGGGAGGGAACCTGTAAAATCAGAAACGCCTAAATTGGCAATGGCAGGAGTTTCTAACTCTTATGTTTATGCTGATGAAGATGATTTTGCTTATCCGCCATATTAGGTGGGAGTGGGGAGTGGGGACTAGGAAAACTATTCCCTATTCCCTATTCCCTATTCCCTATTCTTTGAGCAGCAAATAATATAGTGAACCATTACCGCCTGTGATGCCAGCGCGATCGCCTGCTAGTTTACCAGACCCCATGAAATAATCCACCCGGCCCGGGCCTTTGATGGCGCTTCCTGTATCTTGGTCAAGCACAAAGCGGCTGACAGTACGCCTCTCTAGTTTGCCACCACCAGCAGGGTAGGGAAATGAGTTGTAAATTAGCGCTAGCGCTCCCGGTGGCATGAGAGACTTATCTGTAGCAATGGAACGTTCTGCTGTTACCGGCACATGAATACTACCAGTAGCTGGTCTACCGCCTGTTTCTTGGAAGAAAATAAATCGTTCCCAGCGTGGCAGATAATTATTCAACTCCTGAGGCTTTTGTCGGAAGTAACTAACCATTCGTGGCATTGTCAATCCTGATAGTGGAAGTTTGCCATCTTTTGCTAGTTCTTTGCCGATGCTAGTCCAAGGGTAATCAGTTCCACCTGCATAGCCAACTGACGTTGTTTTGCCATTAGTTAACTTAATTTGGGCAGAACCTTGGATATGTACCATGTATGCGTCTAAGCGATCGCGGAACCAAAGTAATTCTAAACCGTGCAATTTACTCTTATTCCCTTTTAAACCATCCTTCCCTTCCAAATCAATTCGTTTTGGGTGGGGTTTTGGCCATTGGCTGAAATTAGGTGGTAGCCGATAAAGAGGATATTTATATATTGCAGTCCTGACACGGCTGGCGATGTAAACAGGTTCGTAGTAAGCAGTGAACTTAACAGTACCTCTGCCATCGTTACCCACAGACTGGTAAAAGACAAACTCTCGGCTGACAGCAGCTTGTAATTGCTCTGCTGACTTAGAACTGATAACTAGTTGGCGAAAGCGTAGCAAACTCCTCTGGACGCGATCAAGGGTAATTTCCTTCATCGGATAATTTTGATATGCTGCGATCGCCTCTTTCTTAGTTAAATAAAGCAAACTGTTATCAATGGAAGCCAACAGCGCGTTGCGATCGCCTATCTTACCCCTTTGACCCCAAATTTGGTCATCTAAACCCAAGCAAGTCTGTTGGAACGTACAATTGCTTCCGATAGCAATTGGTTTTAGCGGTGGCGTTATCTCAGGAGTAATTGGTATTGGCTGAGGTGGAAGATCGGGAGTTATGGGTACTGGCAACGGCAGGAAGTTAGGAACCTGAGCAACAGCCGACCAGAGAGGGTTTACAAGGGCAATTCCCAGACTTAAGGAAAGCAAAGCAAAGGTTTTTCTCATCATTTAGTTGAATCTTTCAACACTGGAACTAAAAACGGGTTCTACCCGGATTGCCACAACTCGGGAAGGTCTTACTACCATATATTCCCCTTGAATATTTTTTATCGGCACGCTAATAAAGTCATTTGAAGCAGATTTTGGCACAAGTTCGCCGCTATACCACTTCTGAAACTCTTGAATAGTAGGAAAACGTACTTCTTCTCGGTGGCCGCTTTCCAGTAGGAGGTATACGGCATATTCATTTGGAGTTCTAGCCATAAGAGTTGAATTATTTAAAAAACATTCAACCCATTGTTAACCACGTAACCCCCGAATGCAAAGGGTAAGCATACGGGAGGTTGGAAGTAAAGGGGGCAGGGGAGGATAACCAATGCCTAATGCCTAATCCACAATAACTCTTCAGTGTAGACGGCTAATCCTTTAACCAGTTCCTGAAAAGTAGTAAAGTTACGCACTACCTAGCTACTTTCTATCTCAAGAAACCTTCCTAAAGCTGGTAGTTGTGCCAAGATTAACTTGAGGACTTAAGGCTTGTGACACAATGTTAGGACAATTATTAGACGGACGTTACCAAGTTCTCCAGGTCTTAGGTAAAGGTGGATTCGGTCAAACCTATATAGCACAGGACACCCACCGACCAGGATTCCCGAAATGTGTTGTCAAACACCTTAAGCCCGTCACTCGTAACCCTGAATTTCTTGAAACTGCTAGACGGCTATTTACCAGTGAAGCAGAAACACTAGAACAACTGGGTATTCATGACCAGATACCTCGGCTTTTAGCTTATTTTGAACACAACCAAGAGTTCTTCTTGGTGCAAGAGTTCATTGAAGGACATACTCTAAAAGCAGAACTGTCTCCCAATCAAGCTTGGACAGAAGAGAAAGTAATTCAATTTCTCCAACAGATGTTGGAAATTCTGCAATTTCTTCACAGCCGCAACGTTATCCATCGAGATATCAAGCCGGACAATATAATCAGGCGGCGACAAGACGGCCAGTTAGTGCTGATTGACTTTGGCGCAGTCAAACAAATCCAAACTCAACTGCTTACACTTTCAGGGCGCACGGAGGCTACTATTGCCATTGGCACCCCAGGATATATGTCTACAGAACAGGGTCAAGGTAAGCCGCGCCCCAACAGCGATATTTATTCCTTGGGCATTATCGCTATTCAATCGCTGACGGGGTTGAATCCAATAAACTTTGAGGAAGACCCAGATACTGGAGAAATTTCTTGGCAGCATCAAGCTAACGTTAGTTCTGGGTTGACATTTGTGCTATCTAAGATGGTGCTACACCACTTCAAACAGCGCTATCAGTCTGCGGCTGAAGTTCTACAAGTGCTTAAGTATCTCGATACTAAAATAGAAGCGCAATCATTTCAAGAATCATTTTTTACACAACCGCCTGAAGCTTCGTTTTCTCAAAAAAACTCAACCAAAGATCCGCATACTTCTATCTTGTCACCGGAAAGTTACAGTCGCTTGGAAACAATTCTTTTGGAATTTGTCGGCCCCGTTGCCTCAAGATTACTACGACAAGTTGCAGCATCAGCGCCCAACTGTGAAGAATTAATTACTCAATTGGGCGTTCATCTTCGAGGAAATCAACAAATTGATTTTAAGAATAAAACAAGGTTTTTACTAGATAAACGTACTTCACAACAGGAACTTACTGCTCAATCTGAATTTAAAGCAAATAATTTACCAAAGCAAGAACCTCAAGTAATCAGCGATAGCTTTGTGCATCAGTGCGAACGAGAATTGGCTGATTTAATTGGGCCAATAGCTAGTTTCTTAGTCCAAAAAGCTGTTAGGTCTTCTGGGCAAAGTTCTCGTGCAGAATTTGTGAATGTTTTAGCATCACAAATTCCCGAACCTCAAAAAGCTTTGCAATTTCAGCAACGCCTACTTTCTTAATTTTTTAACCATTCCATTTTTATCTCTGTAAATTACGAATTACGAATTACGAACTACGAATTATTAACTCTGGTTATTCAGCATTTCCATAGCTATTTTTAAGCTAGCTTTCATCCGATTAAATGCTTCTGCTAATCCACCAATTTCATCTTTAGAGCTTTCTTCAAAATCAGCATTCATATCACCAATGCTAACTTTTTGAGCTATTTGCTCTATTCTTCTGATGCGCTTAATCACATATTTTTTGATTAAAAAGTTAATTACAAAAACTACGATCGCAAAAATTGCAATTAAAAGCCCCATTATCAATATCCAAGTTCGTTTGGCATTGGCAAAAATCTCTTCTGAAGGAACAGAGACTATTTGGGCAGTAACAATATCATTTAGCTGCCAGCCAAAACCATTTTCAGAGCCATAAGTTGCCAACTGACTCTTAGGAGCCTGATTTGGTGTAGAATGACACCGCAGACATTGCTGCTGTGTAATCTTAAGTGGTTGTGCAATATAAAATACTTCGCCTTCTGACAAGGTGCGAAAGCCGGTAATTTCTAGAGTATTGGGTTCGTTGCGAAAACGCTCTACAAGTTGAGTTTCAAAATTATCGGCTTTATCTGCTAAATTAGTTGGATTAAGTGTTGCATCTTTATGAAAAAAGTTGCTATATTGCGGGTTTTTACGAAAATTTTCAAAAACCTCTTTAGCAGAAAAAGTCGGTACTACTTCAGGGGTAAAGGTTGAATTTAATTCTACTCTCGGTTCCAAAAGTGGAACTATATGATTTTGTGTATAGTTTCTAACTGCGTTTACCATTTGGATGAGAATCTCCGCTTGGGAAACTACTTCATTTTGCGCCCTTGTTTGAAGTAAACTAGATAAAGCAACGCCACTACCCAAAATACTGATAATGAAAACTAATATTAAAAGTAAGTTAAATTTAGCACCTATTTTTAAGTTTTTTAACGTAATTTTCTTTAACATAACCTAACCAACTAAGGCGATATCTGAGTTTGTCTAATATTTATTTATACCTGTTAGAAATTATTTCAACAATATTTAAATAAATATTAATTTTTTGTTGAAATATAACCTGTTTAGCCAGCAATCAAACTTATCCAAATTAGTCTTGACCAAGTTATTTCCTGAAGCATAATTAGTGATGTTTTTGCGATTTCCCCGTCGTTTATTTCTATTTAATCTGCTAGGTTTAACATTTGCCGCTTGTCAATCACCACGAGAGTTTGAGGGCACATTAACTATTGGTGTTATCAACTATGGTGGAGGCGAGCAAATAATTAACCAATATGCGAAATTTAATAATTACTTGGGCGAGAAGACAAATTCATTAATTCAGCTAGAGCCTGCTTTCAATGAAAACAGAGCGGTTGAGCGGCTTGAGGCTCGTGCTTGGTCGTTGGTATTTGCTCCACCAGGTTTAGCAGCGATCGCGATCGCACGTCACCAATATGTTCCCCTGTTTCCTTTAATAGGTATTAGTAATTTGCGTTCAATCTTTGTTGTTCGCAAAGACAATCCAATATCTGACTTAAAACAGCTAAAAGGTCAAACAATCGCTTTAGGTCAGTTAGGTTCGGCAACAGGATATTATTTCCCACTTTACAATCTTTTTGGTACAACACTAGCACAGATTCTATTTGCACCTACGCCCAAAGCCGCGTTGGAATTGGTCGCTGAGGGAAAAGCGATCGCCTGTGCTGTCTCGGAAGCTGAATTGAGTCTCTACGGTTCACAGTTGGGGTCAACCCAATTCCGCATCCTATTTAAAGACCCTCACTATGTACCCTTGGGTGTAGTCTTAATTGGGCCTAATGTCGAACGTAACCGTCAAGAGTTCATCCGTAAAGTAATGAGCGATGCGCCTTCAGGTTTAGCTGAAGAAGTAGGTTATATACCCAATGGACAAGTACCAGATTACAAGTACATGATTTCTGTGGTTGATCGGGTGAGTTCCATTACTTCCAAGCTGCAAAATAAGCCTGTTCGTTTATTTTAAATACTCATTCAAGGAGATTTTTATAAAATTGCTCAATAAAATAATTTAAATCGTGCTAGCTGATTTTGAAGCGTTCCTGTGAGGATTTTACTTAATTCTGTGGTGTCTTGGAATTGCAAAATTTGCTGTGTGGGTAAATCGAAAGGAAATTGCCCATCAAAATCGGGACGTTGCATCTGCGCTAGTAAAATCTGTTCAGACCGCTTACTTTGGATAGCATAGCCAATTTCAATACAGACATTAGGGCTAGGAATTACTTGGGGAGCTTCTTTACCATCAATACTAGCAATGGGCGTTGTGTCAGCGATAAATAACAAACTTTTACGGATTTTTCGCATAATTGTGCGGTTAATCCGTACAGTAGCATCACTGGGGCGAGAGGATTCTACTAATGTTAAGGGAAGGCGCGATCGCTTGTTTAAACTGTCCAAACTTTTTCGCAGTTCTTCTCTTAAAACATTTGTGGCTTCGGCATACTCTGTTTGATACGATAAAAAAATCGTTGGCTCTAACTGAGCCAATAGCGCCTGTTTAGTAAAATAGATTTCATGACTAATTAAGTCAATGTTAGCGACGCAATAGCCACCACTACCTTCAATATAAAATTCAATATCTTCTCCTTCCAGATAGCGTCCAAACCAAGTTGATTTTCTAACTTCGTCGCTTTCTTCTAAAAAATCTGCTCGCAATGCTGATCTCAGCAGGCTTTTTTTGCTTAAGCGAATGTCTGGCGGACGTTTTTCCAGTTCTAGAATCGGCTCGTAATCTTGTAGATACCACGCTCTGAGCGCAATAATTGACATAAGGCGCTATTTAAACTATTTTTCACTATTTAACTTCGTATAATCTTACACCAAGAGGAGTCCTGATCTCAGACTTCTCTTTTAACACGACAACACCCAAACCTCTACTCGCTGAACTATCTCCTCTCATTGTTTATCATAGCCAGGGATGTACTAACTTTCATCGCTTGTGTAAACAAGTTATAAAAACTAGTTACAGTGCCCCCTAATATTCCATCTTTGAGGAAATAGCAGTTTTCGCGTTGGGTGTTGCTGTGTTTTGACGAGACAGATTTAAGTTAAACAGCGTCTTTTACCTCTTATTACATTCCAAATGCAGCTGTTATATCTGCCAGGGAGGCTTTATTAGCTTCAATTATTAGATTATCACTTCTTAAATGAGAAAATTTTTTTTGCAACTAAACTTTACTTTTGTCATTTGTCTCAGTCAGGGTTTAAATCTCCGTCTAAAATGTCTTTAATTTAGAATTTTAAATTGTTAACGATTTCTCTAAGTTTAGCAATCTATTTTGACTAAAGGCTGACGGGAATTTCAATCCAGAACTCTGTACCTTTGCCAAGTTCTGAGATGCACTCCATTATTCCACCATGTTTTTCGACAATAATTTGATAGCTGATTGCCAATCCCAATCCTGTACCCTTACCTACAGGTTTGGTAGTGTAAAACGGATCAAAAATCCGCTTTTTCACCTCTTCAGTCATACCAGCTCCATTGTCGCTAATACGAATTAATAGACGAGAATTGTCTGCTGAGACTCTAGTGGAAATGTGGATAGTAGGCACTGGGTATTGGGCAATCTTTTTGTCGTCCCTCTTACTTCGATTCTCCATTTCTAGCGCATCTATAGCATTGCTGATAATATTCATAAATACCTGATTCATTTGACCGGCATAGCATTCTACCATTGGTATGTTGCCATAGTCTTTAATGACCTCAATGCCACGGAATTCACCATTACCTTTGAGCCGATGTTGCAAAATCAATAAGGTGTTTTCAATGCCTTCATGCAGGTCAACGCGCTTGTTTTCAGCCTCATCCAAGCGAGAAAAACTGCGTAACGACAGCACTATTGAACGGATGCGATCGCTTCCTACTTGCATTGAGGTGATGATTTTCGGGAGGTCTTCTACCAAAAATTCAAAATCTATCGCTTTGATCGCTGTCTTAATTTCGCTATGAGGTTGGGGATAGTATAACTGATAGAGGCGTAAAATTTCTAACAGTTGTTCAGTATAATCACTAGCGTGGCAGAGGTTCCCGTAAATAAAGTTAACAGGGTTGTTGATTTCGTGGGCGACACCCGCCACTAACTGTCCTAAACCAGACATTTTTTCGGTGTGAATCAATTTTGTCTGTGTTTCTTGGAGTTTATGTAGGGTATGCTCTAACTGGGCAGCTTGATTTCTGGCTTCAGCTTCGGCATTACAGGTTTGTTCATAGAGTTGCGCTTGTTGAATAGCGATCGCAGCCTGATCTCCTAGCTGTTGCAATAAATCAATTTCTGCATCCTCCCAATTTCTAGGAGTCTCACACTCATGGGCTATTAGTAACCCCCATACTTCCATACCTATATTAATCGGAACTATTAAGGTTGCTTGTATTTGCAAACTCTGCAAAAACTCTCGATGACAATTATTTAAAGAAGCTATCGAAACGTTGTTAATTACCCGTACTCTGCCCTGACTATATAGATGGGTATACTCATCAGGAAAGCAATCGGCTGGTGCATTCATTCCCAAAACTGACTGCCAATTGCCATTAATCTCTTCGACAATCACCGATTTACTCTTCAGTTCAAAAATCACCACGCGGTCTGAGTTTAGCAGGGCACGGACTTCCCGAACGATGGATTGCAGAGTTGTCTGCAAGTCTAATGTGCGGCGAATATGCTCTGTGACTTGCTTGAGTACCTTGGTAAATAGTAATGATTTTTCGAGTTCATAAGTTTGCTCTTGCACCCGCAGTTCTAAATTGCCATTCAGGGTTTGTACCTGTTTAAACATCTGTTGCTGCTGAATTGCCATTGAGAAATGATCGTACAAGGCTTGCGCTAATGAGATGTCTTCTGGTTTCCACTCAACTGATTGCCCCTTTTTTTGCTCTCGCCAAAGCTCAAAGGAAAGCTGGGGTAATAGTTGCCGCCGATTTTGTTCACATCGTCCCGCCCACAAGATTTCCGTTTCAAATTCACAGCGAAAAATGCTTAATACACCAATAAATTTTTCCCGATAATGTAGGGGAATTACCATAAGTCCGCGAATTGGAGTTGAACGGAATGCTAAAGCCAAAACTCGCAAATGGGGTTCTTTATACAGGTCAGATGTTGCCCAAACATTACCTTGTTTAAATTCAGCCATCCAGTTTTGCCATAAGGGATGCTGTTCGATGATATCGTTGTCTAACTCGTAGGCGAGTGTCGGTTGTTCGCCCCAGGTGTATAGTTCCTGACTCTGTTCAATGTAAAGCCTGCCACCTGTTCCATTGAAGGCTGTAATAACTTCTTCTAGCGCCCCCTGTAATTGGACTGTCGGCAGTTTATGTAATAGTGTGGTTACTCGGTTAATAGTAGCTTCTCGCTCTTGCTTGGTACGAGCTACCGTGAGTAGATTACTTTGAGCGATCGCGATCGCTACTTGGTCAGCTACTTGCTGCAATACTTTTAGTTCCCGCTTCAAAATTTTTCGCGGTTCACTTTGGTGAGATACTAACAATCCCCACAATTTAGGCTTTGCTGATTGTTCTTGTGGATCGCAATCTAAAATTGGCACTACCAACGAAGACTGCACGCCCATTGCCTTTAAGTATTGAATATGGCACGGGTCTACCTGCCGATAGTGGATATTAGTTTCTAGACGTTTGCCAGTTTCTTTTGACTGTAGAGGCGATAGCCCGATCTGACCGTTTGCCACATCCACAATCGAACGTTGCCCCACTAACAAAAACATCTCCCTAGCTTCTTGTGGAATATCATTAGCAGGGAAGCGCTGCCCCAATAAGGATGGCAGACGTTGCTCATGGATAGATTCAGCAATAACTTCACCGCTACCATCGGTATCAAAACGATACATTTTTACCCGATCTGCACTCAAAAATAAACGCACCTGGCTAACGGTAGTTGTTAATATTTCCTGGAGGTCGAGCGAGCGCCTGATCTGGTTGATCATCTGGTGCAGTAAACTTTCTTGATCTAAGCTTTGCTGCAACCCTTTTGGTTTATCGGTAAATGTCATTGCTTACATACACCATGACTGAAGTATAATTTTTTTTATAATTGATTGTCGCTGTTCAGAGTTTTAAACTTAACAATGCCTTGATCTTCGTTCCATTTCTAAAAATTCTTGCTACAAATGTGTTGCTTGGGGCGTACATCTGGTGCAAATATTTTTGAAAATGGATTTAGAGGATATTTGAAAAGGATCAGATATTTTGCTTGTTCTCTCGAACCCTTCTAAAGTGGATTTAGGTAGATATAAAACTATTTGCTTGTATTATTAGATACTGTCCAAACATCCTTTCAAGGCTAAAGTTAAGAAAATCTTAATCATTAACATCTATTAATTTTATATTCTCAATGATTAAACTATTTCAGTAATTTTACTTAATTTATTGACTAAAAAACTGCGTTAAATTAAAAATATTTTTTCACCCTTTTTACTCATTAATGCAATTAATTAAAATTTTTTCAAAGAATAACTAAATTATTGGCAACTGTTTCAAAGATTTTTGGCTGGGGAATTTTACTATTCCCCGTCGAATTACTGATTTTATGTTGAATGTAACTATTTTGATTAAATTATTCCTAAATTATCGTTAAAGATAGTAAGTTACGGATTTCTTCACGTACACTCATGAGAGTTTTACCGAGATGGTTTTGACCGGTTCTATTAGCACCACAGCCCCAAAAAGAATCGGTTGGAGAGTTTTCAACCAAAATCTCATCACCTGTTTTTAGGAGAACTTCTCTAATATCAGTATGAGTGATAAACTTTTTGAGGAGAGCTTCTCGCATAATTTCAGTTTTGACCAAATCCCAGTCTCGACGGAGTTGGCGAGTGCTACATCTTCCCAACGCGGCAGCTTCTTCCGGGGTTGCGGCAGCATGGATGACGGGTATGATTCCCGCATCTGTGCTGCCAACAAACTTTTGAGCTTGATAATAATGCTCAACCGTTGGCCAATAAATACCCTGAATATGGATTCCGTGGGGAGAAAAGTTAGAAAAACAGCCATAAGGCTGCCAAACCTTATAAAAGTAAATGGTCATTTGAAAATTGCTCTTTTATATATTCAATTTCAGGGTAGCTGAAAGATCGCACCCGCAACCCAAAATCGTTATCAGACAGATTTTCTCTCGGTTCATATCATTAGGGATTCTTCCCAACGGCTTAACGAAGAAGCAGGGGGCAGGGGGCAGGGGGAAAAAGGCTTTTGGGATTTTTGCACAGATACGGTAATCATAAGTGATTCACCGGACTTGATATGATTTCCCCACTTCTACTAAGTGGTTCTCGAATTGATGGGGTCAAATCCAATACGCTTGGGTTAAGGAACGAAACCCAATATTATCAAGGCTTTGTTGGGTAACACTAAAGTTCAAGCCAACTTAGTTTTATTTTTTAGCTTTAACTGAACCGTATTGGAAAATCCCCATTCTTTTCCATCCCCCCTGCTCCCTTGCCTCTTCTTCAATTCTGTAACTTCATTGGTAAGGTGAGGGTGAATGCTGTTTGACCAAAAGATGTTGAGTCAAGGGTAAGATTGCCATGATGGGCCCTGGCAATTTCACGGGCTAGGCCCAGTCCCAGTCCGATGCCTTCTACCTTGCGGGTTCGAGCCGGATCGCCGCGATAAAAGCGGTCAAAAATGCGATTACGATCGCTCAGGGGAATATCTTTGGATGCGTTGGCAATGGTGATATGGAGAGTTGTTTGAATTTGATGGGCGCGAATTTGTATCCAGCCGTTAGCGAGATTGTATTTGATGGCATTACTGAATAGGTTTTGCAAAACTTGAATGAGAAGATCGCGATCGCCCTGTACCCGTAGCCCGTCAGTGAAATCAGTTTGTACACTCAAGTGGGGAGCTAACATTTCCACATCTTCTAACATCTCCATCAGTAACTCAGACATATCCACCTCAACCAAATACAAACTCATTTTTCCCGCATCTGCTAGAGATAGCAGCAAGAGTTTTCGCATAATTCCACTCAGGCGGCGCACCTCATCCAACAGGTTACTTAAGCGTTGTTGTACTTCACTTCCAGGATCGACCTGTTGCAGGGTTCGTTCCAGTTCGCCTTGCAAAATAGTCAGTGGCGTTTTCAGTTCATGAGCCGCATCACCACTAAAACGGGAAGCTTGGGTAAAACTGCGTTCCAAGCGTTCCAGCATTTGGTTAAATACCTGAATTAGTTCGACAAATTCCACATCAGTTGTCCCAATGGGAATCCGTTGATCTAGCCCTTTGACAGTCACCTGTTGAATCACGCCTGTTAATTGCCGGATAGGACGCAAAACACTACCAGAAACCAACCATGCACCGATCGCAACCAGCAAAAGCCCTCCCGGAATTGAAATCAGAAAGATATTCTGAATCGTTGCCATTTCTTGATCGACGGCTTGGAGATTAACAGCAATGGCAATCTGAACATTAGGAAATTTAGCTGCCCCAATCCGCCAAGCTGCTGTTTTTGTCTGCTCAGTGACTAATTGAGTTGGACGAGGACGAAGAAAAGGTGGTGGCTGAACGGATGGATTTGTATTGGGGGGTGGCGGTGGTTCTCGCTGCAAAAGTGGTGGTATAGGTATCAACTGAAGACGCTTAAGCAGCAAACGATTCATCTCAACGTCGCTAGTTAGAGAGTTGGATTGATAAAGTATCTTGTTGTTTGCATCAAGCACCAGTAGGGCAATGGGAGTTTTTGTATTGGTTCTATAGGCATAAGATAATGAATCTTCGTAAAGCTGCCATCGTGAGCGCTCGGATGAGAGTTGACTTCCTTTGCTGAGAAATTCGGGAGGTTCTTGGCGTGGAGGCAAGTTTGGAGTTGGCCGCATCAAATAATTTAATAGTTCTGCATCAAGACGGCTAATTTTTGCATTGTAAATCTGAAACCAGGAGATTGCGCCAAAGCCTACTAATGTGGTTCCAGCTAGAGCCGCAGACAACAGGGCAATTCGGAGGCGAAACGAAGAGAGTTTCATGAGCTAGAATCCATCCATGAGAGGTTAAGATGAAGCGTATTTTGCCAATTAGTTAAAATACTCAAAATAGTCTTAAGAAAAATGATAATCTTGCGTGGGCGAGGCTGAAGTTTCGACTTCACCCGTCTCAAAGGAAAGAAAAATGGTCGAATGTTGCGATCGCTGCTAGATGTGCCGCGCCAAGAGCCAAGATAGAGAAAAGAGAAACTCAATCGGGCAAGGATTGTGAGCAGTAATCCTGGGTTTAAGCTTTTGAGAGAATATTGGAATGATGATTCTGCTAAAGCAGATTCTGATCGAGAAGGTGAATCGATTGTTTGAGCCAGCTAAGAAACAGAAAATTCTGCTGATCTCTGAAATTCAGCCTGGTGTAAAATGCCAAAAGCATAACTGCATTTCAGAGATACAATGCTCAAAAACACCAAAAAATGTCCAATAGAGTACATGACTACCGATGATGATGCCAGTCAATATCTCCGTCATTGTGCTGTAGCTGCTCTAATCCTAGTAGGGGCTTATGGTTTATTTGTAGCTGATTTTATTTCTAGTTGGATTTTATTTGCGATTGTTGCTGTTACACTGCCTCGCTGGATTATTAGCGTACATGAACTTATTCATGTAAAAAGCGACAAACAGATAAACAGGATAATTAGTTGTTTGGCTATTAGTCCTATTCCTCTTTCTATTTTGACACTAAGTTACCTACAAATCTGTGAAATTCATCTATCTCATCATCGGAGTCCAACAACAGAATCTGATTTAGATGCTTATCATATTCGAGGAAATTTATTTGTGGTTATTTTAAACGCCTTGAGTACGCCAGAACAAAGTTTTATTCGTTCAATTCAATTGAATGGATTTAATCTTCAACTAGGGTTAGATTTGCTCATAAAACTATTGATTTTAGGGATATTGATATTCTTTGGTAAAGAAAAGTTTTTTTTGTTTTGGTTATTTCTGCGAATTGTGTATGGGCTAGGAGATATAGTGTTTTTTCGTCTTGTACATCACCAAAAAGGGAAATACGGGACATTTGAGATTAAACTTCCCAGTATTCTTGAAACATTAGGAGAACTAATTTTTGGTAAAACGGTGATTCAAGCAACAATTAATCATGATGTACATCATCAAAATCCTGGGATTGCCGCACATAATTTAGCAATGGCGAGACCCTACATTAATGAAAGTTTGTAACACTTAAGACTTACACACTTTACAAACTGAATATCATGTGGATATTAAGCTTATTAACATAAAAGTCTTGCCCTACCTCCTTCCTGGGCTGCTGCCTGGGAATGTGATACTTGGAGGCAGAGCCTCCCTGAATAGCATTACAAGGCTCTGCCTTGTAACGAGAACTAATGCACATTGATATTATTGCAATTAGCTTAACCTCTCACGGATGGCTAGAATCTGGCTTGCGAAATCGGTATCCAACCCCTCGAATGCTTTCAATCCAGACTGCTTGATCGATGGGGTCAATTTTTTTACGAATTCGCTGGATACAAACATCTACAACGTTGGTGTTGGGGTTAAAGTCGTAGCCCCAAACGTGTTCTAAGATTTGAGTACGGGTGAAAACTCTTCCGGGAGAGCGCATGAGATACTCTAGAAGATTAAACTCGCGGCTAGTGAGTTCTATCGCTTGGCGATCGCAAGTAACTTCCCTGGTGATGCGATCGAGTTTGATAGGGCCTACGCAAAGCAGATTTTGGCGCTCGCTCACACTCCGGCGGACAACGGCATGAATTCGAGCCGCTAACTCTTCCACAAAAAACGGTTTAGCGATATAATCATCGGCTCCTAAATTTAGTCCTTCTAAGCGATCATCTAGTTCATTCCGAGCCGTCAACAAAATTACCGGAGCATTTCGACCTTGCCGCCGCAAGAGTTTCAGAATCGATAGTCCATCCTTTCCCGGCACCATAATGTCGAGTACGATCGCATCATATTCATTTTCTAATGCCCGCAGATATCCTTCATCACCGTTGTCGCAGTAGTCTACAACAAATCCCTGCTCCTTCAGTCCAGCCCGGACAAAGTTAGCAATTTTTGCCTCATCTTCGACAAACAGAACGTTCACAAGCCTTCACTACTTTACTTACTGTTTCAGTATAAGTTCTTCATCTTTGTGCTTAAATTACAAAACTGTAATTTAGAAAGCAGGTGGACTGTAATTTTAAGTTGGCTTAATTAGAAATATCAACACCCTACCTTTTGAAGGTTGATTTTTATGAATATTCGTCGAGTACTAGTTGTAAGTGCGATTCCGGTTCTGGTTGGCACATTTGGTTTTATTTCACTCAATCAAGCAAATGCCGCTAGTAAATTCTCTCAAATTGCACAAGCGCAACTACCGCCCAACCAAGCACCGGATGAACAGGGACGACCACCTCGACCTGATTTTGCAGCAGCTGCGGCGAAGCTAGGAGTTACAGAAGCTAAGTTAAAAGATGCGTTGGGAGTTCCTGCTAATCCTCCCAATCCAGGCGATCGCAATCAACGCCCACCTCGACCTGATTTTAAGGCGGCGGCGGCAAAGTTAGGAGTTAGTGAACAACAGTTAAAGGATGCATTGGGAGTTCCTGCTAATCCTCCCAATCCAGGCGATCGCAATCAACGTCCACCTCGACCTGATTTTAAGGCGGCGGCGGCAAAGTTAGGAGTTAGTGAACAACAGTTAAAGGATGCACTAGGCGTTCCTCCTCATCCTCCTGGTGTTGATCGCCCTAATCCACCACAATAGCTAATTATCTAGATTCAGTGTTTACTGTTAACTGTTCATTGATTTAAAAAGGGGAATTTCTATCTCTTAAAAATTAATAGTTCCTAGAATTCAGTTAACTCACGCGATGTGCAGCTTATTTCTTGGGAACCAATGGTTTTTAGAATTCAGATAACTCACACGATGTGCAGCTTATCTGTTGAAAACCAATGGTTCCTAGAATCAAGATAATTCTCGGTTGTGCAGAAAATCAAGTTTCAACTTATACCAAATACCCGCTCGAAAAATTATTCCTTTGTCTAACAGAGCATAATGTTGTTAAACCATATTTCTACAAGAGAGTATGTTGGTCAACTCTAGTATCTTTAAGAGAAACTATTTCAACTGTGCGGAATCCGAGTACCGCTAAGAGATTATTTTCGGGCAGTTTGACGGGAGCAGGCTGATCGCCGTGACCTGGAGCAGGGAGGGGATAAGCAGTCGCCGCAGCAGTGTGGAAGCGAATATTGCCTTCGCTATGCTCAATCACTTGATGGATATGTCCCGTTAACACTGTTACCGATGCAAAACGAGATAGCAGTGAAAGCAACTTTGACGAATCGGCAGTTGCCCATCCCCATTTGGGATAAAGGTCATACAGGGGAATATGGCTGAAAACAACTAGAGGCTTATCCTGTTTTTGCGCTGCTAAATCTTTTGCTAGGTAGTCCAATTGCGCCTGACCCAGTTTACCCGTACCGGTTGCCCCAAAGTCTAGGACATTAGTTAAGGAGACAAAGTGTATTCCCGCCTGATCCCAAACCTGTAAGCCTTCTTTGACATCCTTTCGGTTAAAGGCTTCTTCATAGGCTTTGCCGCGATCGCCAATTGTATCGTGTTCCCCTGGTAGGGTAAACAGTGGGACTTTCAATTGAGAAAGCAGTTGTTTGGCTTGATCAAATTCTTCTGGTTTAGACAAATGAGAGATGTCTCCGGTGTGAATTACAAAGGCGGGTGGAGTGGGTAAAGCATTGATTGCATTGATCGTTTTCTGGAGCGTATCGGTTACATGTTCATTTGCAGGTTTTTTGAAACCGATGTGCGTATCGCTAATTTGAACGAAGGAAAACGGTAAAGTCGTGGATGATTTTTGAGCATTTGGTTCTCCTACCTGACAGGCAGTCAATAAGCCATTTCCGCCAACAGTCCACATAATGCCGAGTCCTGTCCAACCTACATGTTCAATAAATTTTCTGCGTTGCATTGGTATTCCTCTGGTTATTTCTTTTGTGTTACCGTCAACGTCCCTTTCATAAAGGGATGAACTGAGCAAATATAGGGATAGACACCTGGTTTAGTAGCGGTGTAGTTCCAGGTTTGATTGGTATCTAGTGCTTTAGAGTTGAAAGTACCATCCGTAGACGTAGCCGTGTGGGGTTCTTCATCGACATTGAGAAATTGAACAGTTTTACCAACAGCGATCGCCAAATTCGCTGGCTCAAATTTGAAATTACGAATTTTGACCGTAGCATCGGCAGTTTGTTGGCTAGTTTGGGGTTGGAACTTGGCTTGTTTCATCACCATTGGTTGGCTATGGCTAGTCATTGCCTTATGGTTCGGACTACAGGATGACAACGACAACACGATGACCAAGAAGGCACTAGCGATCGGTATGAAAAAATAAGAAATGTATTTCATGAGCGTCCTCCCATTCGCTTTGGTTGATGACGAAACAGTCCTGTCATCGAGAGTCCGGTAGCCACTAAGCCAATCAGACCTAGCCCATTCAAAACTGGCACAATGGCATCGAGTTTGAAGATTTGCAAGGTGTGAACAGTGATTAAAAATGCAGCAAGCTCTTCTTGATGCAACCATGTGTCGGCGATAGCAACAAAGCAGCCAGTCACAGCAGTAAAGAGTAACGGCAAACAAAAGAGTGTGGCAATTAGCCGATGGTACTTGCGAAGTGTGTTTTTCATCGTTTGAGTATTCTTGTAAGGATGTTCATCAACATTTAATCGGTAGAGGTAAAGCATTAGGTAATCAAGTGCTGGAAAGGACGCTAAAATGAATGTCCGAATGCTTTCCTATAGGATTTGAATTGCGGCGTTGTTTCACATCTGAGTCAAAGAAGAGGAAAAGGGGCAGGGGGCAGGGAGCGGCGGGGAAACCCCATAAATAAATGTAGGGCTGCTGAAACAAGGACGTATTATTTCTCGTGCTATGCATCGACGCTCGATGACTCGCTAACGCTGCGCTATCGAAATAAATATTTTTGCTGGGGATTAAAACCCTTTTTGCAGGGGAATTTCAATATCTTTCTACCCTGCCCCCCTGCCTCTTCGGTCATGAATGATTCAGTAATGCCAGTTTTTTAGTCTGCTGTAAATCCTTTCAGTTGCTCTTCAAGGTTATGGCGATAGCCTTGATCGTTTAGCGTTTGCTTAGGTAGTCGATTCGTTTTGACAGCAGCTTGAATAATATCTTGAGCCGTAATTGATCCAGATGCGATCGCGTCAATCAGGACACCATTGCTGGGAATGCCTTGGTCTTTTAAGTAACCTTGATAAGCCAGATAAGCCAGATTAAAAGGTCTGATCTGGTTTGCTCTATGTTGATTTGCTGCATAAAGATTAAGGCTGATTGGTGCGGTTTGGGACTGCGCCGCAGCAGGCAAAATGGCAGCGCAAAGAAGCAGTGTTGTTAACATCGTAGAAATAGAGCGTCGCATAGAATTACCTCTGGGATTGGTTATTTAACTACAGCAGTTTTACTGACCTTCAATGCTTGGATGCAGCACAAACTTTCAGGCAAATTGGTTGAATCCAAACTGCCAAAGGTGCAAAATTATGACAAGCTAAAGAAGAACTTTGCGGGTTGACGATATAAATTTCGTCGGGACATTGCAGTGCAATGCCCAGTTTTAAAAGCTGTAGGAGTGGGCAGGTAAGCAATTAGCGTGATTTCAGAAATTCAGTTGCAACTTCTGCCTGAAAAGAATGCTAATTGGGTTACTTACTTGTCTCTACTTTTAAGACGATTGAGAACCAATTTTGGATTTAAATTCTTCAAATGCTCTCGCTGGCTGATGTTTACGGTTCGCTTGGTTTATGGTGCGAGCTAATCTTAAGAAATCAAAACAAAATAACCCACTTCGACAAAATTTTGAGGCTACGCTCATCCAATTAGCTTCACCAATCGTTTAAGAGATGAAAGTAAGTTTGCTCTATACTCAAAAGAAGTTGTGAAATCAGGATTGGCACTCACGTTGCAAGATGCATTAGGCATTTTTGCAGAGAAATTAGCCCCGGTCTATTCACCTGAATCTATGGATCTAAGTTCTCCCGATCGCCGTTCATCGGAACCGTCATCCAAGAGTGATGCCGCACTCTTGGATGACTTGAAGGCACATCTTCCAGCGGCCTTAGGGTGTCTCTACGATCGCTATGGCAGCGTGGTGTATGGAGTGGCGCTGAAAGTGTTGCAAAGCCAGCCGGAAGCAGAAGACCTGACTCAGGAAATTTTTCTATCGCTATGGCAGCGCCCGGTTGACTCTGCCAAACACGGTCATTTGATGCGCTACCTGATTGTCATGACTCGATCGCGGGCGATTGACAAACTGCGATCGCACAGTCGCACCCTTAATTTGGTGCAACGTTGGGGGCAGAACGTCACTGCTGCAACCCCCGCCCATACTCCGGTTGAGCAGGCTGTTTTCAATGAGCGATCGCAGCAAGTGCGGCAGGCATTAGCTCAACTTTCCGCTCAACAACGGCAGGTGATTGAACTGGCCTATGATGCTGGACTAAGCCAATCAGAAATTGCCCAACAACTGCATAAACCCCTGGGAAGCGTCAAAAGCTGGACTCGCCAGGGACTCCTGAAACTGAAGCAACTTTTACGAGACTCAATTGACTAAGGTTATGACTGAACCTCTCACCCCTGAAGCAATCGAAACCTTAGCAGCAGGCTATGTAGTGGGCGACCTCGATCGCACTGAAGTCGCAGCTTTCGAGCAACTGCTGATGGAAAATCCGGCATTGGTAGTACAAGTGAATCAGTTGCGAGAGGTCTTAGACCAGGTGGCTCGTGACTTAAACAGCGTTGAACCCCCTCCCCATCTCCGGTCTGTCATCCTGGCAACAGCTACTACCACTCAACTGACCTCCCGACACAAACAGCCTCGGCTCTGGTATACCGTCATGGGTAGTGTCGCGGCACTCTTAATTCTGTGTTTAGGAGTAGATAACTATCGCTTGCGACAAGATTTGGGTATGGCTCAAAACATCAATACCTTACTGCAACAGTCCCAGACGCAACTTTTCTCTCTCAAGGCTGTGAATGCGTCAAATACTGCTACGGGTAGCTTTGTTGTGAATTTAGGACAACGGCAGGGAATTCTAGTCGTGCAAAATCTGGTGGCTCCACCTACAGGTAAGGTTTATCGACTTTGGGCGATCGCTGATGGCGAAAAAATTCCCTGTGGTACTGTAAAAATTAATCCCCAAGGAAAGGTGCTAGATAAGTTTTGGATGCCTGCTGACTTTTATGACACAGGTATCTCTGGGTTATTCGTGACCTTGGAATCGTCTGAAACTAGCCGTTATCCAACCGGAGCTATTGTGATGCAGACTAACTCATCGACCAAAATCTAACCTCAACAACTCACAATTGATCTCAGTTAAAAATCGAAGGTTGTGCGAATCACACCCACATACTGCGTATCATTCCTGCTGTCGTTTTCTGGGTTGAGAATCACCCAAAAACCAGGAGTAACTGAAATATTGTCGTTTAGGCGATAGCGATAGAATGCTTCGATATGGTAGGCGTTATCTCGGTCTTGACGGACATCACTGTTAGAGACACGCGGCGGTATACCAAAGAGAATTCCTGGCAAGTTACCCTCACCCCCCACATCGGGAAACGACATACCGATCGCCCCAAACCAGACGTTGGCATTGTCACCATTGTTGACAAATAGAGAATCTGTTCCACCCCTGCCATTAGAAACATCACTCAAACCAGAACTCTCGGCATTTGCCCAAATATATCCACCCCAAGCGTGGATTTGGAAATTCGGGGAAAAGCGATAAAATCCCTGTGCGCCGACAATATCGTTGGAAGTAGCAATGTTGTTTCCAAAGGGAGCATTTGATAGGACGCTACCCGTTCCAGCTGCGACATTGGCTGTTCCAGCAGGGCTATAGCCATGAGAGTAGGCAACACCGATCGCTCCTCGTTCACCATAATAAGCTAAGTGCGCTAAGGCGTTGTAGCCACCATCAAACAAGCCGTTGCTAGGCGATGGCACATTGGGACTGCTTGCTAAATAACCCAAGGTGAGAACCAAGTCTTTGGTAATGTTCCAGTTAGCGGCTGCACCACCACCACCTCGCCGGAATAAGGGACTGTATGATCCAAATAGTGAGGGAACCCCATTACCGTCGTCTGCGATCGTGGGGGGAGTGACGGTGGTTGAAATATCGGTGTAACCAATACCTGTGGGCCCAACAACGAAGTTAAGAGAATCACTGACTGGGAAGTAGTAACGGATGTGGGGAATAAGAAGTGTCTCGTTGCTATCATAATCGAAGTTCAGGCGGGTCATGCCTGTACCTGTGGCGGCGGCAATTTGGCTTGTACCATTAGAATTAGCAAAGTTGCCAAACTCTAGCCGGACTCGCAACAAATCTTTCCCGGTAAAGCTACTCTCTAAGTTGAGACGACCCCGGTTTGCAAAGTAAGGGCGAGAATCATCGCGATCGCCACCCACCCTATTACCAAAAGTATCACTAACGGCGGTAATAATTTGAGCAGTCAGCTTGGTAGTAGTAGAAAATTGCTGTGCCTCCAACGTTGCTGTGTGTGCCTCCAGTGTATCCACCCGCCCACGCAGAGTTGCTAATTCTGTCGCAAACTCTGTTTGCAAATTTTGCAACACTGTCAAATCTTCTTTTTTAACTAAATCATTAGTACCCGCAGCAATTAATTCATTCACCCGGTCTAAACAGGCATTTAAACCAGCTGCAAATTCATAACGACTCAAGGCGCGATCGCCGCGATAGGTTGCGTTAGGATAACCTGCAATACAGCCATAACGTTCCACCAGCGATTGCAATGCCTGAAATGCCCAATCGCTCGGTTTGATATCAGAAAGTTGGGAAACAGAATTAACTTGTCCCTCTAAATTTCTATTAGCATCTGCTGCATTAGAATCATCTTTGGGAGGTGCTGCCCAAACTGCTGGAATTACCAAAAATAAGATAAAAAAGCTATGAAAAATAATTTTTAGCATTGATTTATTGCTTGATAATGGTTTTTTTATGATTTTGTAGATAAAAAATAGCATTACAATAAAAGCTTTTATCTTCTAAAATAATCAGCGTTAAATTTACATATTAGAAGCTGATATTTAGTTTAATTAAAACAATTTTATGAACGATTGATTGATTATTAATTGATAATTAAACAATACTTAAAACTGTCTAAAATTAATTTTTATACGATTTCAATTGATGATTGCAACACATCATTGGGTAAAGACGCGATGAATCGCGTCTCTACAAGTGGTCTATTTGTCGCATTCTTTTTTTTAAATTATTTGTGAAAATCTTTCTTTTCTCTGCGTCTCTTTTGCCTCTGCGGTTGGTCGATGCGTAGGTGCTTGCCGCAGAGGATACAGAGATACGAATTACATATCTTCTAACTCAATTCCCTTGGTTTCTCTAATAAAAAAGAGAATAAAAAAGAATGAGGTAGCTGCTGCAATTGTATAGAGTCCATAGGCAGAACCTAGACCAAAATTTTTCAGTATAGGAGGAAATGTTGTGGAGACAAGGAAATTTGCAACCCATTGCATTGCAGCAGCAATTGAAAGTGCAGCCGCTCGGATTTTATTATTAAACATTTCTCCTAACAGTACCCAAACCACTGGCCCCCAGGAGAAACCGAAGCAAAATACATAGAGGTTGGCTGCAATGAGAGCCAGAGTCCCGGCGCTTCCAGTGAGATTGGGGTTCCCAGCAGCATCTAGGGGAGCGTTGCCAAAAAGATAAGCCATCGTTCCCAAGGTCAAGGTCATGCCAATCGACCCTAGTATAAGCAAGGGCTTGCGACCAAATTTATCTACAAAGGCGATCGCAATCAGTGTTGTAATAATGTTGACGGCTCCTGTAATCACTGTGATCGTTAGGGAATCTTTTTCTGAGAACCCAACTGAACGCCACAAAACACTGCTGTAGTAGAAGATTACATTAATACCAACGAATTGCTGTAATACAGATAAGCCTATTCCTATCCAAACAATGGGGAGGAGTGCGCCACTTCTGCTTAAAAGGTCAGAAAATTTAGGCTGGCGTTCTTGAAGCACTGTCTGCCGAATTTCTTCAATTTTTGGCAGCACGTCACCCCCCAAAATCTTGGTCAGAACGTTAGCAGCTTCTGGCTCTCGTCCTTTGGCAACTAAGTAACGGGGAGATTCAGGAATTGTGAAAGCGATCATTCCGTAAAATACTGCTGGTGGAACTGCTGTCCAAAACATCCAGCGCCAAGCTGCAACCCCAAACAAAAACGGCGAGTCTGCGGAACCTGCTGATACAGCGATAAAGTCGTCGCTCAATAAAGCGACGAAAATTCCTACTACGATCGCTAATTGTTGCAGAGATCCTAACCTTCCCCGCAAATGGGTAGGAGAACATTCGGCGATGTAAGCTGGCGCGATGACGCTAGCAACGCCGATTCCAATCCCACCCAATAGTCGCCAAAAGATAAAATCCCAGATAGTGAAGGCAATCCCAGAGCCAATGGCACTAATAGTAAACAATACTGAAGCGACCACCATTGCCTTGACTCGACCATAACGGTCTGCAATCTGTCCAGCAAAGAAGGCTCCTATGGCAGACCCCAGCAAAGCTAAGGATACTGCTAGTCCAGTTACCCAACTACTGGTATTAAAAGCTTTTGCTAGAGATAAAACCGCGCCGTTAATTACAGCAGTGTCAAAACCGAATAGAAAGCCGCCGAGGGCAGCAGCACCAGCAATCAAAATGACATAAAATGTATTGGATTTACGACGAATAGTAGTGGAAGACATAGTTTATATATTGGGAGTGGGGAGTGGGGAGTAGGGGCAGGAGAGTAGAAACCAATTAATGGAGTTCAAAGACTCGTTCACGAGTATCAAAGACTGGTTGGCGAGTATCAAAGACTCGTTCACGAGTATCAAAGACTGGTTGGCGAGTATCAAAGACTGGTTGGCGAGTATTAAAGACTCGTTCACGAGTATCAAAGACTGGTTGGCGAGTATCAAAGACTCGTTCACGAGTATCAAATACTAGTTGGCGAGTATCAAATACTCGTTAGCGAGTATCAAAGACTAGTTGGCGAGTATTAAATACTCATCCCCTATTCTCAATGCCTAATTCCCCAAGAAATTCTTTACCGTCTGGAACGTCTGCGGAGTCTATCAATTACAACTGCCAAAATAATTACTAGTCCTTTGACAACTAGTTGCCAGAAGTAAGATAGGTTCAACAAGGTTAAACCGTTGTTGAGAATAGCAATAATTAATGCACCTAGAAGTGTGCCGCCAATAGTACCAATACCGCCTGTAAAGCTGGTTCCACCTAGAATAACAGCTGCGATCGCATCTAATTCGTAACCTTGACCTAAGATGCCACTGGCACTATAAAGACGGCTGGCACTCATGATTCCTGCTAAACCTGCCAGTAATCCACTAATGCCATAGACAAATAGCAAGACACGATTCACTTTAATGCCTGTTAATCTGGCTGCCCGCTCGTTACCTCCAACGGCATATATCTGCACTCCTAAAACAGTTTGCCGCAGCACAAACCAACTAACTATTACAGACAGTAGCGCAATTATCACTAGCCAAGGAAAGGGGCCGAGATATGTATTACCCACCCAAGCAAAATTTATATCCAGGTTAATCAGTGTTGTTCCTTTGGCAACTAAAAAGGCCAGACCCCGCAAGGCTGTAAGTGAACCCAATGTGACAATAAAAGGTGGTACATCCAAAAAGGTGATGATAGCGCCGTTGATTAAGCCTAAAAGCAATCCTGCTAGCAACGCAGCAGGCACGGCTGCCCAACTCAAAGCTGGCAGTAGCGATACTAATAAGGCAACTACGGCAGAAACACCTAAGATTGAACCAACAGAAAGGTCAATACCTCCGGTGAGAATTACAAAGGTCATTCCTGTCGCCAGCACAATATTGATTGATGCCTGACGCAAGACATTAACGATGTTACCGGCTGTAAGGAAGTTGGGAGAAAGAAATGCAAATAAGATGCAGATAATTATTAGGATTGGCAGAATACCTGCAACTTCCAAAAGACTGCTAATTGATTTCCGGTTACGGGATGCAGGATCGTTGGCTAATTTATTCGCAGGCGGTCTAACGGTCTGACTCATGATTCTAATACCTCCGATGCTCCGGTTGCGTAGTGCATAATTTTTTCTTGGGTAATTTCTTGACCAAGACTGCCGTCCAGTTCGCCTACTAGCTGGCCTTCTCGCATCACTAAGACGCGATCGCTCATGCCAACAATTTCCGCTAGTTCGCTGGAAACCATTAAAATAGCTACACCTTGTGCTGCCAATTCGCTCATAATTCGGTAAATTTCGCTTTTGGCACCGATATCTACACCGCGTGTAGGCTCATCTAACATCAAAACTCTCGGTTTAATGGCTAACCAACGCGCTAGCAGTAGCTTCTGCTGATTACCACCAGAAAGATCCAATGCTCTAATTTCCAAATTGGCTAGGCGGATATTAAAGTTTTCCACTGCGTCTGTTGACAACTGATTAACTGAACCCCAGTTAACAACTCCAGCCTTTGCATCCTGCTTGAGTGTATTGATAGCAATATTCTTGCGGGCGCTCATCTCCAGAAATAAACCTTGGTCTTTGCGGTCTTCTGGAACGTAGCCAATTCCTGCTGCAATGGCATCACTGGGTGTATTAATTTCCAGTTTTTTGCCGTTTAAGAATACTTCACCACTGGCTTTGCGGTCTGCACCAAAAACCAACCGAGATAGTTCTGTGCGTCCTGCACCAACCAGCCCGGCTAAACCAACTATTTCTCCAGCATGAACTTTAAAACTAGTCGGCTCAACTTTCTTTCGCGTATCGCTCATATTTCTGACTTCCAGCACGACTGGGCCCGGATGCATTTGTCGTTGATGTTCGTAAAAGTCTTGCATGGAGCGACCGACCATCATCTGCACCAATCGTTGGGGAGAAATTTCACTGCGTGTCAGACTGCCAATATATTGACCATCGCGCAGTACACTAATCCTGTCAGCTAGGGCATAGATTTCTTCCATCCGATGGCTGATGTAGATAATGGCTATGCCATCACGCCGCAGTTTGCGAATTACCTCAAATAAATGTTCACTCTCGCGGTCAGACAGGGCTGCTGTTGGTTCATCCATTACCAAAACGCGGCTTTTGTCTTTCAACGCCCTAGCAATTTCTACTTGCTGCTGTTCTGCGATCGATAAAGTACCAACCACAGTCTGCGCTGTAAAATTGGCTCCAAGGCTTTCCAACACTTGCTCTGCTTCCAGTTGCATAGCTTTGCGGTCTAAAAGCTGACCTCGCCGCAACTCGCTACCCATAAATATATTTTCGGCAACGGTTAAATTAGGTGCAACATTCAGTTCTTGATAAATAAGATTAATACCCGCCTTACGTGCTGTGGCCGGATCGGTAATTTTCAGGGGTTGACCATTGATGCGAATTTCTCCTTCATCGGCAATGTAAGCCCCAGCTAGGATTTTCATCAATGTGCTTTTACCTGCTCCGTTTTCACCCATCAGGGCGTGAACTTCTCCTGGATAAATTGTCAAATTGACATTTTGAAGTGCAGATACACCATGAAAGCGTTTCGTAATCCCCTGCATTTCTAACACCGGAGTAGTGGTTGGTGTATCAGAAAATGAGTTTTCAATAGTTGTTGTCATGAGCAGAACGTTTAAAAAGAATTGAAAATTTGCAACTGTGAGTTATCAATCAATCAACTCACATTTGTTTGATGTGAAATTAAAATCATCACAAAATCATCTTTTAAAATCGACCGCTATCTTGGAAACTTCTAAAGTTCGTCTTCCAAAATTTAGAGCTTTTTGCAGATGTATCTATATACATCATGAGTATGTGCAAAAAGTCTGTCAATGCACCAAAAGACTCAACTCAGAGTAATAATAATTGTTAATAAAAAATTCACAATTATTATTATCTACCAGCCTTTTTCTGTGCTGACATTATCTTTTGTGATCAATTTAACGGGAATCAAAATGGTGGGTGACTGAGGTCTTTTACCATTTAAGATGTCGTTTCCAACTTGAACTGCTTTTTGGGCCATTCCTCGGGGATTTTGAGTAGCAGTTGCGGCATATAAACTATTTTTAGCAGCGATCGCAGTGATTGCTTCTGGCGCACCATCAACCCCGACAATAAAGAATTCTTTGCGTTGTGCTTGGTTTGCTGCTAGTTGTGCGCCAAGTCCACTCGGATCGTTAATGGCAAAAACAGCATCAATTTTGGGAAAGGTTGTGAGCAAATCACTCATAACTCTGAGTCCTCCATCCCTACTACCCTCTGCATTCTGGTTTTTAGAAAGGATTTTGATATCGGGATATTTGGATAATACATTCTCGCAGCCATTAATTCGCTGAATCACCGAGTCTACGGGCGGCCCATTAACTATTACTACATTACCTTTACCTTTGAGGCGGTCAGCAATATATTTGCAACTAACTTCTCCAGCTTGGACATTATTAGTGGTAATGGTGGCATCCACACCTCCCTCAGCGCCTGTGTCTACGGCAATAACAATTCTACCTGCTCGTTTCGCGTTTTCAACTATTGGTCTAATTCCCCTTTTATCAGCAGCATTCAAAACAATGATGTCAGCATTCGCAGCAGTAAAATTTTCAATTTGATTGGCTTGTTGATTGAGATCATAGGCACTAGAAGCTACAATAACGGTGACATCTTTTCCGCCAATTCTCCTCGCTTCTGCCTCAACTGCTTGTCCCATAACCACGAAGAAAGGGTTACTTAGATCGCCAACGGTGAAGCCAACTGTTCGTAATTTTTTAGTTCCAGTAGGAATTTTAGTTTCTGCACTAGTATTAATTGCAGTGTTAGTACCAGTATTAATAGCTGTGTTGTCATTTTGAGCGCCATTTGTGCAACCAACAATAGCAAAACCTAATATGCCAGCTATGATCGAAATTCTTTTCATTTTTATCTATTTTTAACAACGGATTTCAATCTCAAAAAGGTTATTACAATGTGTTTTTGCCAAGTTATTACAATATGAGCTAAGTCTAAAAAATTCAGACATAACCTAGTACTACTGCTAGTTTTGGCAACTTAAACTACTTTCAAATGTTTCTAATAATGTGATATAATTTAAGCTAGTGCTATTAATTGCTCTAAATTAGATGGTTTCTTTTTAAAGCAAAACAATATACGCTACACTACCTCAACAAATCACATTGTTGGCGAAACTATATTTGGAAGTGTGTAAGCTAAAAAGAGCTTTTAATCAAACTTACTAGAACCTGATTTTATCAAAATTGGAAATTTGTATTTCCTTTTAGATTGTTTTAGTTTAACCTGCATTACTGCAAATATGATTCCGGTTTATTGAACTTTACAAATCAATAAAACTATTCTTATCTCTATGTGGTTAATATTTCACTACTAGAGAATTTGCAAAAATTAAGTAATGTTTAGCTCAACTCGAATTAAGTAAAATTAATACTATAGGAGTAAAAAATCTGATTTTAAATCTATCTTATAGGAGTAGAAGAATATAGCCGTTCCCATATATGAAAATCATTTTGTCTTTTTTTGAGAACTAACTAAAAGTGGAAAGTTAATGTTTTGTCAACCTTAGTTAGGAAGTGTTAATTTGTCAATTGTATAGTATGAGAATACTTGACAATATTAGCTAACTCTTGTAACTTGTTTATGGCTTCTGCACCCTCTAACTTCATTAATTCGCGATCGTCCCATAACTCCATCCAAGTAATCCCATAATCAGACACTAAAAACCGAATCAGGTGCTTTTCTCCCAGGCTAACCATAAATGAAGCACTCTGCATTTGGTCACCGCATGTATAACAAGACGCAGTATAACCACGCCCATCAAGGGTAATTGTCAAGGCTTGCAAGTTCATTACCAAGTCTTGAATGAATTCCTGATGTTGTTGCGCTAATCTTAGAAACACTTATTTTCTCCTACCACTCCAGTTATGTGGTTACTTTTAAAATTTCTTTAGATTTACATCTGATGTAATTTGGTTGCTAAAAGTTCGTGTTTTCATAAAGATGTGATTAATCTTAATCTTCCGGTTATAAGCAATAAACTAAATTCTTAAAGCCGTTTTAATATTTTGGACAATAACCTGGGGTGGTTGTGCAACATCCATAGATATGGTGTTTAATGGTTCTTCAAGAGTATCAAACTGGCTGTTGAGAAGTTTTTCGCTCATGTAATGATTGCTACGCTCTTGCAACCGTATTTGAATCAACTCATAAGACCCTTTAAGATAAACTAGCTTGATGCGTTCGCTATCCAATACCAAAAATTGCCGATAACTGTCTTTTAGAGCCGAACACGCCAGCACCACATTTTTATTTTCTTGCAGCCAATGTTTTATGGCTGTTTGCAAATCTTGTAACCAAGGCATCCTGTCAGCTTCACTCAGAGGGATACCCCGCCGCATTTTCTCAACATTCTCTGGCGAGTGGAAAGTGTCAGCATCACTAAACTCCCATTCTAACGATTCTGCTAGCAGTTTTCCTATAGTGGTTTTGCCAGAGCCGGATACACCCATTAGGATAATAATCATTGACTGCTTAATCATATTTTTCTTCAAAAAAGTTAAGTTATTGAAATGGAGGCTGAATTTAAATACGGTTTGGATAAGACTTGATCCCCCAACTCCTCTTAAAAAGGCTTGCTCATAATGGCTCTATTTTCCCCTTTTTAAGGGGGGCTAAGAGGGATCTTTAAGGACTATGCACCTAAACCAAACCGTATTGGGCTGGATTTAAGATTTCTTTCTACACAACATGTAAGTCGAAGTCGCAAGTGCAAATTTTATAAGAGAGACTGAACTCATCTATAAAAACCAAGTATATATTTAGGACTTACGTAAAAACTCTCTCAAACTCTTATTCCTACCCTTCAAGAACGCTAAGGGCGAACGTGTCCTTTGCGTCCTTTGCAATTCGTTTTTTCATAATTTTGCATAAGTTCTAATATTATTGAAAGTTGTTTTAACTACTCCCGAACGATATAAAAACTCTACTTCTTTAGACATAATTAATAATTGTTGCTAGTAGTTACTAGGCATCAGAATAATTTGAATGTTTATTTTAATAAAAATTCTTGCTAAATTTATACAAAATATACAACTTATACATTATCTAAAACCTCAGCTTTAACAATAGGATGTTAAAGTAAAAAGTGTTAATAAAAATTATTTTTATGTATCAAATAGATAGTTGAAATTAGCAATGCTGCCATGAAAGCTAGTATCTGTAGGGTAACTAGAAAAAATAAATTATCCAATTTAATGTATTGCGTAAGTAATACGGTTCGGTTAAAGGGGAAAGGTTTTGAATACATCTTTTACCCTTTACCCCTTACCCTTTACCCAGACCACAAGGAAAGTAAAAAATGCTTATCCGAACCGTATTGATTGCGTAAGGACATTCTAAAGCTCAAAAAAACCTCAATTGTGAAAATTTGATGTATAAAAATAATCAATTTCCTACTAATCCTTCATCCCTAGAAGGGCTACGAGTACTGCTTGTAGATAATGATGTCAATTTCTGCAATTCGTTGATGCCGATGTTGCAATTCTATGGTGTAAGTGTGCAAGCGGCATTTTTAGGACAAGCTCTGGAAATATTTGTGCAATGGCAACCTGATGTTCTCTTAAGCGATATTTCCACGCTAAATGATGATGGCTATGCTCTAATTCAGCAAGTGAGAACACTTACGGGAGAGCGAGGCAAAGTAGTACCAGCGATCGCTCTAACAAACACTGTAACAGAAGATATGTATCAACACGCTCTTTTAGCTGGGTTTAGTCTATGTTTTGCTAAACCCGTAGTTGTTGATGATTTTGTTGCGGTACTTGGCATTTTAGCAATTGCTAATAATCCTCATCCTCATGCTAACTAGCTTTAATGAATGTCTTAGATATAGTAGTCTAACTCTTTAGAAGTAATGATATGGGTCATTTATTTGTGGAGATAATTATTTTTAAACCGCTATTAATGAACTTGATAAACGATAAGATTAATCTCACGAATTATCAAATGTCGATTTTGAATCAATTAGTTTTGCTTTTAAGTAGTGGAATTATTGGTATTGGATTTATTCTAGTTTCTTATTTATTGGCACTGACTTGGATTTAGGAAACTTAGATTGCTTATTTAACTTGTATTTAAACTATTATTATATACAAGGCAAGTATGTAAACTGCTCTAAAATACAAACTGAATCTGCCAAATTATTGCAGTCCTAAACTTCATCCTATGACATCCGATCAAGCCTCTGACCAACCTGTATCTGAATCTACCGCTAATGAAGCGTTCGACGTAGAGCAACAAGATAGTGCAGATGCTTTATTTCCTATCGTTGGTATTGCCGCCTCTGCGGGTGGATTAGAGGCGTTTACGGAGTTGCTCAAATATTTGCTTACCGATACAGGGATGGCATTTGTGCTGATTCAACACTTAGACCCTAACCACAAAAGTCTGTTGAGCGAGATTCTGGCAAGAGAAACTCAAATGCCCGTCATTGAAGTCCAAGACGGCCTGACTATAGAACCTAACAAAGTCTACGTTATTCCGCCTAACACAAAGATGATCTTATCTAGTGGAGTGTTGCAACTCACGCCGCGAGAGAAAGTTCAGGGTAAATATATGCCTGCTGATGCGTTTTTTAGTTCGTTGGCAGCAGATCGAAAGCACAAAGCGATCGCAGTGGTTTTATCTGGAGCTGATGGAGACGGTTCACTAGGGCTAAAGGCAATCAAAGCAGCCGGAGGCGTGACTTTTGCTCAGTGCGAAGACACAGCAAGATTCGATAGTATGCCCAATACTGCTGTTGCCGGTGGGAATGTTGATTTTATTCTGCCGCCTCAAAAAATTGCCGAAGAACTGATAAACCTCAGTCGCAATCCTTTTATTTCTGAATCATTATCAGTGATTGCGGTTGAGAAGCTGCCGTCCGAACAGGGTGATGCCCTTGCGACTATTTTTATGTTATTGCGATCGCTAACTAGCGTTGACTTTAGCCACTACAAGCCCAACACCCTCGATCGCCGAATCCAACGCCGAATGCTGTTGTATAAACTAGAACGCTTGCAGGATTATGCCAAGTTTTTGCAAGAAAATCCGAGTGAAATCAGAGCGCTCTATGAAGAAATTCTGATCCACGTTACCTATTTTTTCCGCGACCCCGAAGCATTTCAACTGTTAAAAGAGCAAGTCTTTCCCACTATCATCCAAAACAAATCAGTAGAGTTGCCGATTCGGATTTGGGTAGCTGGGTGTTCCACGGGCGAAGAAGTCTATTCCATCGCCATCTCCTTGCTGGAGTTTTTGTCGGATAAAATCACCCCGCCGCCAATCCAGATTTTTGCCACAGACATCAGCGAGATCGCTATTGACAAAGCAAGATCGGGCATTTATATAGAGAATCAAATGGTGGAAGTCTCACCAGAGCGCCGCCGCAGATTCTTTAATGCTCTTGAAGGTGGTGGGTATCAAATTAGTAAAGTTGTCCGCGAACTGTGTGTGTTTGCTCGACAAGACTTAGGTAGCGACCCCCCTTTTTCTAACTTAGATTTAATTAGCTGCCGGAATGTACTGATTTACTTAGACGAAACGTTGCAAAAACGGATATTGCCCATCTTCCATTACAGTCTCAACTCGACTGGCTTTTTGCTGCTAGGGACTTCAGAAAGTACTGGTAAATATTCAGAGTTGTTTACTCAGATAGATAAAAAGAATAAAATCTATGCCAAAAAGCTAACTGCAAATCGTCCAATTCTATCGTTCGTTACCAGCAATTATCCGATCACAAAAGTGGACGAACCCAAGCTGACCAATGAGAATCCATCAAATGAGTTTGATTTAGACAGAAAAACTGACCAACTGATTTTGAATCACTATGCCCCAGTGGGTGTAGTAATCAACAACAAAATGGAAGTGCTGCAACTTCGGGGAGAAATCGATCTCTACCTAAAACTTTCACCTGGAAAACCGAGTCTCAACTTATTTAAAATGGTGCGCCAAGGCTTGCTTGTAGAGCTACGCGCCACAATTTATCAGGCACAACGGCAAAAAACTCTAGTTAAAAAGCAAGGGTTACGAATTGAAGAGGGCGATCTTTCAAGAATCATCAATATTGAGGTAATTCCATTCAAGGGTTCCACTGACGAAGAATTATACTTTGTGGTTTTATTTGAAGAAGCCCCACCCGTAGTTAAGAATCTCAACGCGGTAAATCCTGAGAGCCTTGAGCAGCTAAACTTAGAGCAGGAGATTGTTCGACTAAGGCAAGAACTCGCAAATGCCCACCAAGAGAAGGCTGCGACTCAAGAGTATCTGCAAGCGGTGATCCAAGATCAAGAACACATCAATCAAGACCTGAAAGTTGCTAATGAAGAAATCCTCTCCAGCAATGAAGAGTTGCAAAGCACCAATGAGGAGCTAGAAACTGCTAAAGAAGAGATTCAAGCAACCAACGAAGAACTCAACACAACCAATGAAGAACTTCGCTCTCGAAATCTGGAATTACACCAAGTTAACAACGATCTGACGAATTTGCTTGCCAGTATCAATATTCCTATTTTGATATTGACTTCGGACTTACGGGTTCGACGTTTTACGCCAATGGCGCAACGGCTTTTCAATTTAATTCCCACCGATGCTGGACGACCTTTGAGCGATATCAGAGCGAATCTGAATATTCCTGATTTAGAAGCTCTAATTTTAGAGGTACTTGACACACTCGGCATTAAAGAATTAGAAGTCCAAACCTTTGGGGGACATTGGTATAACCTCCGCATCCGTCCTTATCGCACCACAGAAAACCAGATTGACGGAATAGTGTTGGTGTTAATAGATATTGATGGTCTTAAACGCAATGCCACAAGCTTAGAACAAGCCCGGAATTACGCTGAAGCGATTGTGGAGACGGTACAAGTGCCGTTAATCGTGCTTGATTCTAATTTGCGAGTGAACAAAGCCAATCGCTCGTTTTATGAAACATTTCAGGTTTCACCATCAGAGACAACGCAATCTCTGATTTTTGAACTAGGGAACGGTCAGTGGAACTTACCTGGACTACAACAGATCCTAGAAGACATTCTCGCCAATGATACCACTATTCAAAACTTGGAGGTAGAGCATCGTTTTGAGCAGATAGGGCAGAAAACTATGCTGCTTAATGGTTGGAAAATTGCTCAACAGGGAGAGAGCCAAAAGATTTTGCTAGCGATTGAAGATATTAGCGATCGCAAGCGGTTTGAGTTAGAGCGAACCGAGTTGTTGGCACAGGAGCAATCAGCCCGTCAAGAGGCGGAAAATGCCAACCAAGCTAAAAATGAATTCTTGTCGAACTTGTCCCATGAACTTCGTAACCCGCTTAATACTATACTCGGCTGGGCGCAACTCGTCCGCACCCGTGATTTAGATTCTTCAGCAGTCGCTCGTGCCTGGGAAGTGGTGGAGCGGAGTGCTAATGTGCAGGCTCAGTTAATCGATGATATTCTGGATCTCTCACGAATTACGAGTGGAAAGCTTCATTTAAACACTCGTCTCATCGATCTAGTCTCAGTAGTGAATGCCGCCATTGAGTCTATCCAATTTTCCGCAGAGGCGAAAGGTATTCAAATTGTTTCACAGTTGAACTCGGCGATAGTTGTCGGAGATTTTGACCGTTTACAGCAAGTTATGTGGAATTTACTTTCTAACGCGATTAAGTTCACTCCAGCCGATGGGCGAGTGGGAGTTATGCTCGAAGCTGTATATAGTCACGCCGAGATTCGAGTCAGCGACACAGGAATTGGCATCTCGGCAGACTTGCTGCCGTATGTGTTTGAGCGCTTCCGTCAAGGAGATTCCAGCAGTAGCAAAACGAGTCAGGGGCTTGGATTGGGCTTGTCAATCGTTCGTCATATTGTCGAACTTCACGGTGGAACAGTTCAAGCGCAAAGTCCAGGCCAAGAACTAGGAACCACAATTATCATCAGGCTGCCTCTGCGCTCAATGCCGCCGGAGATTACACCGCCAACTTATTTAGAGCCGAGCATTTTATCTGAGACTCCAGATTCATTAGATGGTAAAAATTCATCCCTTACCCTTGAAGGGTTATGCATCTTGGCTGTAGACGATCAAAAGGATAGCCGCGACTTAATCCAGTGGATGTTAGAAGATTTCGGGGCTGAAGTAGTGGTTGTTACATCGGCAAGGGAAGCGATCGCGGCTTTAACTGAATCTCCTGGCAGATATGATCTGCTTCTAGCAGATATTGGGATGCCAGAGGAGGATGGTTACTCTCTAATTCGTCAGGTTAGAGAGCTTGAAACTGAAGCCGAGCGACAAATTCCAGCAGCAGCAATCAGTGCTTATGTCACCGAGCAAGAACGCCAAAGGGCGATTGATGCTGGTTTCCAAATGCATCTAGCTAAACCGATTCAACTGACTCAATTGGTATTGATGATTGCAAATTTGAGTGGACGAATCACAGATAATTCGTAATGACGCTCGAATACTCGCTAACGTAATTCGTAATTGTGGGTACTGTTATCAAATACAGCAGATTGCGCTCTAATCGAATACATGTAGAGACGCAATACTACTCGGTTAAGGTGCATAGTCATCAGAGATCCCCCTTAGTCCCCCTTAAAAAGGGGGAAAATAAGGCATTTTTAGCCCCCCTTTTGAAGGCTACGGTGTATACACAAGTCTGAACTGGCTCAATAATCTGGGTTTTTACCCCCCCAAAACCACACCCATTAAAGGGGAGGGGCAAATATTTTCCGGGTTTACCCCCGTACAAGGGGGGGGTAAGGGGGGGGATTCGAC
>NZ_JAVRBU020000002.1:391072-530205 GCF_034531135.2 Nostoc sp. CmiVER01
AACCCTCCCGTTTTTACGGGGAGGGAAATGGATTTTCGGTTTTCCCCTTTACAAGGGGGGATTAAGGGGGGTAATTCGACTTGTGTATACACGGTAGCCTTTTGAAGGGGGGTTGGGGGGATCGACTCTTAACCGAGCAGTATTGTGTAGAGACGTAGCACTGCTACGTCTCTACAAGGTTTTGGGTTTTATATATGTACTTCATTTACCTGAAATCTGCTGTATAGCAATACAACATTTGATTTGTAAAAATGTGCGGTGTCCAAATTCCTAACTTCTTTGAGGAGTTAGGGAACTAATTTTTTATAAAAGACTTGTGTTCTGGACGAAAGCACTTGTGTTCTGGACGAAAGCACTTGTGTTCTGAACGAAAGCACTTGTGTTCTGCACGAACGCAATTGTGTTCTGCACGAAAGTGCTTGTGTTCTGCACGAAAATGCTTGTGTGTTTGAATTACGTATAAATTGTTTAATCTGCATCTAAAACATTCAAAAGTTATAGATGATATTTAACATCTTTACTTAAAAAGATACAAAACATATTTAATTCATTCTATTAAAACAGTAGGTATCAACTATGAATTGAGGAGTTTTACGCATGACTGCAACCTTTATAAAGCTGCCTAAGTTTCGTAATACCCAATGGGTGAGCTTTGTTGGTGGAGAAGGGATTGTACGAAGCTACAAACCTGAATCTGGCACATGGACGTATCTCATTGAGATGGCATTAGGGCTAGAACCTGACTTTGGCAGAGTTGGTGCAGAAACGATGATACTCCTCAATGAGGCAGATTTGCAGACGATATAAGCAGACTTTTTACAACCTAGTACTGCAAGGCGGAAGTCAAAAGTCACCTTTCGGCTGCGCTCAGGGTAAAAAAGTCAAAACTATTATGGAATAAGCTTTTTAGGAATTTTAAATGGTTGCTCTACTACGCCGTGGCGTACTAGTATTCCTTAAAATTTTAGATTTTTATAACGATAGTGATTAAAGAAGGTTCAGCCTCCAGCTACTCCGGCTGTTCTTCCTCTATTGCGGCAATAGTTCGTTTCGTGGCAAAGCCATTGAGAATGATATCTCGAATTAAAGATACCTCCTTATCTAAATTTATTGCATGATCTTCATATTTTGTTGCGGCACTAGTTAAATTATAGTTTCTCATCCGTTCTGCCATTTGACGCGAGAATGTAACCTTTTCCTCCATTACTCGCACAGCCGACCACAGCGCATTTTCAAGATTCTGAGTTTGCTCTGCCAGGAACACACTAGCTGTAAAGGAATGCCCCGTGTGACAGCGAAACCGTAGCGGCTCTCCTTTGCCAATTTGCCAGATGCTGCCGTTGCATTCAGGGCAGGTGTAAGTCGTTCGAGTCCCGATCGCTTCTACACTCTCCAAAAACTCTTGGGTATTCATCTGCTGTTCAGCAATCTTGGATTCAATTTCGATCTCTTCGGTCACGGGGTATGCCTCCTCCTTGGCGGCGGGTTCTTTTGACAACTGCACTAGCAAGTCTGGGATTTCTGCAAGGGGCAAGCAGTAATCGACCTTTACATACCGCAAGGCGCTCTTTGCCATGCTGGGGTATTCTGCTTCCTTCGGGTCTTGAACGATCGCCACTCCGCCCCGTTTCTTGATTGCCTGCAACCCCACCGTGCCATCATCAAGATAGCCGGTGAGTATCACGCCTACCACCCTTGTACCATAAGCGCGGGCAGCTGAACGAAATAACGCATCGATCGCGGGGCGAAAGCGGTTTTCTTGAGGCCCACGCACGACACGCATTAAGCCTTGGTTGACTAACAGGTGATAATCGGGGGGTGCAATATAGATTCGCCTGTTTTGAATTGACTCTCCATCTACCGGGTGAGATGCTGCGAGAGAGCCTATATCTGTAAGAATTTCGGGGAGAATGCTGGGCTTATCTGCTGCAAGGTGCTGAACAATGAAGAAGACAGCATTAATGTCAGGAGGCACAGCACTCAAGATTACGCCCAGTGCTTTGAGTCCGCCTGCCGAAGTCCCAATAACAATAATCTTGTGTCCAAGCATAGATACCTTTTCTTAATGAATAAAAGCTGCTCAATGTTATCTATGTCTTCTAAATAATTAAACATCTTCTAGTATGAAAATGCCTGTTGGGGAGGGGTGATTCAAGAATTTTTGCAATAGTCTAATGAATATCAAAGCCTCATTAATGAAGTTCCGAGCCTCATTAATGAATATTAAAGACTCATTGTTGCATTCTAAGATATATCTCCTCTCCCACCCCTGCCCCCTGCCCCCTGCCTCATCACAATCCCTGCCATTCCCGCTTGGAGAGTTCTTTCATCGGCAACAACAAACCGGCTTCAATCTCCTGCCGCACAATGTCTGTGATTTCACAGTTGCTATTAAGGCAATCGATAAGCAACTGATTGGCATCGTAATATTGTTGCAATACTTGCTGTTGCTGTGGGCTGAAGTGCCAGTGATGCTGAATTCGATGCTTGGCGATCGCAGTTTTTAACTGTTCTATCCAAGCAGGATAACTTGTTTGCCACCATGTCTGAATCCTTTCTCTACTTTGTTCTGGATCGGGCAGTAGGTCTTTAAGTTCTTGTAAAGCTTGATGTAAGCCAGCATCTTGAACAATTGCTAAAGCACTACTCAGAGCATCATTGCACCCATAGACATTGGTAAAATTAGATTCGCATTCCTTTACTAGATTATCTAATGCCGCATCCAAAAAAATATCTTGATCGAAGATGCAGACAAGGGCAAAGTACGGGGTAAGGTGAGGAGTCTTAGCAAGAGCAAGATAAAACGCCCGAATTGCAGCAGGCACAGGAGCAGCGACAGACTTTTGACTTGTCCAAGTTAAAAATTTTTGCAAATATGGATCTTGAGCCGCTAGCGCATCAATTTCTTGCTTCATCAACAGTACCAAAAAATCTGCATTCCGTAGCATGGCAACCGTTAACAAAAAGATTTCACGCCATCTAGGTTCAGTAATATGAGTCACCAGACGTTCTAAGGGTTGTTTTAATGCTTGTAAATTATAACTGGCAACGATTTTTCGAGCAGTCAGATATTCTTGAAACGTCAAATAAGAGAAAGAGAAAATCCCCCGCACTCGTTCTGCTAGTAATCCATGTTGCAACTCTATCGCCTGAAGTACCCCTTCACTATCTAATTCCAATTCCTCTGGTTCTGTAGAAGCATTCGGCAAATCACCGATATAATCGCTAATGTGTTGTTCAACAATGCGTTGTTCAAAAAAGTAATTACCCTGCTCAAATGTCGCGCTAGCAACTTGACTCAGCAACTTAAGTTTTTGTGGTAATAAAAAACCTTGGTATACTTCATCCCGCTCAATTGCTTTAGTTTCGTCCCATTTACCTAGGAGCAGGTCTAAACACTGCTTATAAAAAGCAGATTTTTGGGTTGGAAATTTGTTCTGGTGATGAAAAACCCAGCAGGCGAGATGCAAAAACAAGGGAGTGACAGCAAGTCTTTGAAATTGTAAATTTTCGGGTAAATCTAGTTTCTCAATAAACTCAAATGCCTGTTCTTGTTTATTCTCAATGTTCGTTTTCGTAACTGCTGTAAACCACTTCTGAGCAAAAGCAACAATTTGATCTTGACTAAAAGGGGCAATTTCAACATCTGTAAAGCGTCTGAGGTTCAAAGCTTTAGCTGCCGTGCGGCAGGTGACGACAAACATATTTTTTTGAGACTTTTCAGATAGTCTGCGAATCTCATTGACGACACCCTTACTCTGTTGATGGAGTACTTCATCTAATCCATCCAGCAAAAGCAATACTCTACCTGACAACAACAAAGTTTCCAGTACAGATGGATCTGAAATTCCACAGGTGAGGAAGTCTTCGCAAATATAGTTCAGTAAATTGAACTCTCCTGCAACTCTCGTTTTGTCGGCAAAATCTCTTAAGGTGACAAAAATAGGAACCCGATTTGCTGCAAATCTCCCTCGGTTGCATTGAATCGCCAGATGTTGTAAGAAAGTGGTTTTACCTGTTCCCGGTTTACCCAACACCCGCAGCTTTGAGTAAGTTTGAACTGCTGTGATCCCCGCTATTTGTGTCTGAGATACTTCACCTAAACCAAAGCGGTCAAATTCTTTTGATGTAAAGTTTTGCAAATCAGCAAACTCTAACCACTGAAGGCTGGCAATCTCCTCCAAAATGTTGACATCAATGTAAATGTCGTCGATTCTAACGGGGCGAGTAACATCTAATAACTGCAAAGTGCCGCACTGGTCTTGAATTTTGTCGAAGCGTTGCGATTGCACTTGTTGTACTAGAGCATCAATATCTAAAAATTCAGCATTACCCAGTTCTTTTGATTCAGAGAATTCTTCTGGAGAATTAGCCGCAATTTCCCGCCAATTCAACGACAACACAGAACAAATGTCTATAAAAATATGACGCTCAACAGGACGCCCAGTAAAAAACCGCCAAATTGGTTGGCGAGTCTTTAAGTTGACTTCAAGAGCTAAATTATCTTGTGTCCACCCCTTATGAGCGAACGCTTTTTTGGCTTGTTGAATCCCGGCGAGGGATGCTTGGAGCGATCGCTTAACCATAGAAGCTTACACACATCAAATAATAATTCTTCCAGTTGACATTATTGCAACATACAGTTTTGGAACTACTTAGAAAATAAGTAAGCTATTTTAGCTATTTTTAAATGTTAATGATTTGTTTCAAGCAGCTTCAGCCAATATCTTATAATTGCATTATTTCAGTAAAATGTAAAAAATTAGTATTTTTTGCAACTTTGTACTGAATTTTAGAGAAAGTTTTTGTATATATAATACCTTTAGTGGTATGGCAAGCTTAAAATTTATGTACGATTAAGTACTTGTAATTATTGTACCACTTCTGTTAAGTGTACTTGTGTATCAAGTTAGATTGTTATGATCAATATTTAAATAAGTGAGATTAAACTGGTGATTTAAAGGTTTACCTGCCGACATAAGCCTTAGATTCTCAAGTCCTTTTATTGTGTTGTTAGCTGGCTTTTAAACATAATTCACTCTCAGATACATGAGCAAGGCAAACGCATTTGAAATATAATATTTTTACTATTAATTTCAATAGTTATAACGTTTTATTTTTAAGAATACTTATTAATCAGAATCTTTATTAACAATAAATAATACATACGCAACCTTGCCAAAATAAGAAACAATACACTTCAGTTAAGCCCCAAATCCAATGCAAGAGACGTTGCAATTGCTAGTCTATACATACCCAAAATCAATACCAAAAATCCTTAACCCAAGCGTATTAAAATAAGAAATTGAATTTCGTGTCAATGGTGGAGTTCGGCGTGAGCGCTCAGTCGAACGCTCAATAGACCTCTTGCAAAAGTACTTTTTGCAAGAGGGGAAAAAGGGGTTCATGTTAAAGGGGAAGGGGATAATACAGAACCTTTCCCCGTTCCCCCTTACCCTTTTCCCGACTTATGCAAGAAGTCTAATAAATGGTAAAACACCACACTAAATTGAAAATTTGGTGCAAAACTATCAATGCTGGATCGAAATCCCTCACTGATAGCGCAGCGTTAGCGTACCACTGCGTGGAAGCAAGCTACGCGTAGCGTCTCGTAGAGAGGAACGAGCGTCGCATCTTAATTCTGACAAACTTTATTGTCTTTTTACAATCTACAGCTGGTAAGAAGCCGTCAAAGCCACCGCCAAAGCATCCGCAGCATCATCTGGCTTAGGAATATGATCTAAATCCAACTCCCGCGCCACCGCTTCTTGCACTTCCGACTTATCGGCATTGCCATACCCTGTTAAAGCTTGTTTAATTTGAGCAGGAGTATACTCTACATAAGGAAGACGACGTTGGCCCAATACTAAAATAACTATACCCCGCGCCTGTGCAACCAGTATTGTACTTGACATCCGATAGAAGAATAGTTTCTCGATCGCAACCAAATCTGGTTTAAATTCCTCAATCACGGTGTGTAAATCATCAAACAAGGTACATAAACGCAGTCCCATTTCTACATCTGCTGAGGTTTTTATTACCCCAAAATCCAGCATATTTACTGTAGTCTCTGGTATCTTGTTAGGAGTTTGTATGCAGCTAATTGCCCCAAATCCTAAAATTGCCAGTCCTGGATCTAATCCTAAAATTCGTTTTTCTATTAAATTCATTTTTATCAAGCTAAGGTATTGTTTAACTAGGAATACTGGCAATTTTGACCACTTGCTCTTAGTCTAATGGAATAGACAAATATAATAGTTTCACGCCAAGTGTTTTAAACCAAGTGGTGTAAATTTTTTGTTAGTTATTGTTTGTAGCACTGCTGTAAATCAGGTATGTCAATTGGTTTTCTCAGACAAGTCCTCAACGCCCTGCAAAAGCAGTCGCGCTCTCGTACTTCCTATCGTGTTAACCAGTGGTTCAAATGGTTATCCCCTGGACTATCGGTAAAACGTTGGTTGTTAATCAGTATTGGGGGTGTACTGCTGGCGAGTTTGGGGTTAGCTATTTGGATTAAGTTGACCCCAATTTTTTGGATGATCGAGTTTTTTAGGAATCTTCTGGGAGTAATCACCAACATTTTACCCAACTATGTTAGTGGGCCTTTGGTGCTGCTTGGCGGCTTGCTGTTAGTGCTTTGGGGGCAAACTCGCACTGTCGGCTCAATTACTAAAGTACTAAGAGCAGAAGGGGGAGAGGAACTCATTGATGTTTTACTGGCCCATCATCGATTGTATCGAGGCCCGAAAATAGTGGTAATTGGTGGTGGTACGGGACTTTCTACGTTGTTGAGAGGACTAAAAACCTACAGCGCTAATATTACTGCTATTGTCACTGTTGCCGATGATGGTGGATCTTCTGGGCGGTTGCGTCAAGAATTTGGAGTGTTACCACCAGGGGATATTCGCAATTGTTTGGCTGCATTAGCAGATGAAGAAAAGTTATTAACAGAATTGTTTCAATACCGTTTTCGGGCTGGAGATGGGTTAACAGGTCACAGTTTTGGTAATTTGTTTTTAACGGCAATGAGTGATATTACTGGAGATTTAGAACAAGCAGTTGCAGCCAGTTCTAAAGTGCTAGCAGTACGGGGACAAGTACTACCAGCAACTCTTAGTGATGTTCGTCTCTGGGCAGAATTAACCGATGGTCGCCGCATTGATGGGGAGTCTAGCATTCCCAAGGCTGGCGGTAAAATTGTCAAAATTGGTTGCATTCCAGCTAATCCTCCAGCAGTACCAGCAGCTATTAAGGCAATTAAAGAAGCTGATTACATTATTATTGGCCCAGGTAGCCTTTATACAAGCCTGATTCCTAATTTATTAGTACCAGAAATTGCCGATGCGATCGCTCAAACAGATGCTCCCCGTATTTATATCTGCAATATAATGACTCAACCAGGAGAAACTGAAGGCTACACTGTTGCAGATCATATCAGAGCAATTGATGCTGCTTGTGGAGAAAGGCGGCTATTTGATGCTGTACTAATCCACAAAAAATCCCCGTCGGAGCAATCACTCATCCGCTACGCCGAACAAAACTCCCATCCCGTTTTCCTGGATAGAGAAGCCGTAACTCAGCTTGGACGAAGGATTGTTCTAGCTAATGTTTTGTATGAAGATGAAACGGGTGTTATCCGTCACAACCCGCAGAAACTAGCACAAGTGTTGTTGCGGTGGTATGGTAAAGGTCATCACGGTAAGTAGTCATTTGTCATTTGTCATTTGTCATTTGTGAATAACCAATGCCCCATGCCCCATGCCCCATGCCTAATGACTAATTATGAAAATTTTTCTTGCAGATACAGAAGCGACTCTACGCTTAGGTATTACTCTCGGTGAATCCCTAACTCCTGGCAGTGTAATTTTACTAGAAGGTGATTTAGGTGCTGGTAAAACTACCCTAGTTCAAGGTATTGGCAAAGGTTTGGGAATCACTGAACCTATTGTCAGTCCCACTTTCACCCTGATTAATGAGTATACGGAAGGACGCCTGCCCCTTTATCACCTAGATTTATATCGCCTAGAACCACAAGAAGTTGCAGCCCTGAATTTAGAAAGTTACTGGGAAGGTGTTGAAGTCATACCAGGAATTGTGGCAGTTGAATGGGCAGAACGATTGCCTTACAAGCCAAATAGCTATTTAAGTGTAAGCTTGATTTATGGGAATGAGGGCACTCGTCAAGTGGAACTCATCCCATTCAATTGTGCCATTAGCGAAGTTATTGCCGCGATTTAAGCTGATCTCCCGACTTAGGTACGAGAATTGTCACTTTATTAATATGTAATACGAGAAAATTTTTGCAAACAGTCGAGGGAGAACTCCACACTCGTTCTATCTGCCACTACCACGCTCACCACTGTAAATTACTAACATTGTTATCTTAACCTAAAATAAATTAAAAAATTTTGTAACAGCAGCTTTATTGCTGCGATAATCAGTTAAAAACTGATTTAGATGGTCTATAAATAAAGAAAATGTAAACTGTTGTTGGGTTAAATAAGAGTTTTTACAAAACTTAGTCAGCTTGGTTTTACCCGATTGGTTCTTTACTGTCATTAAAAGAACAAATCTGGATTATTTAGCAGCCAAAGCTAGTAGAGACAAGTTAAACAACATCAAGCAAGTTATGTAGAAGTTGTCTAACTTTTCCTTATCCTCAATATACCCAAATTAAAGTCAAAATATATACACAGAAATACTGAATTATCAAATATTTGAAAATTAATTTAAATAGCAAGAAATTATTCTATTCACATCTGTAATTAATACTGATATCAATAAATTAAAGAAAACATCTCGTATTTATACGCTAGTTATGTATAAATACGAAATGTTTTTTCCTTTACTAATTGATATGAATATGTCTACGTAGATGCACTAGTTATCTTTTATAAAAGAGGCGATCGCCTCCTTGATCGGAGAACCAGAGTCGTCTCTGGTATAGTAAGTAAGACCTTTATCAATAAATGCAGCAGTAGTATTTATTAACTGTTCAATAATCTCCAAACTAGCATTATCTATTTCTGGACTGACTTTTTCCCCTGTAAATCGGTTTTTTCGCTCTTCTGGAGGTAATACAATCCGAGGATCTTTATAAGTCTCGTCTGGCTTGGCTTTAAATGTCTCATTTAAGTCAAACTGAAGCCGTAAGTAACGTTTAGAATCGTATCCGCCCATAATTTGCCGACAAATAGTACTATCAATCTCAGATGTAGGTTCCATAAAGATATTAGTAAGATTTTGTATCCAGTCTAAACCTCTCCATTTACTTATTTGCTTATATTGATATGGTTCACCAGTTTGACCTGTGCCAATAGAAAGAATAGAAATATCTTCCAATCTTAGATTATCCAGTTTATATTTTTGCTTAATTGTTGGAGAGACTGAAGATTGACTGATCCTCATAGCTAGACTTAAGGCTGCAAGACAGGGATTGTTGGCAGAAACTCCTCCATCAATGTGGGGAAATTCCCAATCACCAAATTTTTCTTTATCTACAGGTTCTAATTTATATGGTGGAAAAAAAGTAGGAGCTGAGGCAGAAGCAGTACATATCTGCCATAAATAACAGTCATCGTACCATCTGTCTCCTAAATCGGGATGGCAATTAGTAAAAAAGGTTGTATTACGATATAATGTATCGTAAGCAAGAATCAAAATAATCGGTTTTTCAATATCTTTTATTTTTGTAGATTTATAGGTATCTTTGAGGGCGTTAATAATTCCATCATGAGAATATTTAGGCCCTGAAAATACATCAAGAATTGATTTGATGATGGGCGGCAAGTTTTTATAGCGGTCTTTTCTTTCTAACGGGAAGATATCTTGACCTCTATCTTTATACAGGTTAATGAGTTCATGACTCTCCTTTCCTAAAGCGATCGCTCCTGTTAACATTGAACCAGTAGAAGTGCCAGAAATCAGATCAAAGTATTCGTATAAAAAGTTTCCTTTACCCTGGTTTCTAATTTCTTGCTCTACTTCTTGAAGTATTCGTGCTGCAATGACTCCGCGAACACCGCCACCGTCTAAAGCTAAAATCTTGAAGGACATAGCAATTCTCTTTGATTATTTCTATAGTTATGTTTCCGGGCATAGTTTCTGGGAACAAGCATCATGAGATGAATCGCAATATGGTTCTATTTGCTTGTTTGTTTTTATCCAAATGGAAGAATAGCTAAGTTTTTTAGAAACCGCCAAGTATGCAAAGCAGGGAAAAGAAAAATAAATAGGTAATCCATTGCAAGAAAGGATTAGTTATTGAAGTTTTGACTTGAAACACTTATAAATAAATTCAGGATTTAAAATTGCAATCTCTGATACAGCGACTAGTCAATACCTTTAGGTAAAAGGGTAAAGGGAAAAAAAAAGATTGTTGTCTTTTAGCTTTAACCAAATGGCATTGATCTAGTCTTAACTTGGGATAGATAAAAATCTTGCCCGTTCAAGTATGGCTTTGATGTCTAATTGTTTGTCTACTACATAAGCTTAAATAAAGATTTCCTACAAGAAAGTTAAAGCTTGACCCCGCACTTGTGTATTTACCTGACCTTTGTCATAAACAACTTCACCACCGACAATGGTGGTTGTAGCCCAGCCGGTGAGGTTCCAGCCTTCAAAGGGACTCCAACGGCATTTGGTTAACAGTTCTTCGCGCCGGACTGGATGGTATGTGTTTAAATCTACAAGCACTAAATCAGCATCATAACCAGGCGCGATCGCTCCTTTATTGGGAATACCATAAGCTACAGCTACATTTTTTGACATCCAGTTAACAACTTGAGCAACAGTACATTTTCCCTCTATCGCCGCAGTTAACATCAAAGCTAGAGAAGTTTCCACCCCAGGCATTCCCGAAGGAGTATTGGGGTATTCTTGAGCTTTTTCTTCTAAGGTGTGCGGCGCGTGATCTGTAGCGATAAAATCAATCACGCCATCGCGCAAAGCTTGCCAGAGAACTTCATTATCGTGGGGCGATCGCAAAGGTGGATTCATCTGTGCTAAAGTGCCAATTTCCTCGTAAGCACTGGTGTTCAACAACAAATGCTGTGGTGTCACTTCTGCTGTTACCCAACTAGGTTTCTCCTGACGCAGTAAATCTGCTTCTTCAGCAGTTGACATGTGCAGAATATGCAAACGACGTTGATATTTTTGAGAAAGTTTTAATGCCAGTTGGGTTGCCAGCAAGGCCGCTTGATTATCTTGAATTTGCGAGTGAACGGCTGGATCGTGGATATTAGCAAATTCTTGGCGGCGTTGGTTAATTCTAGCTTGGTCTTCGGCATGAACAGCAATTAAGCGATCGCCTTTAGCAAATATCGCCTCCAATGCTGTTTCGCCATCAACCAACAACTGACCATGCATCGACCCCATGAAAATCTTAATTCCCGGTGTTGGCTTTGCTAAGAGCAAATCTGGTAGATTCTCTGCTGTTGCCCCAATAAAAAAGCCATAATTAACCAAGGACTTTTGTGAGGCACGTTGTAGCTTATCGTCTAAAGCCTGCTGTGTCGTTGTCAAAGGGCGGGTATTGGGCATTTCTAAAAAAGAAGTGACTCCTCCTTTAGCACAAGCGGAGCTGGCGGTGAATAAATCTTCCTTGTGTTCTAGTCCAGGTTCTCGGAAATGCACCTGCGGATCGATGACTCCTGGCAACAAAGTTAACCCTTCTGCGTCAATTTCAGTGGCTACTGCCGTTTCAGTGATTTCTGGTGCAACTTCGACTATTTGGCGATCGCGGGTCAATACATCCCCAATCATCAGTTCCCCATTGGGTAGAATTATCCGAGCGCGACGAATCAGTAAAATTTGTGGAGATGACATAAGGTTAATAAAGTTGAGATAGGGAGCTATGTATTACAGAGAATTATGCTTTTAGGTTAAACTTATTCGCGATCGGAGTAACCAATTTTTGCTGGGCGTTAAAAAAAAGTTTATTTTTAATTTATGAAGAACCCCGTCAATCAATTTTGGATTTTAGATTTTAGGTTGCACCTTTGGTGCGCTTCCAGCGCAACTTGGATTTTGGATTGACCGTAGCCTTGGAAGGGATGCGGCTTGGGTATTTTATATTGGTTTCGCCTACCAGAGGCGAGTCATAACTCACAACAAACACCCTAATCTAAAATCTAAAATCCCCAATCTAAAATTGGTACTTAAGATGGGAGCATGACTAGGAAATTAAAATTTCCCCGTTAACATTAACAGATAAAGTGTCACTAAGCGAGTTAATTACCTACATCTTTCCTTCAGTTTAAGTAATTTCATGCAAAATAAAGTGTCTGATAACAACTCTAGTCAACAACCCGATAATTCTTGGATCGCAGAGCTAGGTAGAACAATTGTATTGAGCATTGTTCTAGCTCTGGGAATTCGTACCTTTGTTGCTGAAGCACGCTGGATTCCTTCTGGATCGATGGAACCGACTCTGCATGGTACGCCAAACCAGTGGGAAGCAGATAAAATCATTGTCGATAAGTTGAAGTATAAATTTGCTGACCCGCAACGGGGAGATATTGTAGTATTTTCGCCAACAAAAGAGCTACAAAAAGAACAATACCAAGATGCTTTTATTAAACGTGTAATTGGCTTACCTGGAGAAAAAGTACAACTTAAGGATGGCAAAGTCTATATCAATAATAAACCCCTCCCAGAAAGCAATTACCTTAGTTCTGGTCAAACTACAGTTATTGATGTTTGCCAATCAGGGCCACAGCCACCTTTTTTGGCGAAACCCCAGACTATACCAATCGGTTCATATTTAGTACTAGGTGATAATCGTAACAATAGTTACGATGGTCGTTGCTGGGGTGTTGTCCCCCGCGAGAATATTATTGGACGGGCTGTAGTTCGGTTCTGGCCTCTAAATCATATTGGAGGAATAGATAAATCGCCGATATATCCTAATTAACAATATTATTGACGTTCCCCTGGTTGAACAAGTAACAAGAGTGCTTACTCTGGAAAACCAGAGGAGTCATTAGTCATTAATCAAAAGTTAGAAATTCTTCCCCTAGCCCCTGCTCTCTGCCTCTCAATGCTATGATGCCTTACTTAGCTAATATTTTACTGTATCCAGTTAAGTCACTGGATGGTGTTGAAGTTGAGAACGCGAGAGTTCTTGCCAGTGGCGCACTACAGCATGACCGCGAGTTTGCCATTTTTGACGAACAGGATAGATTTGTTAATGGCAAACGTCATGCTAAAATCAATTTAATAAGAGCGCGATTTGCACTCTCAAATAGAACTATCTCGTTGCACATCCCAGGCGGCAACTTACAACAAATTTTCCATCTTGATGAGGAACGGCCAGCATTAGAAGCAACTATGAGTAATTTTTTTGAGTTTGCTGTCACATTAAGGCAAAATTCTCTGATGGGTTTTCCTGACGATACGCACTCACCTGGCCCAACGGTAATTAGTACAGCAACATTGGCAGAAGTAGCTTCTTGGTTTCCCGGTTTAAGTGTAGATGAAATACGCCGTCGAATGCGTGCCAACATCGAGATTGATGGTGTACCAGCATTTTGGGAAGATCAGCTATTTAGTGAACAAGGTAATTTAGTCTCCTTTCGAGTAGGAGATGTAGATTTTTTTGGGGTTAATCCATGTCAGCGTTGTATAGTCCCAACACGCGATTCTTACTTAGGGAAAGCTTACCCAAACTTTCAAAAAATCTTTGTAACCCAGCGACAAGTAACTCTACCAAATTGGGTTGCTTCATCGCCTTTTAATCACTTTTACAGATTGAGTGTCAATACCCAATTACCCCCATCCTCAGCCGGAAAAATTTTACAAATCGGCGATGAGGTTGACATATTTATACAATAAAATTAACATTTATTTAAAATAAAAAATATTAAGTAAATTTTTTTAGATTTATTTATTTTGACTCTGCATTTATATGAAAATTTTAAAATTGCTGTACTTAATTTTTGTACAAATTCAACGGTTTTAAGACCGGAAAATCAAGATATCAGCAATTAAAAATTAAATTTAGGATTAGGTACTAATGACGACCTGAATTTTAGAATGGCATACTGTAGCTTATCGGTTAAATTTTATTTCATCCGAGAAAATCTGATAAAACTGAGTACATTCAGGTGCTATGTCTACGAAGTGCTATGAAGTTCAAACGCTGTTGTAGCCAAAACTCACTATGGGCGTCGCTAAGTCTGAAAATTAGACCTTAAAGGAATTTAGCCAATGCAAAAAGTAAAAAATATTTTTTTGTATTATTTGATACTCATTATTTTAAATAAATGTCATAGTAAATGCATAATATGCCGTAATTATCCTGATATTAAATGTAGCTGATATGGCAAAAATACCCCTAATCTATGCTGGGGAAGAATTAAACAACAATGTTATCCAAACTTCAGCCGATCAAATCTATTAATCGCTTAGTTGGCAAAGTTTATGCCAATATGCCCTTGAGGTATGTTCTGATTGTGCCCTTTATATTGCAAATTTGTGGCGCGGTGGGACTTGTGGGCTACCTTTCGTATCAAAACGGCCAAAAAGCGGTAACGGAGCTTGCTAATCAATTAGAAAATGAAATCTGCGATCGCATTGAACAGCATCTTGATAGCTATTTAACAACCCCGAAGCAAATTAATCAAATCAACTTAGATGCGATTGAGCTAGGTTTGCTCAATCTTTCGGATTTTCAAACCATCGGTAATTACTTTTGGAAACAAATGCATGTTTTCAATGTTGGCTATAACAGCTTTGCCAATGCTAAAGGTGAATTTATCGGTGTTGAACGTTTAAATAATGGCAAGCTCTTAATTAATGAAGTTAGCGAAAAGCATGGCCTCGGCAAACTTTATGTTTATCCTACAGACAACCAAGGAAATCGCCGCCATTTACAGGAAGTTAAAAACTACGATCCTCGCCTAGAAGCTTGGTATACAGATCCAGTCAAGTTAGGTAAACGAGTTTGGAGTCAAATTTATCAATGGGAAGATAAACCAGAAATTATATCCATATCTTCCAGCTATCCTGTTTATGATAAAAATCGCAAATTTGTTGGGGTGATTAGTGTTGATTTGCTATTATCACAAATAGGCAATTTTTTAGCCAATTTAAAGATTAATGATTCGGGTAAAACTTTTATTTTAGAGCGTTCTGGGTTAATAGTGGCTTCTTCTACTAGCGAACCACCATATACCATCATGAATGGTAAGGGAAAACGTCTATCAGCATTAAATAGCCAAAATTATTTAATTAGACTCACAACACAGTTTTTGATCAAACGTTTTGGCAGTCTTAAGTTTGTTGGAGAGAAGCAACAGCTAAGTTTTACCGCCGATGGAATGCGTTATTTTGTGCAGGTAAAAAGCTGGAGGGATCAACTGGGTTTAGATTGGCTAATTGTAGCAGTGATTCCCGAAGGCGAATTCATGGAGCAAATTAACGCTAACACCCATATCACTATTTTGCTCTGCATAGTTGCTTTTTTAGTCGCTACAAGAATTGGAATTTTGACTAGTCGCTGGGTAATTAAGCCGATTTTAGAATTAAACACATCAGCAAAGAAAATTGCTAAAGGTGAATGGGAGGAAATACCAGAAATTCAGCGTTTCGATGAACTGGGAGAACTAGCCAAGTCATTTGAAACTATGGCAAAGCAACTCCAAGTCTCATTCAATAGTTTAGAAGCAAAGAATGCTCAGATGCAAGTCTTAAATGAGGCGCTATCTCACAGTCAGAGTCGGCTAACTCAATTTTTAGAAGCTATGCCAATAGGTGTATTTATCATAGATGCTGAAGGTGAACCTTATTACACAAATACAATAGGGCAGCAAATTCTTGGTCAAGGAGCGATCGCACAAGTTAGCAGCGAGCAATTGTCAGAAGTATATCAAGCTTATCTTGCTGGGACAGATCAACTTTACCCCAGCGATCGCCTGCCGATATTGAGAGCATTGCTTGGGGAAAGCGCCAGGATTGATGATATGGAAATTCGCCATTCTGACAAAAGTATTCCCATTGAAGTTTTGGGAAAGCCAATTTATGATGAATCAGGAAATCTTGCTTTTGCGATCGCTACATTTTTTGATATTACCCAACGCAAACAAGCAGAAAACTTATTAGCAGAATACAATCGCACCTTAGAGGCTCAAGTAAAAAAACGGACTGAAGAGTTCCAGCAAGCGATCGAGCAACTGCAAATCACCCAACAAGAACTAATTCAATCGCAAAAAATTGCCGCACAAGAACAACAAGCAGCCATTCGTGAAGCGGCGCGAAGCACCGCCGCCAACCGAGCCAAAAGCGAATTCCTTGCTAACATGAGCCACGAACTGCGTACCCCACTCAATGCCATTCTCGGTTTTAGCCAAGTTATGAGCCGAGATTATTCCCTATCTGGCGAACATCAAGAAAATTTAGCAATTATTAATCGATCTGGCGAACATCTACTTAATTTAATTAACGACATTCTAGAAATGTCTAAAATCGAAGCTGGCAGAATTACATTAAATAGCAACAGCTTTGACTTAATTCATGTATTGAAGAAGTTAGAAAAGATGCAACACGCAAGTGCTGCATCTAAAAATTTAGAATTGGTGTTTGAATATGCACAAAACATTCCTAAATACATAGAAACGGACGAAAATAAACTGTGTCAAGTCTTGCTTAACCTCTTGGGAAATGCCATTAAATTTACTAATACTGGGAGGGTGACACTAAGGGTGAGATTAGAGGCTGGTTGGGAGAGCGGTGAGCAGGGGGAGATGCGGGAGCAATATCCTCCTCATCCCCCTCATCTCTTCTTCGAGGTACAAGACACTGGCTGCGGTATTACCCCACAAGAAATTGACTTGTTGTTTGAAGCTTTTGAGCAAACCGAAATCGGCAGAAAATCCCAACAAGGGACGGGACTGGGTTTAGCGATTAGCCGAAAATATGTGCAACTGATGGGAGGAGATATTACTGTCAACAGTATACCGGGTGTCGGTAGTAGATTCGCCTTTAATATTCAGATTGCTCTAGCTTGCCCCAGAGAAATCCCGACAAATCAAATTAGATACCAAATTTTAGCTTTAGCACCGGCTGAGAAAGCATACCGTATCTTAGTAGTTGACGACTCCAAAGAAAGCCGATTGTTGCTAGTTAAAATTCTTACATCTGTTGGCTTTGAAGTCAGAGAAGCTACAGATGGTAGTGAAGCAATTGCTAATTGGGAATCTTGGCAACCACACGTAATTTTTATGGATATGCGAATGCCGGTCATGGATGGTTACGAAGCAACAAGAATAATTAAAGCTAAACAAACTAAACAAATAGGGTATGGGGTAGCCAATGCGTTACGAAGGTTCCCAAACTCGGAACAGATGCTGTCATCGGGGAGCCAATACCTTGCGGGAGAATTCCCAGATTCCGGCGAGTCCAAAATTCTCAAAGTATCCCTTTTAAAAAGCCAGCTAGGCGTCGCGTCCCCCACCCTAGAAGCAACTAGTGTCATGGAAAATGATGCAAATGATGCATCCACAAAGCGATCGCCAACAGCCTTGGCTCCTCCTTCTAACTTATCTGAGGCAAAGCAGAGTTACTCCAATACACACACGATCGTTATTGCCCTAACTGCTAGCGCCTTTGAAGAAGAACGCCAGAAAATTTTATCTATTGGCTGTGATGATTTTATTCGCAAGCCATTCATCCAAGAAGTATTATTGGAAAAACTGAGCCAACATTTGGGTGTAAAGTATACCAACCAAGTAGAAACCACAAACACAACAGTTGCCGATCAACCTACACAGATATTTATCAGTGTTACCGAACTCCTGAGCCGTTTATCACAAATGTCACCTGAGTGGCTCCAACAGATTTACTATGCCGCAGCTAGCTGTAGCGATGAATTGATTTTAGAGTTACTTAAGCAAATTCCATCAGATAATAGTCAAGTTTTTAAAGTTCTTAGGGATTTAGCGAATAACTACCAGTTTGAGAAAATCATGGAATTGACTAAAACAAACGTAGAATGAATTACGAGCATTTAGACCCTAATAAAAAAGATATTTTGATCGTTGACGATATGGCGGATAATCTCCGGGTTTTATCCTCCATATTGACCAGGGAAGGGTATAGCGTTCGTAAAGCCTTGAATTGGCAAATGGCACTGACAGCAACTCAAACAGTATTACCGGATTTGATTCTACTTGATATTATGATGCCAGAAGTAGATGGCTATGAAATTTGTCAGACCTTAAAAGGTTGGGAGCTAACAGCCGATATTCCGGTGATTTTTATTAGTGCTTTAGATGATGTTTTTGACAAAGTGAAAGCCTTTAAGGTTGGTGGTGTAGACTACATCACCAAACCTTTTGAGTTCCAAGAAGTTTTAGTGCGCGTGCAAAATCAACTGGCATTGAGGTCAGCGCGATTAGAAATATTGAAGCTAAATGTTGAATTGGAAGATCGGGTAAAACAGCGCACTGGGGAGCTAGAAAAAACTCTCCAAAAACTCCAAGAAGAAATCAATTCCCGCCAAAAATTGCAAAGTCAACTGCTAGACATAGCGCTGCATGATTCCCTAACTGGATTACCAAACCGAATTTTGTTTATTAGGCGACTAAAAAATGCTTTAAATCGAGCCAAGGAAGAATCTAGTTATCAGTTTGCACTCCTTTTTTTGGACTGCGATCGCTTCAAAGTGATCAATGATTCCCTTGGACATCTGGTGGGAGATGAATTGCTAATAGCGATCGCTTACCGCCTCCAAGCATGTCTGATACCTAGTCATACTTTAGCACGATTGGGCGGTGACGAGTTTGGAATTCTCCTAGAAAATATCACAGATATCAATGTGGCAATTCAAGTTGCCGAACAAATTCTGCAACAGCTATCACTCGCTTTTAAGCTGTCCAGATATGAAGTATTTATGAATGCCAGTATTGGGATTAGTTGGGGTAATAAAGATTATGATCGCCCAGAGTATTTGCTACGGGATGCTGATACAGCCATGTATCGAGCCAAGGCTCAAGGAAGAGCCAAATATCACGTTTTCAATCCAACGATGCATCAAGAAGCTATTCAGCTTTTAGAGTTAGAAAATGATCTGCGAAGGGCTGTTGAAAGACAAGAATTTCTCGTTTATTATCAGCCAATTATTTCCCTGGTTACAGGCAGAATTTCTGGATTTGAAGCTTTGGTACGTTGGCAACATCCGATTCGCGGTCTGGTTTCTCCTATAGAATTTATTCCTGTGGCAGAAGAAACAGGTTTGATTAATGCTATTAATACTTGGGTATTACAGTCAGCTTGTCATCAACTGAGCATCTGGCAACATTATCCAGTGACACCAGAACCTCTAACTATGAGTATCAATTTGAGCGCACGGTTATTTTTACAGCCTAATTTAGTAGAACAAATTGACCGAATAATTTATGAAAATAAAATAAATCCCGCATACCTAGAATTAGAAATTACAGAAAGTGTAATCATGGAAAATACTAATGCAATTGAAATAATTCTTAAACAACTAAAGCAACGCCAAATCAAGTTGATTATGGATGATTTTGGTACAGGATATTCTTCTTTGAGTTACTTACACAGCTTTCCTTTTAATGCACTCAAAATTGATAAATCTTTCGTTAAACGTATGCAGGAAAATAAAGAGAACATGGGATTAGTACCAGCAATGATTGGCATTGCTAACTCAATGGGAATGAGTGCGATCGCTGAAGGTGTCGAAACCCAAGAACAGCTAGCCCAATTGAGAAGTTTAAACTGTAACTTTGCTCAAGGATATCTGTTTTCTAAACCCATAGAACAACAATTGGTTATTAAATTACTTGCTGTATCACCTCAATGGTAACTATCAAATAACACCCATAAAAATTTTATTTTTGACGCTCGGCTAGATAATATACTGCTGTAAACAGGCGAGCAAGTTCGCAAACTTCCTAATTGACTAATATAGCAATCTTATTTGAGTTGTGAAAATTATCTTTGTTGAATAATGCTATTGATGCAATAGAAGAGGAAGCGGCAAAGGGGGAAGGGAGAAAGATTCTAGAATTCTCCAGCAATAGAGGGTTTCAGAGCAAATAAATTTATTTATGCTCTTTGGTTAAATATTTATTTCGATAGCGCAGCGTAAAGCCTGCGGCATAGCTTCGCTTAGAGCGAGTCAGACGCTCCTACGTCGCTAACGCTACGCTATCGAGCGTCGACGCACTGTTCGCGTGAAATAATGCGCCCTTAGTTCAGTAGCCCTACATTTATGTATGTGGTTCTCGCCCTGCCCCCCTGCCTATAAAAGTCGCAGGGTTAACGGCAGTTGAACTGTGAACGTTGTCCAGCCTTGAGAACTGTTAACTTCAATTGTGCCTTGGATATATTCTACTAACTTCTTCACTAATGCTAAACCTAATCCTATACCGACATGTTGCCAGCGATCGCTTTGAGGAATTCGATAAAACGGCTCAAAGATTCGAGATTGTTCTTTTTTAGGGATTATCACCCCAGAATTGCTAATTGTGATTTGCAAGTAGGATTGAATATTATCTAATCCATCAGATTCAGCATCTTTATTTATTAGACTTTTTGTGGTACTGATTACTTGAACATTCACCATAATCTGTTCATCAGGCGGAGTAAATTTACAAGCATTGTTGAGTAATTCTGAGACAATTTCGGTCAAGCTAGCCAAGTCTGTAACTAAAGGTGGTAAATTTGGAGGAACACTAACTTGCAAAGTCTGTTGCCTAGCTCTGGCCCGTTCCTCAAAATACTCGGCAAGGTGAGGCAGCCAGGTTTGGAGTTGAATTGAAGTTAATTCTAACGGATAGACATCTGCATCAATCATTCGCATATACAGTAAATTGTCTACTAAATCTAGTTCTTGTTCGCACTGTTCACGCAAGATAGTTAAGTAGCGGGCTACAGATTCAGATGAGTCTAGTGCGTTTGAATTTAAGATACCCTGCCGATCAAGAATATTTTCTAGCACGGAAATGGTCATTTTGATGTTTGACAAAGGCGTTCGCATTTCATGAGAAGTGGTTGCAAGAAAATCCTCTTTCAACTGGTTGAGGCGTTGGAGTTCTGCCACTTGAATTTCTAGTTGTTGGGCACGTTCAGTTGCGAGATTGCGTTCTTCAGTTAGCCTTCGTTGCGTGTCATCCCGAAAAACTAGTACGGCTCCTGTGATTACACCATTATTATTTCTCAGAGGAGTAGCACTATCAGCTACTGGTATACTTTTCCCGTCTCTAGCAACTAGTAAGATGTGACTGCCTAGATAGATAGTAGTTTCTTGTTGCAGAGCTGTGATAACTGGATTTTGGGTGGGGATCTGAGTTTGTTCATCAACAAGCTTGAACACCTCAGTTAACATTCGTCCTTTGGCTTCATCCCATCGCCATCCTGTCAATGCTTCAGCGACCTGATTTAAATACTTGATGCTTAACTGAAGATCGACTACGATCACCCCGTCCCCCATGCCTCGAAGGATAGAACTCAAAAATTGCTCACGCTCATAACGATTGAGTGCTGTTTGAATGGCAACGTAGAGTTCTTGCTCCTTAATTGGTTTAAGAATATATCCAAAGGGGGATGTCAGCGTTGCCCGCTCTACAGTGCTTTTATCAGAATGCCCCGTAACATAGATAGCAGGAATTTGCAAATTATGCCAGATTTGCTCTGCCGCCTGTATACCGTCCATTTCACCCCGTAATCTGATATCCATTAAAATCAGGTTCGGGCGTAATTCGGTTGCTTTTACAATTGCCCCTTCTGCGGAATCTGCTATATCTAAAACAATGTATCCCAAAGACTCTAAACTTTCTTGCAAATTGATCGCAAGAATATATTCATCTTCAACAACAAGGATTCTAACTGTCTCCTTTGTACGTATGTTTGATGGGATGTCAATTGTGTTCATGCACGGCTGTTTGTAAAAGTAATTTTGAACTGTGTTCCCTGGTGAGAGTCAATTCTGAGCTTTCCCCTTAGTTGCTTGACTAAGCCCTGCACAAGGGTTATGCCAAGTGTTTTAGCTTTCTTGGTATCAAAATTTTCAGGTAGACCAATACCATTATCTCGAATAATGAGTGCCAAAGTAGACTCGGATTCTTGATAAAACTTAACCTCAATTTCCCCTTTACGATTACCAACAAAGGCGTATTTCAAAGCATTGGAAACTAGTTCATTGATAATTAAGCCACAGGGAATGGCGGTTTCGATGTCAAGGCTAGCATTATCAACTAGAATCTTTAGTTGAATCTGGCTAGAACTGACGTTATAGGAATCAAATAAATGAGTTGTTAAATCTGGGATGTATTGCGCGAAATCAATATCAGCGAGGTCTTCAGAGCGGTATAACTTTTCATGAACTAAGGCAATGGAGGCAATGCGGTTTTGGCTATCGCGCAAAATTGCTGTCACCAAAGGATCTTCTGTACGTCTGCACTGCATTTGCAGCAAACTGCTGACAATTCCTAAATTGTTTTTAACGCGATGGTGAATTTCTTTAAGTAATACCTCTTTTTCTCTCAAAGAGGCTTTAATTTTTTCCTGCGTTTGCTTATGCTCAGTGATATCTTGTTGAATAGCCACAATGACACTTCCATACTCAGGATGCTCAAAAATGGAAGCATTCGCCCTACACCAGAATGGAGTGCCATCTTTTTTAAGATTATAAACTTCATAGTTTGCCTCACCGTGTTGCAAGACAGCAGTTTTAATTGCCTGATTCACATCTTCAGGTGTATTATGTTCATCACCGTAGTTGATAATCGATACATGCTGACCAATTAATTCACCAGATTCATAGCCAAACATCTGCTCAAATTTAGGATTAGCGTAGACAAATACGCCATCTCTGGCACGAACTAGGCAAATTCCCTCTGCCATATTGCGGGTAATCACTGCTTGCAGTTCTAACATTTGTTCAGCACGTTTGCGATCGCTGATTTCAACTACAACAATGCCCATACTAATGGGTTCATCGGCTTCAGACTGAATCGGAAAGTAGGAAGCTAGCCAAGTCCTGATTACACCGGGCATTTTTGGAGTTTCGCCACTGATCTCAAAATCCAGAATCGCTTCACCTGTGGTTAAAACATTTTGAAAGATCGGTTCGAGCCTTGGTGCCAAATCAGGGATAATCTCCCACAGAGTTTTGCCAATATGCGCGGCTGCGGAAATGCCATTAATTTCTGCTAATGCTTCATTAATCAATGAGTAACGCAGTTGCCGATCCAGAATGGTTATACCAACAGGTGCATTATTAATGAAAGTATCCAATAACTTCTGCTTGTGAGCCAGTTCTTGCTCTAAAATCTTCTGTTCTGTGATGTCGATCGCTACTCTACCCACTAGCTTTTGTGCAGACAATCCCAGAATCGGGAACTTATATACTAAGAACTCTCCAAGGGTGCCATCTGGTCGGGAAGTAACTTCGATCGCCTCAATTACCTGATTTGTCTGTATAACGTTCTGAATGCGATCAAAATGCTGCCGAGCAATTTCATCTGGATAAAGGTCAAAAATGGATTGTCCAATTACCTGTTCGGGTAGTAATTTAAATGTATGCAAGTATGTCTGGTTTAAGTAAAGTACACGCCCGTCCGGATCAGTGATCCAAGCTAGCACGGGGCTATTGTTCATAAATGCCTGGAACCGAGCTTCACTTTCTTGCAGAGCTGCTTCTGCTTCTTTGCGATCGCTAATATCAATAATTACCCCTAACATCCGAACAGGTTCTCCTGCTTCGTTATAAATGCCGCGCCCTTTCCCAATCAGCCAGTGAACCCTGCCATTGGGATAAATTACTCGATATTCACCTTGAAAATTAGTATGTTGTGCTAGGGAATTTAATACAGCTTGTTCAATTCGGTCAACATCCTCTAGATGAACACGATCGCGCCATAGCTGATAGTAGGCTGTTAATTCTGGCTCTAAACCTAACAAACGAAAATGGTTGTCGTTCCAGATAACTTCATTTGTTTTAATATTCCAATCCCAGATACCGATGTGGTTAAATTCTAACGTTAGTCTCAATTGTTCTTCACTTCTGGCTAAGGCTGCTTCGGTTTCTTTGCGTAAGCGAAGCTCATCGTAGATATCGCTGATATCCCGATGAATACCAGTCATCCGCAAAGGATTACCTTGTCTATCTCGCATTACAACTTTGCCGTAGTTGGCAATCCATTTGTATTCGCCCGACTTAGTTCGGAGTCGATTGTCAAATTTGTAGGGTACTGAATTATCCTTTAAGTGATCTGCCAAGATTTTCTCAACCCAAGGTAGATCGTCTGGATGAACTAAACGCTTACAGGTACTAAAATTCTGTGGAAGTTCATCGAAACTGTATCCAAGCATTTCTAAATAGCGGGGGCTGTAATATACCTCTCCAGTGAGAATATTCCAATCCCATAAACCATCGCCAGAAGCTTCTAGTGCTAATTGTAATCTCTCTTCACTTTCTCGAAGTTTTTCCTCAGCTTGTTTGCGTTCGCTAATGTCCCCAAGCGAACCGACCAATCGAACTGGATTTCCTTGTTCATTCCAGATTGCTTTGGCCCGCGATCGCACCCAGCGATAACTGCCATCCTTGCACCGCAGACGATATTCAACGTTATGATCGGCAACTTGCCCAAGCAAATAAGCTTTTTGTGCAGCTATGACTCTGGTATAATCATCAGGATGAATGCGAGTACTCCACTCATTATCGTGATCGCTAAGTTCGTTGGGTTCATATCCCAAAATTGTGAACCAACGCTCAGACCGGAAGGTTTGATTAGTACATATGTCCCAATCCCAAATTCCTTCATCAGTACCTGTGATCGCTAATTGCCAACGTTCTTCACTTTGACGCAATATTTCTTCACTGCGCTTGAGGTTGGTAATATCTCGTCCTTCTGGAATCAACAAAACTACTTGGCCCGTTTCGTTTTGCAACGGACGTAGTGAAAAATCGATTGTTGCTACTCGGTTATTTGCGCCGAGAACATCAACTTCATACCGGACAAACTCCCCTTGAGCTGCACGAGCGATCGCTTGTTTTAATTCTTCTTGAATTTGAGGTGAAATCGTCCACCAGTGTGCTTCCCAAAAAGGGCGATTAATTACATCTTCAAGCTTCAGTCCGCCAAAACTGAGCGCAGTCTGATTCGCCTCTAATAAAATACCATCTGGCGTTAGCAATCCTGTGAATTGGAAGGTGTTATTGAAGATTGCTCTGAATCGGCGATCGCTTTCCTGTAGTGCAATAGTGCGTTCCTCCACTTTGGTTTCTAACTCAGCCTTGAGGGTTTGCAAGTTATCGTGAAGTTGGGCTTGTTGGATAGCGATCGCTAGTTGCACCGTCAGTTGGTTGAGAAATTCTATCTCAAATGTCTGCCATTGGCGGGGGGTAGAACATTGATGCACGATGAATAATCCCCATACAACTGCTGGAGTCCCTTGGTTCTCTAACAAAATGGGGACAACTAAATTCGCCTTGACTTGAAACTGTTCTAAAAATTGAATATGGCGATCGCTTAAACCCGCTTTGTAGATGTTCGTCGCTGTCCAGATTTTTTCTTGGTAGTATTCTTCTCCTTGGCTTTGCTGAAAATCGGTATTTTCAATTTCAAATCCTAATGTTGCTCTCCATTGGGGTAAAACTGACTCAGCTATGACTTTACCATGCATTTTATGAGTAAATTGATACACCAGCACGCGATCAGCCTTGAGTAACTGGCGGACTTCTTTGACACTCGTAGCGAGGACATCTTGAAACTTCAAGGACTTGCGAATATCAAGAGCGATCGCTCCAATTAACTTTTGTTGTTCCTGTAGCTGTTTTAGCTCCTGCATTATCTGTAATTGTTAGCTTTTAACCTACGTACAAGTGCCCCTCAAGAGTGCTGATTGGGGAAGAAACAAGGGAGAAGAATTTTCCCCTCTGCCCCCTGCCCCCCGCCCCTCTGCCTCTTTTCAATGCCCAATACCCCGAATCAAGAAATCCGGACTTTTTCTTGATCGCAGACTACTATTTTTAGTCGTATAAACGCATAATAGAATAGTGACTGATCTGTTCGCCCCTTTACAATCTCTCAAACAAGGTGACTGGTTCAAGCTGATCTGCGGAGCCAGCTTCCAGCATTTACCGGCAGTCAGAAGTTTAACGTTAGCCTATACTTTGGCGGGCGCTGACTGCATAGATGTTGCAGCTGATCCAGCAGTGATTGCAGCAGCGCAAGCAGGGCTACTTGTAGCCAAATCTCTGGCTACAGATGCTCAAAAGCGAGGCTTTAGCTACAAAGGTAACTCACCCTTTTTGATGGTAAGCCTGAACGATGGAGAAGACCCCCATTTTCGGAAAGCAGAATTTAATCCTACTGAGTGTCCTACAGACTGCCCTAGACCCTGTGAACAGATTTGTCCGGCACAAGCAATCGTGTTTAACAATGTTGTAAAAGAAAACTTTTCAGGAGTAATATCAGAAAAGTGCTATGGCTGCGGTCGTTGTATACCAGTTTGTCCATATAGTATAATTGATACAAGTTCATATATGTCAACGCCGCAAGCGATCGCGCCATTGGTAATGTCAACGGGAGTAGATGCCGTAGAAATCCATACAAAAGTTGGGCGGTTGACAGAATTTGAGCAATTATGGCAGGCAATTTCACCGTGGGCCGATCAATTAAAGCTACTAGCTATCAGCTGTCCCGATGGCGAGGGGATGATTGACTACCTAAGAGCAGTATATGACATGATTGCCCCACTCAAGAGTGCCTTAATTTGGCAAACCGACGGCCGGGCGATGAGTGGTGATATTGGCGATGGCACCACAATAGCTGCGGTGAAATTAGGGCAAAAAGTTTTGGCAGCTAAGTTACCGGGATATGTGCAGTTAGCAGGCGGCACAAATAGCTATACCGTTGCTAAGTTAAAGGCGATGGGAATACTGAAGAAAGCAGGGGAGCAGGGGAGCAGGGGAGCAGGGGAGAGAGAAGAACTTTTCTCCTTTGCCCCTGTGCCCCTGTTCCCCCCCTCCTCCATCGCCGGGGTCGCCTACGGTAGCTACGCCCGCGTACTGCTGTCACCAATTCTCGAACAGTTAGAGAATAAGGAGGTAAATAACACCAATGTGCAAGCGAATCTTCGCCTCGAAGAAAATGACGTATTACTTTGGCAAGCTGTAAAACTTGCCCATTCTCTCGTTTCCCAGATCAAGTCACAGCAGGAGCATTAATTGCTCGTTTTGGGAAATTACCCAGAGCAATTTCTCCTGCACGCAAATGTCCTCGCTATCTCTAAAAACGTCACCATAGAAAGCATGACGATTACAGACGATCTCCAAAAGTTATTAGACATTTTGCCCCAAGACCTGCAACAAGTACTAGAGAGTCATCCCAAACGAGATAGTTTAGTAGAAGTGGTCTTGGATTTGGGCCGTCGCCCAGAAGCTCGGTTTCCTAATCAAGCTGAGTATCTGAGCGAAGTACCCGTCACTCAAGAACAGATAGATGATTGTATTCAACGAGTTGGAATCTTTGGCGGAGATAATCGAGCAGGAATTGAGCAAACTTTGCATCGGATCAGCGCCATCCGCAACCGCACGGGTAAGATTATTGGCTTGACCTGTCGCGTTGGTCGAGCGGTATTCGGAACCATTGGCATGATCCGCGATTTGGTAGAAACTGGTAAATCGATTCTCATGCTGGGGCGTCCAGGCGTGGGCAAAACTACTGCCTTACGGGAAATTGCCCGTGTTTTGGCAGATGATCTGCAAAAGCGAGTGGTAATTATTGACACCTCCAACGAAATAGCTGGGGATGGCGATGTTGCTCACCCCGCCATTGGTCGCGCTCGGCGGATGCAAGTGGCTCATCCAGATCAACAGCATCAGGTGATGATTGAGGCAGTGGAAAACCACATGCCAGAAGTCATCGTCATTGATGAAATTGGTACAGAACTGGAAGCTTTAGCGGCTCGTACCATTGCAGAACGGGGTGTACAGTTGGTAGGTACTGCTCACGGGAATCAAATCGAAAATCTGATTAAAAACCCCACCCTGGCTGATTTAGTTGGGGGTATCCAAGCTGTGACACTGGGAGACGACGAAGCCAGACGCCGAGGCAGTCAAAAAACTGTTTTGGAGCGGAAAGCCCCTCCTACCTTTGAAATCGCTGTGGAAATGTTGGAGCGCCAACGCTGGACAGTACACGAAAGCGTTGCTGACACAGTAGATAATCTGCTGCGCGGTCGTCAGCCTACTCCACAAACAAGAACTGTTGATGACCAGGGTAAAATCGCTGTTACAAGGCAGTTAGCTGTTGTCAACGGTCGCGGTGGACAGTTAGCGACAGTGGAGGAATCTTTCGCACCGGCGCGACCGTCTAATGGCTGGCGTTCATCTGGACAAATGGTAGCACTGCCGCAATTGCCTGTAGAGCGGGTAACTGGACGCAGTGAATTTGATCGTTTGCTGGATGAATCTTTCAATTATTCTGAAAGCATTGATTTGGATGCTGCTACAAGAGTGCCAGGGCCCAATGGTGAAGATTTGCCACTGCACGTTTACCCTTATGGTGTTAGTCGCCATCAACTAGAACAGGTAATAAGCGTGCTAACTTTGCCCGTGGTATTGACAAAAGATATAGATAGTGCTGATGCAATTTTAGCACTGCGATCGCATGTCAAAAACCACGCCAAATTACGCCAAATGGCCAAAGCTCGTCATGTACCCATCCACGTAATTAAGTCCAGCACCATTCCCCAAATTACCCGTGGCTTGCGACGGTTGCTGAACATTGATGATCCAGAGATGGCCGATGACCTAGAATTGCAACTGTTTTTGCACAATGGTAGCGATGATGAGATGGATGCTCTTGAAGAAGCCAGACTTGCTGTTGAGCAAATTGTAATTCCTAAAGGACAGCCAGTTGAATTATTGCCGCGTTCTTCTCAAGTCCGCAAAATGCAACATGAGTTAGTAGAACATTATCGCCTCAAGTCGCATAGTTTTGGCGAAGAACCAAATCGGCGATTGCGGATTTATCCGGCGTAACCTCACCCCTAACCCCTCTTTGCAGTGCAGAGAGGGGATGTCACTAGGAGACACTTGATGTCCTATAGAGAGTTTTCTTTAAGAAAAGTCAAACAAGACTTTAATCTTACCTTAGTAGAAGGTGGGCGATTTTTACCTCCTATAGAACCAATCTCACCTAGTCCTCTGCTGGCTGAATTTTTAGCAGAAAGTATCCAGCTAGCAATTGCAATGGGTTCTGAGAAAGCTAGATCAGAATTGATTATCAGCCCAATTTTGTTTGAAGTCCGAAAAATTCTCAACAGAAAAATCAGTTTTTTTTCTGGAGAAGAATTTAATGTTGAGCCAGAAGCAGGACTGGCGGGATTTTGTGACTTTTTGATTAGTCTTTCGCCAGAACAGTTATTTATTGAAGCTCCAGCAGTGGTGATTGTGGAAGCCAAAAAGGAAAATCTTAAAGGTGGTTTGGGGCAGTGTATCGCAGAAATGATCGCCGCCCAAAGGTTTAATGCCAAATACGAAAAACCCATTGCTACTATCTACGGTAGTGTTACTAGTGGCAACCTGTGGACATTCCTCAAGTTAGAGGATAGCACTGTTACTATTGATTTAACTGAGTACTTAATTCCTCCAGTAGAGCAAGTCTTAGGTATTTTAGTGTGGATGATTCAGTCACAATCAACTTAAGGTTGGGTTTCGCTTCTGATTGCTGTTAATTTACACATGCCAAAAAACCCAGTCACGAAGACCGGGTTTTTGTGGGGTCATATTTCCCCAAGGCTAGTTATAGAAGTTATTTATAAATTAGTGTTCTGGTAATAACTACTAAATTTAGATTACCAATTTCGGAAAATTGTTGCCCAATTATCAAAATTTTTTCTCGCTCACCTGTGCGTAGACGCGTAGCGGCTTGTCGTTAAACATCCCTCTCCTTATGATGATCAAGGGACAAGGAGAATAACCAATCTAACTTTTCACCGTATGTGGAAAAGGAGCGAGGATGTGGTGTGTAGTAAGACTTTCTTCTTTTCTCTACACCCTATCCCCTACCCCCTGTCTTGACGAGGATTTTAGGACTTCCCGTGAAAAGTCAGAATAACCAATGCCCCATGCCTAATTTTTATTCTGGTAATTTATATTGCCCAACAATCCGCTTGGCAAACTCTGGAACATGCGCTTCTAATTTCTCTGGATGATTTCGCTTCACATACAAATAATTCCGAGTAAAGTGAGAATCAATCGAAAATCGCGCATATTCTAGACCCTTGGGACCGATTTTTTCGATCACTACACCCATCAGTTTTGCTGCCCACATGGGGAGGGTAACGCCTTTATCGTAAGCGGGAATACTTTGCTGTACAGCTTCCTTCCGGTTGCCTTTAGACGTTACTGGTTGAGTATCTAATTGGTCTTTCACTAAATCCAGCATTTCTTTACCAGTATCATTTCTAACTACAATCCATTGCCAGCCGAAGGGTGCGCCCATGTAGCCAACAACTAAATCGGCTAGAGAGTTGACGTAATCAAAGCAACTCATACAGGACGGGGCAAAGACATCTTTGAGTTGGTTTGTTTTCAAGCCAAAGAAAGGCACTGTTTCTGTTGAGCCATCCTCATGTTTAAAGTGAACCCGGAAGTCTTGCATGAATTCGTAATGCACAACTGTCTCAGGCGATCGGCTGGTGGTTTCTAAGAATTTTTGCAGTCCGGCGCGGTTAACATTATCTACACAGGGCGTACCCAAAACATACAGCTTTTCTAAACCAAGTTGTTTTTCTACGGCTCGTAATGCCTGGATTTGACAACCAACGCCAATAACTAATAGCCGCTTCATCCCCGATTTCTCTATCTGTTCCAACACAGAAAGGTTTGGGGAAAGAGTTGGTTTATTTACCCGCGCTGCTAGTATTTCTTCTGGGGTACGAGCAATGACGGGCATGGGTTGAAAGCGGTCTTCTTTAGTATTTTGCACGCAGACGACACCTTCAACTAAGCCGCGATTGAGCATTTCAATAGCAATGCTGCTAACAATACCTGTCCATTGTGCGCCTTCGATGGGCTGTTGTTTCCGCGCTGCCATCATGTCTTGGTGAACACCAAAGTAGAGTTCATCAGAGTTATCGAGATGGCGCGATCGCATGTGGGTTTCTTCTTCAAGTTCGCCTATTTGCTGATTAATAAAAGCGCAGGCTTCCTTGACATAGTGAATATAGTATGTGTCACATAGTCCACACTCGCTACAGAGTTCTTTAGCAGGGCGGCGGCTGGTAGATTTTAAGGCTCTGGCTTTTTTGTGAGGAGAAACTGAGGTCATGTAAATTTTTTGTTTTATTCAGGAATCGCTTTTATTACAATACATTCACTGGCTATGAACTTTACAATAGAGATTGAACAACAACAGGATACGGATACATCCGGAAGCTTGAAGCCATTCGCGTCGCGTAAAAGACACTGGTGACTCTCTGCATTCTCTTTGTTCAAGCACAATTCTAAAAAGAACGCTACTAAGCAATAGCTAGCAGGCTGAAAATCTTGGTAGGTGCTGATTTTATCGGAAATGAACTTTATATTTTTAGCTAATTTTTTATGTTGTTTACCAAATCGACATATTCTTGGTATTAACTTTATAATTTATATGAGTACAAATTTGGTGAATACTAATGTTGCAATCTATTGAAGGAATATATAAAAATGGAAAGATACAACTCTCAGAATTACCATCTCATGTATCAGAAAGCCGTGTTATTGTTACTTTTTTAGAACCAAAAAAGTCTCAATCACAAAAGCAGAGAATTCAGTTTGGTATGTTTTCTGGAAATAAACAATCAACAGAAAAAGATTTTCAAATCACTGAATTTCATGGAGATACCGAAGACGGATTAGATTGGTCATAGGTAATTATGAAGTACGTGATTGATACTCATGCTCTCATCTGGTTTCTTGAAGGGAATTCACGATTAGGTGCAAATGCCAATGCTGTTCTTTCTAATCCTGATTCCCAGTTATTTATACCAGCTATAACATTAGCCGAAGCTGTTTGGATTGTTGAGAGAGGGAAAACATCTATTCCTTCTACCAAGAATTTACTTTTAGCAGTTGAAGCTGATCCCCGTATAATAATTTATCCACTGGATAAAGATGTAATTGAAACAACTATAAGCTTATCTACTATTAATGAAATGCACGATAGACAAATTGCTGCAACTGTGCTAGTTTTAGCAAGTAAAGGTGAGAAAGTAGAACTGTTAACCTGTGATTCAAATATAACCGCATCAGGATTAGTTCCGATCATTTGGTAATGGGTTAGCAAAGCTGTTTGCAGAAATTGCACAAAATCATTATGTTATGGAAAGTGCGATCGCAGCAAAATATTATAGATATTTCTGTGGAATAACTTGCTTGGTAAGCTTTTAGCGATCGCGTGTGGGTTTCTTCTTCAAGTTCGCCTATCTGCTGATTAATAAAAGCACAAGCTTCCTTGACATAGGGAATATAGTATGTATCACATAGTCCACACTCGCTACAGAGTTCTTTCGCAGGGCGGCGGCTGGTAGATTTTAAGGCTCTGGCTTTTTTGTGAGGAGAAACTGAGGTCATATAAATTTTTTGTTTTATCAAGGAATCGCTTTTACTACAATACCTTCACTGGCTATGAACTTGACGATAGAGTTTTAAGAGTCAAACTCTTATTAGCGGTAGCACAGACTCCACAATAAAAATGCGATCGCGTATGCCTTTCTTCTTCAAGTTCACCTATTTGCTGATTAATAAAAGCGCAGGCTTACTTGACATTATGAATATAGTAATGTGTGAGACAGTCAGCGATCGCTAGAGTTAAAGTATTAGTACTACGTGTTTTGACAGATCAACTTGTAATGTTTTTAAACGCAGAGGAACGCAAAGTAAACGCGGAGTATCGCAGAGTTTTGTCTAGTAATTAGCTAGGAATTAATGAAATATTGTGTTGAGACTTTTCTAACGTAGCATTAAAAGCAAAAGTTAAGGCTTAAGTAATTTTTACGAGGACGCAACAGTATTAATTAGTCTACGCTTTGGGTAATAAGGCTACTCAGATAAACTTATGGGACTTTACGACCAAAATCAATCATCACAGGATGCGCTACAAAAGTTACGCCAAGGAGCAAGCCACTCCAGAGCAGCCCAAGAAATTGCTCAACGAGATTATGCGAAAGCTCAAACGGAAGCTGATAAATGGGAACAACAATATCAACTTGCTTTAAAAGGAAGTAATCAGGATTTAATTCGTCAAGCAAAATTCCAAAAGGAACGATACCAAGCAATTGCTAGTAGGCTAAAAACACTGGTAGAAGAGCAACAACCACAAGTAGACGCAATTAAAACTAGCTTGAAATCTTGGGAGAAAAAGGTTTCAGAAGCACAGAATGAAGTATTACGCAGTAAGCCTAACACTAGTAAGGTTTCACGGACATTGATCAGCTTTGAACATGAACATGTTGATTTATGGGCTGATGATGAATTACAGCAACTTAAAGAACTATTATTGCTACCACATAAACTTCAAGAGCTAACTAAAGCTAAAAAAGACACTAAAGTGCTTTTAACAGAGGCTATTCACGAGATAGAAGAAACTGTAACAAACGCTGTTGCTAATCAAGAAGGGATTCAGAAAGATTTTAAAAAAACGCAGAAAGAAGCTAAATACTGGAACGAAAAAGCTCAGACAGCTTTGAGAAACAATGATGATGATTTAGCCCTTGAAGCTGTAGTGAATAAAAAATTTCAAAATAAAATTTTGCTTATTCTTCAAACTCAGCTTCAGCACCAGAAAGCGACAATAGATATACTTGTACGAAACTTAATGGCAATAGAAAGTCTCGTTGCAAATGAGAAACTATAAAAATATGTAGGCGTAGCCCGCAGTAGGCATCGCACTCTATCTTCTTCATTCCTAATTTGTTCCTCTTCAAAAACCAGTGACACAAAACTCTAAAACAGGCGCAGCATTTATCGCAGGCGGAACCATAACAGGTGCTGGTATTTCCGCAACGGTAGGCGGCATGGGACTAGCAGGCGGATTTGGTGCAGTCAGTATTGGTGCAACTCCTGTAGTGGCTGCTGGTGCTGTGGCTGGTGCGGCTGCTTACGGTGCTTTCAAAGCGATCGCACAGGGAGATGCAGCTGCTTTCGCTACAATGGGAATTGGTGCAGTCGGCGGTGCTGGTGTTTATAGTGTCGTCGGTGGCATGGGTTTAGTCGCACCTAAAGTAGGGCTGGCATTTGGGATTGGTGCAGTACCGATGGCGGGAATTGGCGCAGTGGTGGGACTCGCCGCCTATGGTATTGCCAAACTGTTAGATGAATCTGAAATTAGCGAAACTCCAGCACAGCTTTTTGAGCAGATGGAAGAGAAAGTGTTGCTGATGGACTACTATTCCGAAGCTGTGATGGAATTAGAAGCATTTTTATCTGGTGAGGATTTCAATCAAAAATTTGTTGCTTTAGAAATCGAAGATGAGTTACAAGCACTTAAAGCTGAATTTAAGAAAAAATCAGAATTTGTTACCCCTAAACCTTCTACTCCCAATATTGAAGTAGAAAAAATATCTCTGACAACCCAGTTACCTGAAACCTGGAAATGTGTACGCACACTCAAAGGACACTTAGCGGCAGTTAATGCGATCGCTATCACTCCTGATGGTACTACTTTAATCAGTGGCAGTGATGACAGACAAGTTAATTTGTGGAACTTAAAAACCGGAAAATGGCTTTACACGTTTTCTGGACAAGCTGAGGCAGTTTTATCTGTTGCTATCAGTCCTGATGGAAAGCAAATTGCAAGTGGTAGTGTTGATCGCAAAATCAGCAGTTGGCAGATGGACACAAAAAAATTTCACCATACATTCTTTTATTTAAATCCCTACAGTCATAATGGTTTTGTTAACTCGATTGCCTACAGTCCTGATGGCGCAATTCTTGTTAGTGGTAGTGCTGATAAAACTATAAGAATTTGGGGACACTACACGGGAAGAATAAAACGCACTTTGAATGGACATTCAGATGCAGTTTTCTCAGTTGCTATTAGTCCCGATGGTAAAATTATTGCAAGCAGTAGTGCTGATCAAACTATTAGGCTTTGGGATATCAAAACTTGGCAACAGCGCTACATTCTCACTGAACATTTGGGAGCAGTAAATACAGTTGCCATCAGTCCTAACAGTCAAACTCTTATAAGTGGTAGCAAAGACGCAACAATAAAGCTGTGGAATCTCCAAACTGGAAAATTACTTTCCACTCTGACTGGACACTCAACGGCGGTTTTGTCTATTGCCATCAGCCCAGATGGAAAAACCCTCGCCAGTAGCAGCAGAGACGGTATGATCAAACTTTGGAATCTCGACACTGGGGAACTACTACAAACTCTCTCTGGCTCTAGTCCTGTTGCTTTCAGTCCTGATAGCAAGACGCTGGTAAGTGGCGGTAATGGCGGAAGTATCAAAGTTTGGAGTCAAGTGCAAAGCTTTGATAAATTTAATCTCGACCCTGTACTATCTGGGGAATGGTGGCAAGTTTTGAGTGTAAATCAGAGCGATCGCCCCAAGGATATCAAACTTGCCTACCTTCGATTAGCAAGATTGTATCATCCTGATGTCAACAGTTCTACAATTGCAAAAGCCTCAATGCAAGCAATTAATCAAGCTTATAAAGAATTCCAGGAGCAGTTAAACGCTTACAAATATATTAACTTGGATAAATAAGTTACCAACTAACTTAAATTTACAGGGCGATGTCTCATAACAAGCCATTCGGTGTCTACGGATTTTTGTGCCTCTTTCTGATACTTGAATCTTAATTCTGTTTGCTTTAGTATGTTTGTCTTTACTCATACAAACACCCCATGTCATCTGTCAATAGGGTAAAATATATAACTCTTCAGAAGTATTGACATCTGAATTTTTTCAAGTATTCATCTTGCATATTTTGAAAAAACGTTATAAATTATTAGATTATAGGGGAATAATCTGACCTCTTAGTGTCAAAAACTAATCTTGCTCAAGTAAATATACTGCAACCAGTTTTAACTTCATGCAAATCCTAAACAGCACTGAAGATATGTTTTTATTTGGTAAAGCAAAGATTCTGTATATGAAACGGAACAATAAATAATCTAAAAATATATCTTATGTGACTGTTTTTAAAATTATGTTACTGCTTGCGGTGAGGAACAACAATTAGAATTCACCAAAAGAGTAATCCATTATAAGCAAATTAACTAGTAATAAAGCTACATGTGTTAGCAGATGTATTCGTTATTAGTTGATTAATTTTTTCCAAATTATATTTGCTATTCAAAGAATTATTTTTGTTATGCTGAGAATGGCAAAAATAATCAATTAAGACGCATCTACCTACTACAAATTCACAATCCCAATGGAGCTATTCTGTCGATGCACCTAAACGAATTAGAAACTACTGAAAATTTAAAAGAAGTCGAAGAAGCGTGGCGAACACTAGAAAAATCAATTCTCTATTATCAGGGTCGCCCCGTTGGGACGGTAGCCGCTTATGATGCATCTGTAGAGGCTCTTAATTATGACCAGTGCTTTGTTCGGGATTTCGTCTCCTCAGCTCTAATTTTTCTAATCAAAGGTAGAACAGATATTGTTCGCAATTTCTTAGAAGAAACCCTAAAGTTACAGCCTAAAGAAAGGGCATTAGATGCCTATAAGCCTGGACGAGGATTAATTCCAGCTAGCTTTAAAGTTGTATTAGAAAATGGACAAGAATATTTAGAGGCTGATTTTGGTGAACATGCGATCGCTAGAGTTACACCCGTAGATTCTTGCTTATGGTGGATTATTTTGTTGCGTGCTTATGTAGTCGCCACAAAAGATTTTTCTCTAGCCTATCAACCTGAATTCCAAAATGGTATCAGGTTAATCATGGACATCTGCTTGGCTAATCGCTTTGATATGTACCCAACGCTGTTGGTTCCAGATGGTGCTTGTATGATTGACCGTCGTATGGGCATTTATGGGCATCCTCTAGAATTACAAGTTCTCTTTTACATGGCATTGCGTGCATCTCGTGAACTGTTAATTTGCCAAGGTAATTCCGATATTGTTGAAGCTATTGATAACCGATTGCCTCTTTTATGCGCTCATATTCGCCAGCATTATTGGATAGACATTAATCGGCTGAATGCAATTTATCGCTTCAAAAGTGAAGAATATGGTAAGGGTGCTGTTAATCTATTCAACATATATGTAGATTCTGTTCCCTATTATGAATTAGATAAGTGGCTACCAAAAAAAGGTGGTTATCTAGCAGGTAATGTCGGGCCGTCGCAGTTAGATACTCGCTTCTTTTCACTCGGAAACTTAATGGCAATCATTTCAGACTTAGCCACCGAAGAACAGTCACAAGCGATTATGACTCTCATTGAGGATCGATGGGATGATTTGGTGGGAGATATGCCAATGAAAATTTGTTTCCCAGCTTTAGAACATGAAGAATACAGAATTGTAACTGGATGTGACCCCAAAAATATCCCCTGGTCGTATCATAATGCTGGTAGTTGGCCAGTTTTAATGTGGATGTTAGCGGCGGCGGCGGTGAAAACTAATAGAGCAAACCTTGCACAAAAGGCTATTCAAACTGCCCAAGGACGCCTCAGTACAGATGAATGGCCAGAATATTACGATGGTAAGAAAGGGCGACTAATTGGCAAACAAGCTCGGAAATATCAAACTTGGACAATTACTGGGTTCTTATTAGCAAAAGAACTGATGGCAAACCCCACTTATTTACCATTAATCAGCTTTGGTAAATTACCAGCAGAACAGGTTTCTAGAGCATGTGAGTTTGAAATCGCCAGTGTAGACCCGTATCTGTCTCGATAGGGAAATTAGGAGTCGAGACGCGATTAATCGTGTCTGTACAAGAGTTGGGAGTTAGAATACAAAAGCCTTCTGACTCCTGAATCTTGTTTCCATGACAAACCCCCGTCAACTAGCTTTTATCGCCCTGCGAGATGTTCACAAGGGGGCTTATGCTGATGTTGCCCTAGATAGAGTGCTGCAAAAAGTAAGTTTGGCTGATAACGATCGCCGCTTGCTGACAGAATTGGTTTATGGGAGTGTCAGAAGGCAGCGCACTCTTGATACTCTCATCGATCAACTCGCCAAAAAGAAATCTCATCAACAACCCCAAGACCTTCGCACCATCTTACATCTGGGCTTCTACCAGCTGCGCTATCAAGAGCGTATTCCCGCCTCAGCTGCTGTTAATACCACCGTTCAACTCGCTAAAGAAAACGGTTTTTCTGGACTAACGGGTTTTGTTAATGGTCTATTACGTCAATACATCCGCCTATTAGAGAAGATAAAAGCAGATCCGCTACAACTTTTAGAAAACCCAGTGGAACGCTTGGGTATTTTACACAGTTTTCCTGACTGGATTATTCAAGTCTGGTTAGAACAACTGGGTTTGGTTGAGACAGAACAATTGTGTGAATGGATGAATCAATCACCAGCAATTGACTTGCGTATTAACCCACTTCGCACTTCCATCGAAGAAGTTGAGGCTGCTTTGCAATCTGTTGGTATTTTGGCGAGACGGATTCCTCATTTACCCCAAGCTTTACGATTGATTGGTAGTGCTGGATCAATTCAAAAACTACCTGGTTTTAAAGAAGGTTGGTGGACTGTACAAGATGGTAGCGCCCAATTGGTAAGTCATTTGCTCGACCCTCAACCCGGTGATGTGGTAATTGATGTCTGTGCTGCACCAGGGGGTAAAACAACCCACATTGCTGAGTTAATGGCAGATAAAGGGAAAATTTGGGCTTGCGATCGCACTCCTTCTCGTCTTCGCAAACTCCAAGAAAATTCTCAACGGCTAAATTTACAATCTATTCAAATTTACATCGGTGACAGTCGCCACTTCAACCAATTTCAAAACACCGCAGACCGGGTATTACTGGATGCTCCATGTTCTGGACTAGGAACCATACACCGTCATGCTGATGCTCGTTGGCGACAGACACCAGAATCTGTGCGGGAACTTTCGGTGCTGCAAAAAGAATTAATAACACATACATCAACTTTTGTCAAACCTGGTGGTGTACTAGTTTATGCCACCTGTACATTGCATCCAGTAGAAAACGAAGAAGTAATTTCGACATTTCTAGCTGAGTCACCTAATTGGCAAATTGAGTCTCTGAGCGGCTTTGAATCGCCTGCTTCTGCATATAGCACCCCTCAAGGTTGGTTTAAAGTTTGGCCCCATAGACAAGACATGGATGGCTTTTTTATGGTGCGCTTAAGAAAAACCAATAATTCCGAATGAATACTGTTTGGGATTGTACGATTTGGTTGAGGCCTGAATCTACCGACGAGGCAGCAATGGTTACCCCTTCCAATGTCAAAAACTTAGTTAAAATCCTGATTGGAGCCGCCTGGATCGATGGCAGAATCCAACCAGAAGAACGGCAATATCTCCGCGAAATAGCTCAAGCAAAAGGTTTGGCTAACGATCCAGAAATTAAGCCTTGGCTGTACGAATTCGTTCCTGTACAGCCAAAAGAATGCTATGACTGGGTGCGTGAATATTTAGGCGATCGCCCCAGTCATGAAGATTGTGAAAATCTAATTGAAGCCATCAGTGGCTTAATTTATAGCGATGGCGAAGTTGCCGTCGAAGAAGCCAGACTGCTGACGGAATTGCAGGATATAGCGAAGCCGAATGATTCAACTCAGCCGGCTCACACTGCACTTCTCAAACAAATTCAAAAGCTTTACCGCCGTTGGGTTGACGTGCAAAACTAATCATAGTCAAAAGCCCATAGTCTAATAACTAATAACTAATGACTAATGACTAAATTATGACTTCGGATCACCCAGACCCGGAGTTTCTTCTTTATCAACCTTAGGCACAAAATCAGGACGCTCTTTACTTTCCCAACCTGCGGGGCGTTTTGAGTTGTACCAAGCTATTGAACCAATGGTTACAGCAGCAATAAAACCAACGACATACACCAAGGTGAAAGCAAAAGGAAACTGACCGCCACCTGTTGCAACTGAATCTGCTGCCTGCATCAATATATGCATGAGTATATTCTCCAATGTTAAGTAACACTACTTGACACACTATAGAATGAGCGTATCACTTAACATCCCTCTGGAGTTTAGTTTCAGCAGCTCCATATTGCATAGAAATGAGGATGGGGGGCAGGGGGCAGAGGGGGATGAGGGGACAAGGGGAGAAAAGTTTAGAATTTCCAACAAGTCTTTCCCCTTGTCCCCAATTCTCCTTATCCCCAAGTCCTCTTTCTCATGCCCAATGCCCAATGCCCTATGCCCATTATTCAATTAGAAGGTCTAAGTCTATCCCGCCAAGATGGCTGTGATGATGAATCTGAAGAACCGGAAGAACCGGAACTATTTGCGGGAGAGGAAGATCGCCGACTTCTTCGAGGCGGAGGAGAAGAAGAATCAGATTTTACTCTTCTAGATCGCCGTTGTGGACGTGATGATTCTGAAGAAGAGTTATTGGAACTTGATTCTTCGGTGCGTAGGCGTAGCCCGCCGTAGGCATCGCGCCTTCTCCGTCTTGGGGTATAATCGCTCGATTGCTGTTCTTCTTGAGAATAGCTCCTCCTTCTGCGTCTCCGAGATGAACCACTATCCTCAGAATTTCTAGCACTTTCTCCTTCTGAGTCATCATCAGAAGAGATAGAACGATTCAGCACTTGTTTGGGCTTGATAGCCTGGGCTTTGATAGTGCCTTTACGACCTTCTAACTTAGGACGTTTGGGAAATTTTTCTACGGGCATCCCTTCTGCTGCTTTTTCCATAAATTCGTGCCAGGTGTAAGCAGCACTACCACTACTACCGTCTGTGGGGCGGTTGTCATCGTTACCTAGCCAAACGCCTGTCACCATCTGGGGAATGTAGCCAATAAACCATAAATCACGGGCTTCGTCGGAAGTGCCGGTTTTGCCTGCAACTGGTCTATTACCTAATTGAGCAGCAGCACCAGTCCCCTCTTCTACGACGTTGCGTAACATCCAAGTCATGATGGCTGCACTGTCAGCGTCAAGGGCCCTTTGTGGCTTGAAATTAGCTGACCAGATCACCTTGCCTTGGCGGTTGAGGATGCGAGTAATACCATGAGGTTCTGTGTGCAATCCCTGAGTTGCAAAACTGCCATAGGCGCTAGTCAATTCCAACAGATTAACTTCATTTGAGCCAAGAGCCAAGGAGTAAGTGGGCTTAAGTTCAGATTTTATTCCCATATCATGGGCGAGTTTAATCGTTGGCGTAAATCCCACATCAATCAACACCTTCACCGCAATAATATTAATGGAGCGGGTAAGGGCGTCTCGCATATTCATGGAACCCCGAAACCTTTCACTATAGTTTTTCGGTTCGTAGCCGTCTACGACAAAAGGCGCATCTTCATAGCTATCGTAAGGGCTTTTACCGCTAGCGATCGCAGTGGCATATACAAACCCTTTAAATGTCGATCCTGGCTGCCGTTGTGCCTGAGTAACCCGATTAAACTGGTTTTTGCCATAATCTTTTCCCCCAACCATTGCTTTGATTTCACCATTGCGGGGGTCAATGGCTACCATTGCTCCTTGCTTAAAGTTTTCCCAGCTTCCTTGATTTCGCAGGGTTTTGGCAACCGCCTCTTCTGCAACTTTCTGCCAAGTCGGGTTCAGCGTAGTTTCTACTACTAATCCCTCACTTTTTAGCACGTTAGGAGAAACGTACTTCGGCAATTCTTTTTGAATATAGCTAGTAAAGTAGGGTGATTCTACTTCCAGTCGCTTGGGTAAACTGGTTTTGAGAATTAGTGGTTCTTGGACTGCTGCTTGCCTTTGTTCTGGTGTAATTATTTTATCTTCTTGCATCCGTTGCAATACCAAGTCCCGCCGCCGTTTTGCCGCTTCGGGATTTTTGTCTGGAGCGTATAAGCTTGGAGCAGGGGCTAATCCAGCAATCGTTGCCATTTCGGCTAGAGAAAGCTGGTCTGGCGTTTTACTAAAATATACCCTCGATGCATCTGCCACACCATAAGCTCCACCTCCCAAATAAACAAGATTTAGGTAGCGCTCTAAAATCTGATCTTTGGTTAATTCATTCTCCATTTTTTGTGCTAGGCGGACTTCCTTGAGTTTGCGCCAGATTGTCTGTTCTTGTTTCAAAAACAGAATCCGCGCTAGCTGTTGGGTGATAGTGCTAGCACCTTCAACCACACCTTGCGATCGCAAATTATTCAAACCTGCTCTGGCAATACCTTGTGGATCAAATCCGTTGTGTTGCTTAAATCTTCTATCTTCTGAGGCGATGAAAGCTTTTTTTAAATTATCTGGTATTTGTTCTAGCTTTAGCTGTTCTCTGGCCGTTTCACCTTGTTGTTGTAATATGGTTCCATCGGCGGCTTTGATAGTCAGTGTTTGCTCTCTAACCACGGCATTCAACTGTGCCTGATCTGGCAAAGTCCGATCTATTAAACTGATGCCGTACATAAAGGCAACTATCCCACCACCTACACCCAAGCCTGTCCAAAACCAGATGCGACGATAGAGTGGTTTACCACGAGTTGCCTGATTGGACTTCATCCTAGAGGGTAAAATTTTCATTTGCTCAGTAACTGCCTCGCCTGCGCCAGATATGCTGGTGGTGAGCTTCTCATTTGTTCCTCCTTGTCCAGAGTCACTCAAATTAGTTGGTCTTCGCTTGAACCAGGAGGTAAGCTTCCCCACGTCAGTTCCTCGCTCAAATTAGTAACTTTAATAACCACCATCAATCAACTTTGGGGTTAGTTTACCACCATTGTGTTAGTATAATATCCTATAAATAATTAACTAAAATCACTATAAAATAATGTTTTTTAGATTTTATAATTTAGTTTTGTAAAAGCGCTGCAATTTTGATATCTCAAATTATTGGCATTTTCTGGAATAGGTGTGCCGAAGTATTCGCAAAGACAGCCCCAAAACAGCTTACTTAAGGAGAGTGCGATGCTTAAGGCGAATTACGCCAAAGCAAAGCCAAGAAGAAGCGCCGTTGCCCTTGGTAGTAATATCGGCGATTCACAAACAATTTTAGAAGCAGCTATAGAGACTTTAGCTCAAACGCCAGGTATTTCCTTAGAAGCCAGATCCAATTGGTATCAAACCAAAGCTGTGGGGCCGCCACAGCCAGATTACCTAAATGGCTGCGTCACATTGCAGGTAGAAATGCTACCCCAGCAGTTATTAGAAACTTTGTTAGGAATTGAACAACAATTTGGGCGTGTGCGTCAAGAACGCTGGGGGCCACGAATCCTGGATTTAGATTTGTTATTATTTGATGACATCATTCTGGATACATCAAATCTCCAAATTCCGCATCCACGAATGCGGGATCGGGCCTTTGTGTTAGTTCCACTGGCAGAAATTGCTCCAGATTGGATAGAACCAGTATCCGGGTGTGTTATTAAAGAGCTGCTGAAAGAGGTAGACTGTTCTGATGTACATTTATTGATGGGCAATTAAAAAATACCATCCTTAAACGCAGAAGAACGCTGATTTCACCTCTGTATTCACAGATAATCAGATTTTATTATGCCATTAGGTAGAGAATTACCACAACTACTAAGACAACGCCTGTTTTATAAAGGACGCAAATTTGATTTTGAAGTTAATCGCTTGCGTTTACCTAATAAATCAGAAGGAGAATGGGAATGTATTCGTCACCCTGGTGGCGCTCTAGCTGTACCGATAACACCAGAGGGTAAACTTATACTCGTGCGCCAGTATCGTTTTGCAATTCAGGGACGGATATTAGAATTTCCGGCGGGAACTGTGGAAGCAAATGAAGAACCCTTAGCAACAATACAGCGTGAGATTGAAGAAGAAACTGGCTATAGTGCCAAAAAATGGGATAAATTAGGCGAGTTTTTCTTAGCTCCCGGTTATTCTGATGAAATTATCTATGCTTTTCTGGCGCGAGATTTAGAAAAGCTAGAGACACCACCACCACAAGATGGAGACGAGGATATCGAAACTGTGTTTTTGACTCCCGAAGAATTAGAGAAAGCGATTCTGGAGGGAGAACCGGTAGATGCTAAATCAGTTTCTAGCTTTTTTCTGGCGCGTCCGTTCTTAATTTAATACAAATATGCTGCTAGAGTTAGCGATGCCTACGGCGGGCTACGCCTACGCAGATGCCTACGGTGCAGGCTTTGAATATGCTGACGAGATGATCGTTAACAATGATTTGAGCCGATACGTGGAACATCCGCGTTTTCGACTCAATCCTGGCAGCTACACAGACGATACCCAGATGAGCATTGCCATTGCTGAGGTAATTGTTATTCAAGCACCGTGAACGATAGAAGTTTTAGCCGATAGTTTCGTTAGAGCCTTCAAACGTGATGAGAGAGAAGGTTATGCTCGAAGCTTCTACCATTTTCTAAGAGAAATTCAAGATGGGGAAGAGTTTTTAACGAAAATTAACCCTGAGAGTGACAAAAGCGGGGCAGCGATGCGTGCAGCCGCGATTGGCATCTATGCGACACCAGAAAAAGTTATTGAGGCGGTAACAATTCAAGCGGCAATTACCCACAATACACCTGATGGAATCAATGCTGCCGTTGCGGCTGCCTTGATGTCACATTATTTTATCTATCAACTGGGGGCAAAACGCAAATTAGGAGAGTTTCTGGAAAGTTATGTACCTGGGGAGTGGTCTAAACCGTGGGAAGATAAAGTAAAATCCAAAGGCTGGATGAGTGTCAGGGCTGCGATTACTGCGGTGATGCGAAATGACAGCATGAGCGAACTTTTACAAGATTGTATTGCTTTTACCGGGGATGTGGATACAGTAGCTGCAATCGCCTTGGCTGCTGGTTCTTGTAGCGAGGAAATTAGACAAGATATTCCCAATCATCTTGTTACAGGCTTAGAAAATGGGGCTTACGGTAGAGATTATCTCATCGGCTTGGATAAGCAGTTAATGAGTTTGGTAAACAAAAAGACGAGCTAAATGTAATACATCGGTTGGGAAAAGTGTGATTTGCCCTACTGCTTTACTCAATTAAGTGGCAAACTTACCTTTTCAAATACTACGGTTTTCAGATATTATTACAGTGATTTAGGTAAATATAAAGCTACCTTAGCCTTCACTATCTCCAAATTGGGGTAGTAAAGTACACCATTGGCGGCTTAATTATATACCTGTATATATTCAACATATTAACTGCTCAGTGATATGAAAATTGACTTAAAGTCAAGCTTATAAGAGCATGACCACAAGAAGCTTACAACTCATAAATATGTGTCTTGCATAAAGACACATACATGTTTCACACAGATGAAAAAAAATCCAACTTTTAACAGTGCCGGTAAACTGACTGCTCTTTTGTTTCTGATAACTCTTTTTCTCACGCCTTGTGTGATTGTCAATGCAGGTGAACGTGGTGTTTTGATGAAATTTGGTGAAGTACAAAACCAGATATTAGGAGAAGGACTGCACTTAATTATTCCTGTAGTTAATACTGTGAAAAAGTTGAGTATTCGAGTTCAAAATCAGGAAATTTCGGCTGAGGCTTCTTCTAAAGATTTACAAAATGTTTTCACCGATGTAGCCCTGAATTGGCATATTATTCCCCAGGAAGCAAATGCCATTTTTCAGGAAATTGGAGATGAGCAAGATGTAGTTATTCGGATTATTAACCCAGCAGTTGAAGAAGTTTTAAAAGCAGTAATAGCAAAGTATACTGCTGAAGAAGTGATTACTAAGCGAGGAGAAGTTAAAGGTGGAGTAGATGATGCTTTGTCTACACGTCTCGCTAGTTATCATGTTGCAGTTGATGATATTTCTTTAGTTCATATCCATTTTTCAGAAAGATTTGGTGAGGCGGTGGAGGCGAAGCAGATTGCCGAACAAGAAGCAAAACGAGCAGAGTTTATTGCACTGAAAGCAACAAAAGAGGCTGAAGCAAAAGTTAATTTAGCAAAAGGAGAGGCTGAAGCCCACAGATTATTACGTGATGGTTTAACTCCCGAAATTCTGCAAAGGCAAGCGATAGAAAAATGGAATGGCAAGCTGCCATTAATTGTTAGTAAGGAGGCTCCAAAACTATTTAATTTAAGTGAAATTTTAAAATTTGATAAAAATTAAGATTTGACAATTCGACTGCGATGCTTTTCCAATAAGAACAAAAATTCTTTGTCTGTTTTTTGCTTAAATCAGCAAATAAAGCAATTGTCCTATCCACCTGACCAGAAAGAAACGTCCCCAAGGCTTGAGGCTGACTATTCAAAACAGATATGAATGCCTAACGCATCCTACTTAAGATTTATTTTATAAAATAGATAAATAATTTTTGCGCTAGTGCTTGGCTTATTAACATAAACTTATCAACAATTAAACCCAAAATTTATGCTTAACCACATTAGAATTTTTAGGTTTAAGCCTAAATAATTGGTAGTAGGCATAATTAAACATAACTATATTTTTATCATATTTTACACTTAATGCTTTATATTTTATACCTTATGCTTCCTTATAAGCAGTGATATTTATTTATGCCCATGTAGTATATAAATTTGTATTTGTAACTCTAAGACTGAAATTTATCCATTAGTTTGACAACTACTTCATATAAATTTCATAAAAGTCTTTTTAGTTTTATAAGGAGCGCTTTTTAGATAAAATTAACTACTAAAATAAGGGGGATTTTATCTATGCGTTTTTTTCAGTTTTCAGGAATTCTTGCTTGTACAACAGCAGCTTTTATATCAATTGCCTCTATAAAGGTAGAAGCCGCAACTTTTAAAGTAATATCTGGAGTCACTAGCATTGATCGTGACCACGAGGATATTCTTAGAAATATCGGACTAATCTTGACAGGTAGTAATAATACAGTCGCACCAACTCCCAGCAATTATTTGGTTGGCTTTAACATAGATTCAGCCAGCAACTTCACGTTCAGCGATGAGGGCGGTTTTACTCCGCTCTCAGGGACAATCGAGCATACTGGGACTGTTACTTTCAACAATCAAATTACTGTAGGTGACTTTTCAATTGGTTTTGTTCCAGGACGTACCGTTAAAGATGCTAGCGGATTTGTTTTGAAAGACACATATTCTTTAAATACAATTTTGTTTGATTTGAGTCTTCCAGAACCTGTGGCATTTGATAATCAAAATTTAACCATCCCTGATGTGAAATTGCTGTTTTCTCCAGAGTTTGCTAATATCCTGCAAAAACCTGAATTGACAGGTTCGTTTGCTGGAACTGCGCGAATTGATGCTGAAGTTGCTGCCGTACCCGAACCTGATAGTGTACTAGCAGTTTTGGCAGTGGGTGCGGCTCTCTTGGCAACTAGATTTTATACTCGAAAAATTAAATACACTTGATATCTTGCAGCATTGCTAAATGCTTATTAACTGGTGCAAGGGTATTGGCAGCAATCAGCCCACTGGCGGCGACTGCTGGTAAACCAATACCGGGAAATGTTGAGTCGCCACAGCACATCAACCCTGCTAAAGGTGTGTTGGGGCCAGGAAACATAGCGCTTCCAGCCTGAATTGCTGGGCCGTAGGAACCTTGATGACGGCGGAGATAACGTTCGTGAGTTAGAGGTGTACCAACAAGTGTGACTTCGCAACGAGAGCGAATATCTGGAATGATGCGCTCTAGGGCTTGCCACATTATTTCTGCACGCGATCGCTTTTTTTCGGCGTATTCTTGGTTCCTTCTATCCATTCCTTGCCAGATAGAGTATGGCTCATTACCAGGAGTATAAACATGAATTACGTGTTTGCCTGGTGGTGCTAAGGATGGATCGAGAACTGAAGGGATGGAGATAACTACAACATTCTGAGGTGCTGTTATGCCTAATTCCCAGTCATTAACCACGATGTAATGACACCGCAAATTTGACTGTAATCCTTGAGCATCAATGCCTAAATGGAGATGCATAAAGCTATCACACTCAGGTGTTGCTTGTCGTTTAGCGCGGTACTGTTTGGGTACTGCCTTTTCTGGTAGTAACTTCAGTGTGTCCCAAACCGAGGCATTAGAAATTACTGCTCGATGTGCGCGAATTTCGGAGCGATCGCGCAGACGCACACCCACCGCACGATTACCTTCTACAAGGACTTCTTCCACATGAGCGCCCAGCATCAGCTTCCCACCGTGACGCCCCAATCCTTGTACAAGGGTGTCAACTAAAGCACCACTACCACCAATGGGATATTCTAGTATTGCATCTGGCCGATACCAGTCAGCAAACATAAATCCTACTTCTGCGGCGCTAGTGCCATCTGCGGGCAATCCAGAAAGCAGAAAACACAGCAAATTCAGCCAGTTTCGGGTAAAAGGATCTTTAACAACGCCATCCATAATCCGGCTGAAGAGGCCCGTCAGCTTAATCATATTTGCCAGATGTTTTGTCAAAGATGGGATAAACGGGCCCACAGTTCTAGCTGCACCAAAATCAAAGCGTAAAGCCGCCGGTGGTATAGAAGTTGCTGCACTAGCGAATGGTTCCATAACGCGCTGGAGTTCTTGCCATTCGGCTACAGCATCATGTCCCCGAAATTTCATCAGAACTTCACAAAATTGCTCCGCACCAACCGACGTATCAAAATCGCCTTCTGGTACACAACAACCCCAAGTATCATAGGTTACGCATGGTAATTCCGAGCCAATTGCATCTAAGACTTGCCGCAGAGGGTTGGCAGAGGGGCTGTAAGACAGTCCAGAGTAGAGAGACGGGCCCGAGTCAAATTTAAAACCATTGCGCTCAAAAGCATGGGCAGCACCTCCAGCAATGGAATGACTTTCACAGACTATTACATCAAAGCCATACCGCGCCAAAACAGCAGCACAACTCAAACCGCCAATACCGCTACCAATGACAACTACATCTGTAACTTGCATATATGTTTGCAACAATAAACTAAAACAGTTAGGGAAACTTGGATAATATCATTCGCTCCTCCATCTATAAACCGCTCCAATTGGTTAATATCATCACAAATGATGGACATTAGGGACTTCCAAATAAAAAGATCCCATCGTTTTAGAGGCAGGGGACAGGGGGCAGGGAGCAGGGGGAGGGAAAGTCGTTGTGATTCCAAAAATTGGATAATTTATTTTTTGGATTTCCCTTAAACCGCTAGTGCCGCGTTCTTCAAATTAAAGGGTTGATTCACACAGACTAATAAGAAGCTTAAACTAGTAACTGAGTTTACCCAGACACAAGTAAGACTTTTTACTCAGCACTATAGGCTAGAGAAGGAAAACAAGGAGAAAAATAATAACTCTTCATGACAAATGACAAATGACAAATGACGAATGATAAATGACTAACTCACATGGAGAGAAGAATTTGAAAAATCAGCAATTTGGAAATTGGCAAAGCACAGTTTTAGGAATTGTGTTAGCAGCACTAGTGATTCTGGGACTAAATTCCTTTATCATTATTAACCCAGGACAAGCAGGAGTGATTAGCATTTTGGGTAAAGCCAAAGATGGGGCATTATTGGAAGGAATTCACGTAAAACCGCCTTTTATCTCAGTGATAGATGTGTATGATTTGACGGTGCAAAAATTTGAAGTGCCAGCAGAAAGTTCTACCAAGGATTTGCAAAATTTATCTGCGAGATTTGCGATTAACTTTCGCCTCGATCCCATGCAGGTAGTTGAAGTTAGAAGGAAACAAGGAACCTTAGCAAATATTGTATCGAAAATCATTGCACCCCAGACCCAAGAAGCATTTAAAATTGCAGCCGCTAGAAGAACAGTAGAAGAAGCAATTACCAAAAGAAGTGAGTTGAAAGAAGACTTTGATCAAGCGCTAGGCGATCGCTTAGACAAATATGGGATAATTGTGTTAGATACTAGCGTAGTTGATTTAGCATTCTCACCAGAATTTGCCAGAGCTGTGGAAGAAAAACAAATTGCTGAACAACGGGCGCAAAGAGCCGTTTATGTAGCACGGGAAGCAGAACAAGAAGCACAAGCAGATGTGAATCGCGCTAAAGGTAGGGCAGAAGCTCAAAGACTCTTAGCAGAGACACTCAAAGCCCAAGGAGGACAGTTAGTTCTGCAAAAAGAAGCAATTGAAGCTTGGAAGAGTGGCGGCGCTCAGATGCCCAAAGTCCTCGTTATGGGTGGTGACTCAAAAAGCGGCGTTCCCTTCATATACAACCTTGGAAATGTCCAAAATCAACCTTAATTCGAGTAAATAATATTTAGTTAAGTTGGGCTAGTACAAGCTTGCGGAAATAAACCTACTATTTCATTACAGCAATAAAGCCCAAAATTAAAGCTTTTTGACTTTTGAATAGGTGACTTACGCCTTACGGCACTAGTCCCAACTTCAACACAACACAAAAACCAACAAGACAATAATCGAAGTTTATGTCAACCCCCAATCCTCAGAATCTCACCGCCGAAGAAGCGAAAAAATTACTGAATAAATTCAACTGTCTAGACATTGCGCCTGTCCTCAAGCCATCAGAAAAATTAGTAATTCGTAGTGCCTTAATTTTAATTGCTAAACTTGCTGATTATCAAATTTTAGGAATTTGTGCTGATACGGCAGAAGAAGGAATACTTGCCATGAAGACTTATTCCCTGGCTTTGGGTTATGAAGCACCAGACAATTTACTTACACCCGAAGGCCCAGTTTATATCAAATTAAATGGTAAAAATGGCTTGTGTTATCTCGATTCTTATGCTGGACATCATCGTGGTGTATTAGTGTCTTGTCAGTCTTACGATGAAGACGGAATCAACGAAATGTATGGACATCTCCCCTTGGATTTATTTGTATAGAATTCGGCAATGTAGGTAGGGTATGTGCCTTACCTACTAATTAATAATCAATGAAAAGCTACTAAATCTTATGAGTATTATTACACTACAATCAGTCAAAAAAGATTTTGGCATCAAAGAAATTTTAAAAGATGCTAGCTTTAGCCTTGATGCTACCGATAAAGTTGGCTTAATTGGTACTAACGGTTCTGGCAAATCAACCCTATTAAAAATGATTGCTGGATTAGAATCGATTGATAGCGGTCAGATTTTAGTCAACTCTGGTTCTCGAATTATCTACTTACCCCAGTTACCAAATTTAGATGAGAATCACACAGTTTTAGAGCAAGTTTTCGCCGACAGTGGCGAACACATGGCTTTAGTGCGTGAGTATGAAGAACTCTCAGATAAATTGGCTCACTATCCAGATGATAGCCAACTGATGTCTCGCCTTTCTGTGGTGATGCAAAAGATGGATACAAGCGGTGCTTGGGAATTAGAAACTAATGCTAAAATCATCCTCACTAAATTAGGAATTTCTGATTTTGACGCCAAGATAGGCACTTTATCTGGAGGTTATCGCAAGCGGATTGCTTTAGCATCAGCGTTGCTAGCAGAACCCGATGCTTTGCTGATGGATGAGCCGACAAACCATCTTGATGCTCTTTCTGTAGAATGGTTACAAAGTTATTTAAATCGCTATCGCGGCGCACTTTTTCTAATAACTCACGATCGCTACTTTCTAGATCGCGTTACCAATCGGATTATTGAAATCGACCGAGGCGACATTTACACCTATACAGGTAACTATTCATATTACCTGGAAAAGAAAGCTTTAGCTGAAGAATCTGCTGTAAGTAGTCAACGTAAACATCAAGGCTTATTGCGGCGCGAGTTGGAATGGCTCAAGAAAGGGCCGAAAGCCAGAAGTACCAAGCAAAAAGCGAGAATTGACCGCGCTCATGCTCTGCGAGATACTGAATTTAAACAAGTTCAGGGTAAAGTTGATATTTCTACAGTTGGTCGTCGCATTGGCAAAAAAGTTATTGAATTAAATAACATTTCTAAGGCATACAATGGGCGGACTCTAATTAATAATTTTACCTATGAATTTAGTCCAGAAGACCGCATCGGCATTATCGGCCCTAACGGTGCTGGTAAATCCACTTTAATGGATATTATTACTGGTCAGATTCAGCCAGATTCAGGTGTTGCAGAAATTGGGACTACAGTTCACATTGGTTATTTTGATCAGCATTCTGAAGAATTGCTCACAGCTTTAAATGAAAATCAGCGCGTGATTGATTACATCAAAGAAGAAGGAGAATTTATCAAAATTACCGATGGGACTCAGATTACTGCTTCGCAAATGTTGGAGCGGTTTTTGTTTCCTGGTAATCAACAGTATGCCCCAATTAATAAACTTTCTGGTGGTGAAAAACGCCGTTTATTTCTATTGCGGGTTTTGATGAGTGCGCCCAATGTCTTAATTTTAGATGAACCGACAAACGATTTAGATGTTCAGACTTTGGCAGTATTAGAGGATTATTTAGAGGATTTTGTTGGTTGTGTAATTGTAGTTTCTCACGATCGCTACTTTCTCGATCGCACCATCGATACAGTATTTTCCTTTGAGGAAGGCGGTAATCTGAGACAATATCCAGGTAATTACTCGATTTATCTGGACTATAAGAAGGCTGAAGAGGCACAGCAACAAGCTGCGAATACTAAGGAGAAGCCGAAAAATGCCGAAGTGCAAAATGGTGCGTCTGCGCCCAAGGATGTAGAGAATACCAAGCGGCGGAGGTTATCCAATTGGGAGAAAAAAGAATTTGAGCAATTGGAAGGTAAGATTGCCGAGTTAGAGGCTGAGAAGTTGGAAACTGAGAAAGCACTGGGGAATGTCTCACCGGGGAATTATAGCGAAGTGCAAAAGCTGTACGATCGTGTAGAAAAGCTCAAGCACGCGATCGATGTGGCGACTGAACGCTGGTTAGAATTGGCAGAGATGGAGTAGTAGAGGATGTTTGTGTAATATTGGGCAAATTAGAATTCGCGGCTATACAGACCTGTGTTGAGCGGAGTCGAAATACAAAACCCACCTCTGTGGGTTTTAAAGCCTCAATTTTTTCTTAGTCCACCTCCGTGGACTACCCTGCAAGAACGCCAAGGGCGAACGTTTGTGTAGCCGCAATTCCATTCGCTCGGTACTTCCATTTGCCTCCACAAGATGTAAAGTCTAATTGCTCAATATGCCAACTAAAATGTGAGTTAATTCAGTTAACTCTTCAGGAACCCGATATAATTTGAGGTCTTCTGTTATCTGCTTTTCCTGACGGTTGTAAATTGCAAATCGCCAATCTTCACCAGTAGTTACTGCCCCATAAAGATATGGCAATTCTGAATCTATCCATTGATCGAGTGCAATCAATTCAACTGCTAATTGTGTAAACCCTCTACTTAAATCAGCTTGTTTTGCTTCAATTACTAACAATCCCTTACCTTTATTAATGTAGTAATCCAAGCTGCCTTTTAGTTGGTCGTTCACACTAATAGGATACTCAATATTCAATTGGGTTTGGGCAATTTCGCAAACTTCTAGTAATATCGGTGCAATAATTGCTTGCTTGCGTGCATCCTCACTACGCAGCTTAACACGTCGAAAGTTACGCTCAATGACTCGCTGTAATTCTGCAATTATCTCAGAGTTAAATTCTGTTTTTGGTAATTGCAACCGTTCGCGTTTGTAAGAACAGCCAAGTTCAGCCAGAATATCTTCTGGAGAAAACGGCAGTTCAAAATATTTGCTGAATGTATAGCTTTGACCAGGTTGAATAATTCGGGGACGATTCATACAGCAGTTTTTGTGTGGTTGGCATACATTACTCTACGATTATTCTTAACAGAACTGTATTGAATAATTCTAAGTAGGGTGCGTTGTCGCAAAGTGCAACGCACCATTTAAATATCTATTGCGATGCGTTACGGCGTTTTGCCTAACACACCCTACCACTGGTGGATAGATGAGATGATAATTAGGCATCGCTTGACTTTCCAAACAGTCGCTATACTTATAATTTAAATAATCAGCCAAAAAGCCTCATGTAGAGCCGCGATTTATCGCGTCTGAGTAAAATTGTTAAATTAATATCATTCAAATAAATAATTTAACTATGCCAAATGTCTTCATCAGTCATCGTAAAAGTGATGCTCAACAAGCTGAACAGTTAGCGAATGAATTAAGAACTGCTGGGCATGAAGTATGGTTTGATGAATGGAAGATAGACGTAGGAGATTCGATTGTTGAGCGTGTTGACCAAGGGCTAGAAGGATCTAAGTATTTAGTTCTGTGTTACTCTTCGTCTGGTATGTCGCCTTGGGTAAACCGTGAGTGGATGTCAGTGTTAGCTCGACAATTGTCAGGACACCAAGTAAAGGTATTGCCAATTTTGCTCACAGGTGGGGAACCGCCTGCTATTCTAGCTGATATCAAGTATGCAGATTTGGTTAATGACTGGTCACAAGGCGTATCTCAATTGCTGCGGGCAATAAAATGAGTCAGACAAACTGGCAAGTTTACATTGCCCATCATCCCAAAGAAGAAGATTTAGCAGAAGAATTGGCAAAACACATCCGCGAGGCTGGCTATGAGGTAGTACATCGCGGAACTGTCATGGTGGGGGAGTCGTTCACCGAGGAAGTCTCAAAAGTTTTGAGTGCTGGCGGAGCAGTGGTATTGTGTGGAACTAGTAGAGCATTGGGAACCCGTTGGGCATCGCAGATTGTTAACGCAGCCAGACAGCAGACTTCTGGTAGACAAACGCGAGTTTTTTGTCTTCAGATGGAAGAGGATGCTGATGTAGGGAGATTGAGCTTTGATGAATGTATTGCTCTTTATTGGCAAAACCCTGCAAAAGCACTTGAGGATTTGATTGCTGCACTCAAAAAGCACTATCCCGTTAATAATACTATTGCTCATTCTGTTTGCCGTCTTGTGCAAGCGCCACCCTTACCCACATCCTTTGTAGAACGCCCAGAGTACAGCAATGATTTAAAAAAGCGTCTGCTCACAGAGTCATCATCAGATAGTCGTGCTTTGGTAATTACTGCAATTCACGGTTTGGGTTCTGTGGGTAAATCGACCTTAGCCGCAGCATTAGCCCATGATCCAGAAATCCAAACTCGGTTTTGTGATGGCATTCTTTGGGCAACATTAGGCCAGCAACCTGATGTGCTTTCTTTACTTAGTGGCTGGGTGCAGGCACTAAGAGACTATAGCTTTAAACCTACCAGTGTAGAAGCTGCTTCTACCCATCTGCGTACTCTGCTTTATGACAAAGCTGTGTTGCTGGTGGTGGACGATGCTTGGAATACCGAAGATGCACAAGCGTTTAATGTTGGCGGGGCGCGGTGTCAAGTTTTGGTAACTACTCGTGAAGGGGCGATCGCTGACGCATTAAAAGCCAGCACCTACAGTCTAGATATAATGACAGCATCCCAAGCGATGGAATTGCTGACGAAGAATTTAGGACGGGAGATTTCAGGTAAAGAACGTCAATCAGCAGAAAAGTTAGCTGAAGGCGTTGGTTATCTCCCCCTAGCATTGGAACTAGCAGCTGCCCAAGTGACTAGTGGTACAACTTGGACAGACTTGTTACAAGATATTAAACAAGAAATTGCTCGGTTAAAATCATTGAATAGACCAGGGGCAAAAGATACTACTGATGAAGCAAGTTTAAAACGCCTCAGCTTAACTGCATCTTTGAACTTGAGCATAAAGCGATTGTCACCAGAGGATAAAGAATACTTTACTTGGTTGGGGGTGTTACCTGAAGATGTAAGTATTACTCCCAAAATGGCAGCAACACTTTGGGGTATTGCAGATGAGCGCGATGCCTCTGATTCATTGAAAGATTTACAAAGTAAAGCCCTATTATTACTTGGTGTTCCTCTTGCTGATGGTACGCTTACCTATCGCCTACATGACTTATTCCACGACTTAGCACGGAACTTGTTAACAGCTCCCCCACAACCGCGTCGAGGTGATTTACCAGGACTAGGGATTTCCCTTGCTAAGGCTCACGTCGCTTTGTTGGAGAAGTATCGGCAGAAAACTGAAAATAATTTATGGCATACCTTGCTCGATGATGGTTATATTCATCAGCATTTAGTTTGGCATTTAGATAAAGCTGGACAGGTTGAAAAGATTCACCAGTTATTGCGGGAAGAGTTGGTAACTGGCAACAATGGCTGGTATGAAACGCGAGAAAAATTAGGACAAACTGCGGGTTACATCACAGATATTTCTCGTGCTTGGGAATTAGCACAAACGAATTGCAATGAATCAACTCAGCCGCAAGTTGTGGGTTGGCAGTGTCGCTATGCTTTGATTACTGCATCCGTGAACAGTTTGGCAGCTAACATACCAGGTAAATTGCTGGTAGCATTGGTCAAAAAACATCTGTGGACTCCTGAACAAGGACTAGCTTACGCTCTGCAAAAACCAGAGCCAAAGGAAAAAGTAGAAGCCCTAGCAGAGCTAGTCAACTATTTACCGCCAAATTTAAAAAAACTAGCACTTTTAGAAGTACTCACCACCGCCACGGCGATTCAGGATGAGAGGTCTCGCGCCGAAGCCCTGAGAGCATTAGCCGACAAACTGCCCGATGTGTTGCCACAAGCCCTAGAGGCGGCGCTGGCGATTGAACATGAGAGGTCTCGCGCCGAAGCCCTGAGTGCATTAGCTTTTGGTCTGTCACAAATGCCGAATGCCAAACTTTTCGCTCTCTGGCAAGATACACTTCATGAGTTATCTGTTCGCACTCGCCCTAATTTGCTGCAAGATATCAAGGCATTGTTTCCAGTTATCTTTGCATTAGGTGGCGAAGCAGCAACGGCAGAAGTTGCCCGCGCTATTGTAGATGTGGCGCGATGGTGGAAATAATTTTTAATTCGTAATTCGTAATTCGTAATTTAAGACAGTTAGATTTAATTTGAGTTTACAGACTTGTATCTGTAGCCTGATTTTCGTTAATTGGTATAAGGGGATGCAGGGATGAGGATTTATAGTTTTAAGCAAAGTGCGATCCTATACTTTTGCAGCTACTCAACCCAGTTCTCTAATAACAGAGCAGGAATACGAAGTATTGCATTTACAAATTCTCTCTGGTGTCGATAAGTGAGCGATCGCAATTAGTCATAAAATCATCACAGAAATTGTCTAGATTGTCAATGAGCGACGTTAAACTATAGCGCTTCCTATTGGATGTTATACATTACAATCCAGTAAAAATATCCCTAGCCATGATAGGTTTTAAGCAACTTCTTTAGGTGACATTTTAATTTCTACTTTTTGATTTAAAGCTCCTGCGATCCGAGCCAATATCGACAAAGAATGTCCCTCATAGTCAGAATCTTCCAATCGAGCAATGACTGACTGGGTAGTACCGACTAAATCGGCTAGTTGTTGCTGCGTTAGTCCCGCTTCTTTACGTGCATCGTAGATGATTTGAGATACCTGAGCATTTATTGATGATTCTCTAACCATCTCTTGTAATTCTGGATCTTCTTTCATCATTCTTTTAATGATTTTCAGTGCATCATTAGTTTTCTTCATCTGTTTCTTCCTCTGGTTCGATATAAGTATGAATTTCTGAATTGAGTATGAATAAATTTTTGTATTTTAATGCTAAATCAATTTCTCGATCTGGAACTTGGTTATCCTCTTTAATAATGGCATGAGCTAAAATCACTACGTTTTGACCATGAAAAAAATATAGAATTCTATACTGTACTCTGATGTGCTTGGCTCTTAGTTCATAAATACCATCACGCAGAAAATCTGCGGCGGGTCGTCTTAATTCAAAACCATACTCAGCTAATTGCTCAATTCTAGCGATGCAGTTTGCATATCCCTTACGATCCTGTTTAAGTAATTTGTTTAGCCACTTTAAGACTGGAACTTCTCCTCTATCATCTTGAAAGAAAATAATCCGTGTTTCTGGCATTGTCTGGGATAAGCTTACGCATACTATTAATTTTATCGCAATAATGCGATTTTAGTGATTAGGACAAAATACTAAGCGATCGCTTAAGCTGCTTTGCATCTACAGCACTTCCCAACAAACTGAAGTGGTCTAACTCGTGACGGGAGTGGTTTCAGTCGTGACAGAAGTGGTCTAACTCGTGACGGGAGCGGTTTCAGTCGTGACAGAATTGGTCTAACTCGTGACGGGAGTGGTTTCAATCGTGACAGAATTGGTCTAACTCGTGACGGGAGTGGTTTCAATCGTGACAGAAGTGGTCTAACTCGTGACGGGAGCGGTCTCAGTCGTGACAGAAGTGGTCTAACTCGTGACGGGAGCGGTCTCAGTCGTGACAGAAGTGGTCTAACTCGTGACAGAAGTGGTTTCACTCGTGACGGGAGTAATCTCACTTTTGCTTTTTTACATTATTAATTAAATTCTGAAAATAAATACCGAAAAATTACTGATATGACCTGAAAATTTTATAAGCAAAAACTGCGAGTTTTGCTGAACCGAAACGCAGTTTAATTAAGCCAAGCTAGCTATAGCAGCATCTTAAAGGACTAATTTTATGTCTCGTCAAAAACGCACATCCCGCATTCTAGAAAAAGCTCAGTTAAGGTCGGCTGGACTGAAATCGATTGTTCCAAACATCAAATTTGATGAAAATTATAATCTGGAAAAACTGATTGAGTCAATTGAGCAGTTACGCAAAAAACTTGATGTTTATAATACTGCTCTGTCTGTGGTTGACTCTTCTAAAACTGAAATTGAAGAGATGGAAAAAAACTTGAGTCAGCTTTCTGAAAAGATGCTGATGGTGGTTGCGATCAAATACGGCAAAGACAGCCGCGAATATGAAATGGCAGGTGGTGTTCGCAATAGCGATCGCATCCGTAAAATCAGATCGAGCCGCTTAAAAAATGTTGCAGAACAAACATCAGAAGAAAATGCTAAAACTGCATAGTAGGGTGTATTATGTCAAAGGCTAACGCACCGTTTTTATAATTTATTAAAATCTCCTTTCGAGCCAGAAACCGGAAATGCTAATTATTAGGCTGCTGTGGCAAGTAGGGGAGGCGGCAGCCTCAACGATGGGCATTCCCAGTCTCCGACTGGGAACGAGACAATAGCTGATTAACTAAGGTTTTACCCCACCTTAACCATCCCTGATATATTGGCTATCCATTACCCGGATTTTTCTCAACAAAACTACAACTGACTTAAAATAAGTCAAAAGCATTGATAACTATAGTTCTTTACTTTCATTATCAATTACCAAAAATATTTCTGGATTATGGTTCAAACAATACAGGCTAAAGAAATTACCCTACTTGATTTAGAGACCAGATTTGGACTCGAATTAGTTGAGGATGAGCAATTTTTTAGAGAGTGGCAAGATAACTTACCAGAAATTACCAACTCCCAAAAACAACAGCTCGACCGAGTTAAGGCAAGTTATGCCAATTTGCTCAAGTACCCTCCCCTGCTGGAAAACACCGTCAAGATGGTGGTGCTGTCTCCTTTGTTGGATTTAGCAGACTTCTATCTATCCCCGTTTTATGTCAAATCTGAAAAATCTGTAGAAGTTTCGGCTGAAGATGAAGGCGTAAGGGTCAAAGGGCAGATTGATATCTTAGTTTTGTTTGAACAACTAGTAGTAGTAGTTGTAGAGTCTAAACAAGCAGCTTTTTCTGTGGAGGTGGGCAAACCACAGCTGCTAGCTTATATGCTGGCAGTCTCTAACTCAGATAAACCAGTATACGGACTAATCTCCAATGGCAGTAGTTTTATTTTTTTTAAATTGATAAAACAAGAAACACCAAAATATATATTGTCTCGCTTGTTCTACATCTTCAATCCTGGAAATGAATTATATACGGTTTTGAGTGTGTTGAAGCGTCTAGGGCAATTGACCAGAAATGGCGGTTAGGAGAGTGGGTAGAGGGGATTTAGGGATATCTCAAATTTTTGATACCGACAAGAGGACTTTTCAAATATCCTCTTAGCACGCTAGCAAAATCAGCACATAATACAATAGCTAGCGTCCATCAAAAGCCACTCATGCCGCAAAATAATCAAACTGCCGTCGAATTCCGCGATGTTACCTTTAGCCGCAATCATCGCTCATTGGTGTCAAATCTCAATTTCACCATCCGCCAAGGAGAAGCACTGGTATTACTTGGGCGCAGTGGTAGCGGCAAAACCACCACAATGAAGTTAATTAATCGCTTATTTACACCTACACAAGGTGAAGTTTTATTTGATGGTATTCCCACAACTCAATGGGATGAAATTAAACTGCGGCGAAAAATTGGTTACGTCATTCAAGAAATTGGTTTATTTCCCCATTTCACTGTTGAACGCAATGTGGGTTTAGTCCCGGCTTTGGAAGGTTGGCAACCGAAACAAATAAAAACGCGGGTTTATGAATTATTGCAATTAGTAGGCTTAGAACCAGCACAATTCGCCGGACGTTACCCGAACGAACTTTCGGGAGGACAAAGGCAAAGAGTCGGTGTAGCTAGGGCTTTAGCGGCAGATCCGCCAGTGTTGTTGATGGATGAACCCTTTGGCGCACTCGATCCAATTACGCGCTTAGAACTGCAACAAGAGTTTCGGCATTTGCAGCAAGAGTTAGGCAAAACAGTTGTGTTTGTTACCCACGATATTCAAGAAGCATTTGTTTTAGCATCAAGAATTGGTTTAATGTATGGCGGAGAATTGGTAGTATTGGGGACGACAGATGAATTTAGGCGATCGCAACATCCAGAAAGCCTTGCCTTTCTCCAATGTCTGCATACCTTGCAAGATAATCTATGAAAAATTTCTTCCTCGTTAAGTATGCTCCAGAAATCCTTCAGCATACTCTAGAACACTTGTTTTTGGTAGGCATAGCAATTGGAATTGCTATCCTTGTAGGCATTCCATTAGGTATTTTAATTACACGTAAAACTTATCTTCGTCAACCAATTCTCGGTATAGCAAATATTTTCCAAACTATTCCAAGTTTGGCACTATTTGGCTTGCTCATTCCTGTGCCGATAATTGGCGGGATTGGTGCAGTGCCAGCAATTGTTGCCCTGATTGTATATTCGTTGCTGCCGATAATTCGTAACACTTACACAGGCATTACTGGTGTAGATCCAGCTATTAGAGAAGCTGGTAGAGGCATGGGGATGACAGATAGACAATTGTTATTACAAGTTGAGATTCCCTTAGCACTGGGAGTAATTTTAGCAGGGGTGCGTGTAGCAACGGTAATTGCCATTGGTATTGCAACTATTGCAGCAGCAATTGGTGCTGGTGGTTTGGGAGTATTTATTTTTCGTGGTATATCAGTCGTGAACGATCAGTTAATTTTAGCTGGTGCAGTTCCGGCGGCGGCAATTGCATTACTAGCTGACTTTGCAATTGGCTGGATGGAAAAGAAGTTAAAAATTAAAAGTTAATGAAAAAAATTATAGCATTGTGCTTTTTAACTTTTGCTTTGTTATTGGGAATCACTAGCTGTACACCAAATTCAAATAATAGTAGCAGTCGCAACATTATCGTTGCTTCCAAAGATTTTACTGAACAAGATATTTTAGGTGAACTGTTAGCACAACAAATTGAGGCGACAACTAATTTAAAAGTAGCTCGTCGTCCCCGTCTGGGTGGTTCTTTTGTTTGTCATAGTGCTATTACTGCTGGCAAAATTGATGCATATATTGAGTATACAGGCACAGCTTTTACGGGAATTTTAAAGCAAAAAGCAGTTAATGATCCGAAAGAAGTTTATGAAAGGTTAAAACAAGCATATTCCCAGCAATTTAATCTGGAAGTGATGCCAAGCTTAGGTTTTGAAAACACTTTTGCGATGATTGTCCGGGGTGATGATGCCAAGCGTTACAACATTCAAACTCTCTCTGAAGCTACTCAATATACACCGCAGTGGCGCGGGGGTTTTGGCTATGAGTTTTTAGAACGGGAAGATGGTTTTCCTGGATTAGCAAAAGCTTACGATTTGCATTTTGCCAAACCTCCCCAAATTATGGACTTGGGTTTGATATATCGTGCTTTGATTCAAAAACAAGTAGATATGGTGGCGGGTAATTCTACTGACGGACAGATTGCTCGCTTGGGTTTAGTTGTCTTAAAAGATGATAAACATTATTTTCCACCTTACGAAACTGTACCAATTGTTCGACAAGAAATATTAAAAAAATATCCTGAATTAAAAAATGCGATCGCTTCACTTGCCGGAAAGATTTCAGCAGATGAAATGCGGCAATTAAATTATTTAGTTGAAGGGGAATTACGTGATATTAAAGATGTTGTGCAGGAGTTTCGCAAATCGAAGGGATTAAAATAATTTGTAATTAATTAAGGGTTAACGCAACAGCCCCTACTATAGCAATCCTATTTGAGTTGTGAAAAATATAGATTAAGAAACGAACCGCCAAGGACGCCAAGGACGCCAAGGAAGGAAAGAAATAAAGAGAGATATAATTTTCACGAATGATTTTAGGACTGCTATAGTAGTTTGGCAAGTTTAAATTGATGGGTAAGTAATATTAAGTCCTTATCCTTCTAATATGGCGGTTATCAGTTGAGTGCAATATAGACCAATACGCTTGGCTTTTAAGACAGTCGCTACGATTATAGTTTTTGCATGGATGCGGGAATCATAACTAATTAGGCGGACATGATATCACTAAAAATTATGAAACAGAGGTAAACCCTGAAAGGGTTGCTATATCTAAGTTTTTTAATTGCGAATACTAGACTTCTTGCATAAGTCGGGAAAAGGGGAAGGGGAAAAAGTTCTGTATTGTCCTTTATCCTTTTCCCTTTCTTGCAAAAAGCACTTTTGCAAGAGGTCTACTGATGAACTCACTTGATCTGCCTAAGAGGATGTTTGAAAAGTAATGATTCATGTATCACATATTTTTTACCCCACCCTAACCCTCCCCTTATAAAGGGGCTACCGTGTATACACAAGTCGAGTTGGCAATCAAATCAACGAAAAACAACGGAAAATTATTTTTAAAATCCTTGATTTTCCATTAGTACTCTATCAATAAGCTGACACTATTGATAATCAGTTTGCTTAACTCAAAACCTTGCCTACCAAGGCTTGTATCTTACCAGGCAATGATTTTAGGACTTGTGTATACACCGTAGTTATAAAGGGGAGGGAACCAGATTTTTCTTGTTTCCCCCCAATATATCGGGGGGATTAAGGGGGGTAAAAATGTGATTAAAAGCACAAGATACCACTTTTCAAACATCCTCTAAAACAACAGTTTATATTCTGACTCTTGAGAACGCATCACAATAAATCCATGTCTACACAAAACTACATAATTTCGGTAAAATTGGGTAAAGCAATTTTTGCGCTTGTTAAACAAAGGCATCAGCAAACCCATGCAACTGAAACTCAGTGCATCTAAACTTCCCCTCGCCTCTCTCCTCTTAATTGCCCCCTTTTTCCTATGGGGGACGGCAATGGTAGCCATGAAAGGAGTAATACCCCACACCACACCGCTATTCATGGCAGGTGTGCGTCTGATACCAGCAGGGATGTTAATTCTGATTGCAGCAGCATTTATGGGTAAACCTCAGCCGAAAGGTTGGGCTGCATGGCTGTGGATTACCTTATTTGCCCTCGTAGATGGGACGCTGTTTCAAGGCTTTTTGGCAGAGGGATTAGTTAGAACCAGTGCGGGGTTAGGGTCTGTGATGATTGACTCCCAACCTTTGGCTGTTGCCTTACTATCGTTGTGGCTATTTCAAGAACACATTGGTTTTTGGGGATGGCTGGGGCTGGGCTTGGGTGTAACAGGCATTAGTTTAATTGGCTTACCTGATGAGTTGATTTTACATTTTCTCGACTCAGGTGCAAATATCACAATTGGTAACTGGCAAGATTTGTTTGCTAGTGGTGAGTGGTTGATGTTGTTAGCAGCCCTATCAATGGCAGTAGGAACAGTGTTGATTCGGTTTGTGTGCCGACATGCTGACCCAGTAACCGCTACAGGATGGCACATGATTTTGGGTGGATTGCCACTATGGGGAGTTTCATCAGTTGTCGAATCTCAGCAATGGGAGAATCTAGGAGCATCTGATTTAGTGGCTTTGGGTTATGCTACTGTATTTGGCAGTGCGATCGCCTACGGTTTATTCTTCTACTTTGCCTCTAGTGGCAGTCTCACCAGTCTTAGTTCCCTAACCTTCCTCACACCCGTCTTTGCTCTACTATTCGGCAATCTCTTCCTCTCAGAAGTCCTCAGTCCGTTGCAGTGGGTCGGTGTTTTCTTAACTTTAATCAGCATTTATCTGATTAATCAACGTGATACTTTAGCAGCGCAAAACGATACAGTTACTGTCGGCGAAATAGCTAATATACAGCAGCCGGTTTTAGAAGCATCTGCTAAAAAATTGAACCCCATAACTTTCAGAGTGAGAGAATCGGAACGAGAAATTTTACCCTAACTGGTAATTCGTAATGACGCTCGATGACTCGCTACCGCTACGCTAACGTAATTCGTAATTCGTAATTCAGTAGGGAGAATAACTAATGCCCAATGCTCAATAAAAAAATTACAGTCAACATTTGGTAATTTGTTAATCTTGAAGGTATTGTGGGATTAAATACTTCAAAACCACCTTCAGGCTGAAACTTGCAATATGAGGCTATGCCGTTCCTCAATTTTGATATTTACCTGTTTTTCTTGCATGGGTTTTTACCCAAATCGTGCAAGCACAGCAACACCTAGCCTAGCACCTGAAATTTTAAAACTTGCACAAGCTAGTCCGACAGTGGCTGCTAGTCCGAATGTTTTGAGATATGGTAGTCCAAAATTAGATGTGCAGAGATTACAAACCCAATTAAAGCAGTTGGGATACTACAGTGGTGTGGTAGATGGAGAGTACAACGCCAGTACAGAAATCGCTGTGACTAAATTCCAGAAAGCAAAGGGTTTAAAAGTAGATGGTCTTGCTGGTCTGGCGACTAGAGGAAAACTGCAAGCAGCAATAGTAGCCAAAAATCAGGTTGCCACCTCTCCAATAGTTACTGCTCCAATTGTTGCCTCTGTTGCTGCGACTTCAAAACCAACTACAACATCCGAACCAACAGATAAAGGTTTTATCTGGTGGTTAATATTATCCATCGTAGTTCTAGGAAGTATTGGCGTACTTGTTTACCTGCTGAGGTGGCTTCGCCAGAGGGAACAAGTGCAATCCAAAATATCAGAAACTAAAAGTTTGAGTGAAGCTAACAAAATCCCCATGCTATCACCCTCTCCAGAGACTGTAACTAATCCACAAACAGATACGCCACCACCCGCCACAAAATTACTGCTACCAGAAAAAACTTCCCGGCTAACTAAACTCAATATTGTTGAGGAATTAATTCAAGATTTACGCAGTTCTGACCCCACAAAGCGGCGCAAGGCTATTTGGGATTTAGGTCAGCAGGGAGATTCGCGAGCAATTCAGCATCTGGTTGACTTGATGATTGATGCTGATTCTCAAGAAAGCAGCTTAATTTTGGCAGCTTTGGCAGAAATTGGTATCCGCACACTTAAACCAATGAACCGTGGCCTAGCAATCTCACTCCAAGATGAAAGTCCACAAGTAAGGCAAAATGCGATCCGTGATCTAACGCGTGTTTATGACATGATGGGTCAAATGAGTCAGATGTTGCATCATGCATTAGAAGACCCAGATGCAGAGGTGCAAGCAACAGCACGATATGCTTTAACTCAGATGAATCGAATGCGTGGTTTGCCGGAACAACAAAGTCTACCAGAAGATTCACACAACGATTCACCAGAATAAACCTAAAAATATGTCAATTGAATTTGAATCTCAGTGTCCGGGCCTGCTACTAAAAATGCTGCTTCGCTAAATTTGGCCGCTCTTGTGCGAATTTCTGGGTTGCTGGAAAATCCAAAGCCTTCGCTTGGTATACCTAAAGCATTGCTATTGAGAGTGCCGTCGTTATTTTGATCGTGGAAGACAGCAACGGCGTAACTACCTGCTTTCAAGTTCTCAAAGGTAATTGCAAAGGGAGTGCTAGTAATCTTGGTACACTGCTTTTGTAAGCTGCGATCGCCATCGCTAGGAAATCCTTTACTGTTAGCGAATATACTGGCACAGACTTGTCCTTGTTTATTCTTCAATCCATCAATTTCTACGATGAGTTTGCCGTTAAAATTTGCTTTGGCACTAAATGACCACGCCAGATTTCCCACAACTGCCAATAGCAGTATACTAACTCTCAATCCTCTAACCATAAAATTTTCACAAGGTAAAATAAGTATCAACTTTAATTCAGCTCAGGCAGATTCATAGTGGCATTATTCAGTTAATACTTGCAACCATTCGGTTAAGGAATTTCTTGGTTGAGGCAGGTTGGACGCTGTAATTGCAACCAAACCAGCCAAAATACCATTGATAATCTTTAAATTCTGCTGTTGTTGGCCCTGCGGCTGGAGTTTGGGCAACTGCGGCATAACCCTAACCCAACACAATCAGACAAGCTAAAGGTAAGCAAGCTTGCCAACTGGGAGAAAGTCGCTTAATTGCTAGATTAAAGAGCTTGATTTTTATAAAATCGTAGGGCTAACAAACCTAATTTATTTAAAAAAAGAGGGTTTAGAGTACCTGTAATATGGGAGACTTGGCAATATTCCCTATAAATCAGATTCAAGATGACTAAGACGATTTCGGACATCGCAGTTAAGACAATTAACGGTGAAGATAAACAATTAAACGACTATATCGGCAAGGTACTCTTAATTGTGAATGTGGCATCCTACTGCGGTTATACTTCTCAATACGAGGCGTTAGAAAAATTGAACCAGAAGTATAAAGAAGCAGGGTTACGTATTTTAGGGTTCCCTTGTAATGATTTTGGAGCGCAGGAACCAGGAAGTAATGAAGAGATTGTGAAATTCTGCACGAGTAAATATGGTGTTACCTTTGAACTATTCGATAAAGTTCATGCCAAAGGCTCACAGCAGCATCTACTTTATGAGAGACTTACTAAAGCCGTTGAGCCAACGGGAACTATTGCTTGGAACTTTGAAAAATTTATAGTTAATAAACAAGGTGAAGTGATAGCTAGATTTAATAGTAGTATCCAGCCAAATTCACCAGAAATAATTGCCATGATCGAGAAAGAATTAGCTAAATAGTTATTTAGTCATTCAGGAAAAAGTTATGTCCTATTGACTATTGACTGTGAGCTTTGAAGTGTTAAATTGATTTACGTCTATTCCCTTCATTGAGAAAATATTCTCAATGATTAGTTTAATTTATTTGTGTCTAATTTGTCATGAACGTTGCAATCATTGGTTGTGGTTATGTTGGTTATAAAGTTGCTCAATATTGGCATAAAAAAGAGGATTTTGTTGTCAGTGTAACCACAACTTCTTCTGAGCGTGTCCCTGCTCTAAACTCAGTATCCCAAAAAGTTGTAGTTACCCGTGGTAATAACTTAGATAGTCTAAAATCAGTTTTGCACAATCAAGATGTTGTACTTTTGAGCGTTGGTGCAAAAAATGCAGAAGTTTATGAAGAAACTTATCTACAAACTGCCCAAACTTTAGCTTTATCTTTACAGCAGATTCCGAGTATAAAACAATTAATATACACAGGTAGTTATGCCGTATATGGTGATAGAAATGGGGTTTGGGTAGATGAAGAAACACCGCTTGCACCCGCTAATTTAAATGCACAAATTCTCCGAAAAACAGAGGATGTGCTGCTATCAGCATCTAGCGAAAACCTCCGCGTTTGTATCTTTCGCTTAGGAGGAATTTATGGCCCTGGTAGAGAACTGGTGAAAATCTTTAGCACATATTCTGGTACAACCCGTCCCGGCGGGGAGGATATCACAAATTGGATTCACATTGATGATATTGTTGGTGCGATAGAATTTGCCCGTCACCGTCGTTTACAAGGAATTTATAATTTAGTAGATGATGCACATCTTACCAGTCGAGATTTGCTAGATAACTTATTTGAAAAACATAATTTACCCAAAGTTATATGGGATACTTCTATTAAAAGTACACGCCCATATAATGCTTGGGTATCGAATGAAAAGCTTAAAGAAGCTGGATACCAGTTAATTCATCCACAGATGATTTTTTAGCAAGTATTAACAACTAGGAATTATGCAACCATCTGCTGTAACTAACACAACCAATTTCACAGCACCTCCTAGCCAGTTTTACAGTTGGCGGAATTATCGTTGCGCCTACGAAGTTCATCAACCAACTAACACAACATCAGAGGGTATTCCTTTATTGTTAATTCATCCGATTGGTGTTGGATTGTCGCGGCACTTTTGGCAGCGATTTTGCCGCGAATGGTATAATTCAGGTCAGCGTAATTTAATTTATAACCCTGATTTACTAGGATGTGGCGAAAGTGATATGCCTCATCTGGCTTACACTCCTAATGATTGGGCAGAACAGTTGCAGTACTTTTTACAAACAGTAGTACAAAAACCTGTGATTGTAGTAGTACAAGGTGCTTTATTACCAGTTGCGTTGGCTTTGTCCGCCGCAGGCATCGCATTAGTCGAAAAGCAATCAAACTTAATTGCCAGACTTGTACTCTCTGCGCCTCCAGCGTGGGCTTTGATAACAAGTAAATCACCAGAATGGCGGCAAAAATTTGCTTGGAATCTTTTAGATTCGCCTTTTGGGAGTGCTTTTTATCGCTATGCACGCACCCGAAAGTTTTTACATTCTTTCTCGACTCGTCAACTTTTTGCTTCTGAGAATGCTGTGGATGCAGAGTGGTTGAATACATTGGTTGCAGGTGCAGAAAATCCTGCTAGTCGTTATGCAGTGTTTTCTTTTCTCGCAGGATTTTGGCGACAGGATTATACTAGTTATATCGCCTCTATTGAGCAACCAACATTAGCGGTTATGGGAGAGACTGCATCAAGTATTAGTCAAAAAGGTAAAAAAGAAACGCCAGACGAACGCTTAACTCACTATCTCGCCTGTTTGCCTCAAGGCCGAGGTATAAAAATAAATGGGCGCAATGTTTTACCCTATGAATCAACTGCTGAATTTGTAGCAGCGATCGCGCCATTTATCAAGGAGAATTCAGAACCCAGGAGTCAGAATTCAGCATGAATCAGTAGAGTCAGACTGGGTAATGAATATTAGTTTAAAACCTTGCCCCTTATAGGCGCAATGAAATTCAAAATTCAAATATTCTTCCGGTTATTACTCTATCCCTTGAGAGCAAGATGCTACGCGAACATAGGTAGAGCATTCTGACTTCTGACTTCTGACTCCTGAATTCTGTCTTATTAATGAAGTTTTTTAGCTGATTGACAGTTACATCATACCAGTCTTCCCATGATAGGTTATGACTGGAATTGATTACTAAAGGCAAGCAAAATTATGTTTTCCAATCGCCGAGGAGAAAGAGTTCCTAATGTCACTTTTCATACACGCGTGGGCAACCAGTGGGTGGATGTGACAACCGATCAATTGTTTGCTAATAAGACAGTGGTTGTTTTCTCTTTACCAGGTGCTTATACACCGACTTGTTCATCAACTCACCTCCCTGGTTATAACGAATTAGCCGGGGTTTTCAAAGAAAATGGAGTTGATGACATTATCTGTATTTCTGTCAATGATGCCTTTGTAATGAACGAATGGGCAAAGGATCAAGAAGCAGAAAATGTCACACTCATTCCCGATGGTAATGGTGAATTTACTGAAGGAATGGGTATGTTGGTAGACAAATCAGACTTGGGATTTGGGAAGCGATCGTGGCGTTACTCAATGCTGGTAAGAGATGGTGTAATTAACCAAATGTTTATTGAGCCAGACGAGCCAGGAGATCCGTTTAAGGTATCCGATGCTGAGACAATGCTTAGATATATTAACCCTCAAGCAGTGAAGCCCGAACTCGTTTCTCTGTTTGCCAAAGTGGGTTGTCCCTTCTGTGCGCGTGCCAAAGAGATGCTCAAGGAACATAATATTAACTACGAGGAAATTACCTTAGGTAAAGATATCACCACACGTTCCTTACGAGCAGTTACAGGTGCAACAACAGTTCCCCAAGTATTTATCGATGGTAAATTAATTGGTGGTTCTGAGGCATTAGAAGCGTACTTCACTGCTAAATAGTTTTCACTAGGGGCGCACAGATGTCATTAATGTCAATAAAAGCTTAGAAATAGCTTGACTGTTGGCTTGACTCACCCGCCTGGAACTAAAGTTCCAGGCTAATAGATAAAGTTTATTGAAGTAGACTAAAGATTTTTCAGATTATTTAGTCATTTAAAGATGACTAGAGCTATTAGCGAGGCACTTCAGTTCCTTGCAGACATGGCTTTTAAGTTAATTTGACACTTATGCACATCTATAAATATCCACCACGTATTTAAAGATCGCCCTTCTTCTGTTTTGAATTTTAGTAATGGCGATCGCGTTCCAAATCATAAATCACTTTCTCTAAATACCATTCATCCGATTCACCCTGATGCCTCTGGCGCTGCTGTTTGAGCAATCGTTCGGCTGTTGTCCAGCTTTTCACTATTTATCATCTAAAATTGAATTTTCATTTATTAAAAATACAATATGTTTGCTAGAATCCGCCAAATTTTGAACCAATTTTTTAGTACCTCAAGGACAATTAATAACGAACCACTGAATAAAGTAAGTTTGATTGTCATTATTTTAATTGATATTTTTATCTTGATTAATGTTTTTACCGGACTCGATGATATTAGCAGATGGCATATCAGCGCGGCAGAAGCTTATCCATGCTATTCAGAGTGGCAAAATTACCGGACAAAAACCAGTCAAGATAAAGACTATGAAATTGTTAAACTTTCATTACCAGATAATCCGAATAATCAACTTAGTTTTCAGAAAAACTATCAACAAGCCGAAACAGGACATCTAGGCAAAGTTTCTAAAACGTGTTTGCAATATGCCGATTACAAGGATAAAATTAACAAGCCTGACAAACAGCAAATCATCAAAACTATTGAGCAGAAACAAGCGAAAATTAGTTCGCTTGAACAAGCCAATCGCACTATTAAAGCCCAATATGACTCAACGTTATTAGAAAAAATAGCAGGTCAGGGTCGTGAACAATCAATTAATCAAGTCAGTGCTGAAAAGGCTAAACAGACATTAGAACAAAATAATCGCCAAATTTCTACCCTTAAACAAGAAAATTCTACTCTTAAAAATGAGCTGCTTGCCAAACCAGAAAGTATTAGTTTTCTAGCCTTTCTTAAAGATGATAATCAATTCCGGGAAGTTGACAAAGGCTATCAGCAGGCATCATTTTGGTATCCCAGTATCCAGCTTGCTTTTCAGTCTCTCTTTCTTCTACCGTTGATTCTCATTGCCTTATCAGTTCACAAATTTGCCCAAAGAAGAGGATTTGGACTTGTCTCGCTAATTAGCTGGCATTTGCTAGTTATCTTTTTTATCCCACTAATCGTTAAAATATTTGAATTTCTTCAAATTGGGGCAATATTTAAATTTATATTTGATATTATTAGTGCCCTTTTTGGTGGCTTACTTTTTCTAATAAATTATGCTTATATATTACTAATTCCAATTATCGGTTTTGGAATTATTCAGTTTTTTCAAAAATTTGTATTTAATGTCAAAGTCCAGGCAGCTAGCCGAGTCCAAAAATCACGCTGTATAAATTGCGCCAAGAAAATTCGACAGTTTGATACTTATTGTCCGCACTGTGGTTATTATCAAGACATTGAATGTCAAAATTGTCATAATCTGACTTATAAACATTTGCCGTATTGTAAACATTGTGGAGCTTCTCAAAATACTAATATTTTGTAATCGGTGAAGTCGTGAAAGTTTAACCATGCTTAGTTCCAAATAACATTATTAAATTTATTCGGTGTTTATTAGTCAAAGTAACTAAAACTATCTGCTGATAGATGACACTAAGAAACAAATTCTAGTTAATTGATTACAAGAACTTAATATGGAAAAAGTGAAAAAAGCCAATAAAGAGAGTCCGTCGCCTCTTTCTTTTATCAAAAACCTGTTGATTGCCCGTTGGCGATCGCTCTTACTCCTTTTGATAGGAGTATACTTACCTTTGCAGGTTTTTGAAATTCTGATAGTGAAAATATGGGAAAATAAAGCTGGCTTCCCGTGGGATGTGCCTATTTTGTTAGCAGTTCATTCTACAGCAAACCCACAGCTTGATGTTTTAGCCGTGGCGCTAGCGAAAATTGGAGAACCTTGGACGGCGGTACCGATTTTAGGTGCGATCGCACTTATATTATTACTTCAAAAACGCTGGCGATCGCTAGCTTATTTACTCACCGTCTCAGCAGGAAGTGTGATCATCAACCGCACAGCAAAGGAATTAATGCATCGAGTGCGTCCACAATTGTGGCAGTCCATTGCGCCTGAGTCTAGTTTTGCCTTTCCCAGTGGTCATGCAATGACGAGTATAACTGTAGTGGCAATTTTGCTATTTTTAACTTGGGATAGCTCCCGGCGCTGGTTAGTTTTAATCTTTGGTAGCTTATATGTAATAGCTATTGGATGGTGTCGTCTCTATCTGGGGGTGCATTTTCCCAGCGATGTTCTCGCGGGTTTGATGGTTGCATTAAGTTGGACAATTGGCGTCAGTTTTATTATCAAACCCTATAGAACTATAGCTAAATCGGTAGATGGCGATCGCCCTGAGGATGAAACTACCTTACTCCCTGAAGAAAGAGAGTTGATAAATAAGGAGTAATATTATGTCCGCTTAGGCTTATTGTTTAGGCTGACGCATAGACACAGACAAAAATCAAACACCCTCTTAGTCGTCTTTAGACGACTTTCGCTGTTAAACTCATAATTCATTAAACATCTCCAAAAAAGAATTGTTTTGACGTAGCAATGCTACGTCTCTACAAGGGTTCTAGGTAACGCATATTTAATTTATCGAGATGTCTATTTTAAGGCGGGCTAGATGAGAATGAAATAGACCTGCTTTTTTTAGTAAATGCATTAATTACTTATGCGTCTACAACCTCTTGCAATGCGTTCAAGATAAAGCAATTCACTTCACCTCTTTTCAAGATTTTAGTCCCAGCTTGATTGAATTAAATCACCCTAGTATCTAGGTTTGGCTTCCAAACTAAGTTACTTCTATTAAAAACTTTAATTACAAAATTACATTGTCTCTCTTTCTCGGAAGTACTGGCGCAATCTTTTGTAAGCCAGTAGTCAACTTGACAATTAAGTTTTCAATGATACAAAAAGAATATTGGCATCTTGATATACATGTAAAAAAAAGAGGAAGTAAATTTGACTATTTTAGAGTTTTCATTATTAATTTGGATTGGTTCATTTAGCGCTGGCTTGTTAGGGGCGCTAACTGGGTTAGGAGGTGGAGTAGTAATTGTTCCCTTATTAACTTCGGTATTTGGCGTTGATATTCGCTATGCCGTTGGTGCTTCACTAGTATCTGTAATTGCAACTTCTTTGGGTGCAGCATCTACCTATATTAAAAAAGGCTATACCAATTTGCGATTAGGAATGTTTTTAGAAGTAGCCACAACCATTGGTGCGATCGCAGGAGCAATGATTGCTACTTTTGTTTCTGTGAAAGCCCTAACTATTGTACTAGCGATCGTCCTCATTTATTCAGCATACCTTTCACAACGTCCCAGAATCGAACATATTGAAAATGAAGTAGCAGATCCCATAGCAAATTATTTGAAACTGAATGGTACTTATCCAACTCCTGATGGAGTAATGTCTTATCAAGTTCATTCAGTACCAATGGGATTTGGTGTGATGTTAATAGCTGGGGTGCTTTCTGGGTTGCTTGGTATTGGTTCCGGGGGATTTAAAGTATTGGCAATGGATCAAACCATGCGGCTACCCTTCAAAGTTTCTACTACCACTAGCAATTTTATGATCGGCGTGACAGCAGCAGCATCAGCTGGAGTTTACCTAGCACGCGGCTATATCGATCCAGGATTATCCATGCCGGTAATGTTGGGGGTATTACCTGGCGCTTTCTTGGGCGCACGAGTTCTTACAGGCGCTAAAACGCAAATTTTGAGAATTCTCTTCAGTGTTGTGCTAGTGGTAATGGCTTTGAAAATGGTCTACAACAGTTTAATAGGGGGGCTGTAAAATGTATAAATTTAATAATACCTTTCGCTGGACATTCCTGGCACAACCTGATATTGAAGTAGTTAAACTAACCTTACCGCAGAAAGATATAGACTCTAATATCGAGCAATTAGAACAGTCCAGTGACACAGTAGCACAATTGCCTAATAAGTGTGAGATTGATGTTAACAAGAATTTGACAAAAACATCAAGTGAGCAGCAATTGGAATATTTGCTCAGTAACCTTATGAGATATGGCGTTTTGATAGCTAGTGCTGTCGTTTTGCTGGGGGGTATACTCTACTTGATTCATCATGGTGCTGAACCTGCTGGATATCACTTTTTTCAGGGAGAACCATCGGAATTTCGCTCACCAACAGGTGTAGTAAAAGCAGTTTTATCAAGTAGCGATGCCTACGGCGGTCTACGCCTACGCGCCATTATTCAACTCGGACTTTTACTATTAATTGCTACCCCAATTGTGCGTGTTTTTATTTCCCTATTGACTTTCCTATTCCAGCGAGAATTTATCTATGTGATTGTTACTTTATTAGTAATGACTAGTTTGATTTACAGTCTTATAGGAGCGTATTATTAGGAGTATTAAAAAAGGGGTAAAATCAAATTTTTACCCTTACAAACAAAAAGCTAATTTTTTAGACCTCTTACGAGCCTTGCAAAAGCTCATTTATTGAACTTATACTCTGTTTAATTTGTTCTACCAGAGAAGTTCTTAAGAAGTCAAAGTTGACTGTTGAAATATTGAATAATCCTAAAGCATATAATAGGCTCGAAATCCCAATTAATAGAGCCAAAAATCTGCCAAAACAACCGGGATTAATTTCAATAAAACCTAATTTAGATTGCCCGATGATGGCAATCGTTATAAAAACAATTCCTGCTATTAAAAATGTGCTATTTGGAGTTAAATCTGTCATTTTTCTATTAAGATGCCTCACTAATTTTATTGTAGCTATTATTAATTCAAATTTCTGCTCCAGCTATATGCAAAATAAAAATTATGCTACTCAACATCGACTTATCCCAGTCTAAGCAGGCTTTGGTTGTTGCAGTATCGGTGCTGGATTTCATCGTATGTTATGATTTAAAAAGATATAGTTTGATTTTGAAACCTATTGAGCGACAACTCACGGTGAGCGTCTCAATTGGCTTTAAATCCTTCTATTTAGCTTAGATATCATAGAAAAAACTCAGATTTTACAACATGCGATGTCTACCACACACTCATGCATGTCTAGTATAAATCACCGCACAACAACATCTGAGTTAAACTTCTATTTAGCTTAAACTATCCAGTGGTAATATTTTCAGCATCAAAAAGCCAAAAATTCATCACTTCTGTACTAGACTTTGGTTTAGTTTATATATTAAACTACACTAAGTCGATGAGAATAGTGGGTTTTTATGGAAAGCGTCCAAAACGTCAGCCAAAAGTTGAATGTAGCAAGAGACACAACTCTGGAGGAATCACAACAGTCAACTCCAAAAGAGTTCAAAAAAGACATTTTCAAAAAACTCAGAGGTGGGTTCTTTTTAGTACTGGGATATTTATTGTCACCACTATGTTGGTGGAATGACCTACTATTTAATTTGCCAATAGCTTATGGTTTTGGGTATGCATGTAGTTTACTTTCCCCAAAATTACTTCTACCTTGTTCAATTATAGGATACTGGCTCTCTAATATTGTAGGAATTCTCTTGATGCAATTCGGTTCTAAAGATATTTTTCAAAAAGAACCTCAAGAGCATAATCTGAAAAAAGAATTAGTCACAGGTCTAATTTCTTCAACAGCTTATACAGTGTTGATTATACTATTAATCCAGTTGAAAATTCTTGATTCTCCTATTTTATTCGCCAACGGTTAGGGAACTCCAAAAAATAAATTATCCAATTTCTGGACTTCACTACGACTTCCCGTCCCCCTGCCCCTTGTCCTCTTCATTGACTTTTCACGGTATGTGGAAAAGCTCATTTTAGCGGTTTACTAAACCCTGATTTTTTCCTTAGCTATTTTCATTAACTCAAAGCTATTGATAATTAGAGGATGTTTGAAAAGTCATGATTCATGTATCACATATTTTTTACCCCACCCTAACCCTCCCCTTATAAAGGGGAGGGAACCAGATTTTTCTTGTTTCCCCCCTTTATAAGGGGGAGATTAAGGGGGGTAAAAATGTGATTAAAAGCACAAGATACCACTTTTCAAACATCCTCTTATGTGGAAAAAACCACGCTTTTTCCAGGCTTGAGGACTTACCGTGAAAAGTCAGATTAATACTTATCTACATCATTGCATACGTAGCGTGGCCACTACGACCACCACCGCCTCCTCCAGAAGCATGTGATGTGTTTCCATCTTCGATGTAATCTCCTACCTTGGCGCCAGCTAAAGCACCTGGAAGAATACCACCAGGGCCACCTGTAACAAATCCTATAACTCCACCGACAACCCCTCCAACAATCCGCCCTAACAAACCACTTCCACTAATAGCAGCAATTTCTTCGGGGGAAAGTTCACTTAAGAGTGAGTTGTCTTGTAATTCCTGAGAGAGGTCTGAAATTGTAATCGTAGCCATTTTTCAATCTCCTAATATTGTTTAGATGACTAAAATAATTCCATAGCCATAATTTCAGATGAATTTGGTAATTGCAATATTTTTTTAAGTGGCAAAGAGATATAAATAGTGCAATTTTTGTATTTATTTTTGTGATAAATCTGCTGAAATTTCAGTTTTTTTTAGATTGAACTTGATATTTTAAAAATAAATTTATAAAATTTTAGCTCATAATTGCTGGACTGGATAAGTATCAGTGTCTTCACTGCTAAAAACCGGGCAGTGAAACCTTTGATTTACCGTAGGGACAATTCATGAATTGCCCCTACATTTCGTACTTGATACGTAAGTCCTATAAATAATTACCTGACTTTTTCCGTTAAGTCTCTAATTAAAACTTTTATGTCTCTAAAAAATACAAAATTTTTTGTTTATACTATTTGGTGATTTGTTTAATCGGAATTTCAATCCAAAATTTTGTACCTAACCCCGGCTGAGAATCACATTTAAACACACCACCGTGTTTATCTACAACAATCTGATAACTTATTGATAACCCCAAGCCAGTGCCTTTCCCCACTGGCTTAGTAGTGAAAAATGGGTCGCAGATTCTTGCTTTTAGGGCTTCGGGTATTCCTGGGCCATTATCTATTATGCGAATTACTACGCTCTTAATATTGCCTTCAAGCTCTCCAAGAGCAGTCCTAATGGTAATTTGACTGGTATCAGGATTTAATTGAGATTCCCTATAATCTTCTAGGGCATCGATCGCATTGCTTAAAACATTCATAAATACCTGATTCAGTGGCCCAGCATAGCACTCTACTAAAGGCAGATCGCTGTACTCTTTGACTAATTTAATCGCCGGACTTTCTGGTTTTGCTTTCAAGCGATGCTGCAAAATTAGCAAGGTGCTATCAATACCCTCGTGAATATTAACTGGCTTCATTTCTGCCTGGTCAAGGCGAGAGAAATTCCGTAAACTCAAGACAATTTGCCGGATGCGATCAATTCCAATTTTCATGGAAGATAGAGTTTTGGGCAAATCTTCGATCAGAAATTCTAAGTCTATCTCGAAGGCGCGATCGCGTATCTCAGGAATGGGATTAGGAGTACTTTGCAAATAGAGGTTTAGTATACTGAGTAAATCTTCGGCGTAATCGTTGACATGATTGATGTTGCCATAAATAAAGTTTACCGGGTTATTAATTTCGTGAGCAATACCAGCTACTAGTTGACCCAGTGAGGACATTTTCTCAGTTTGGATCAGTTGGGTTTGAGTTTGCTTTAAATCATGCAGAGCTTGAGTTAGCTTTTGAGTCTGCTCTTTGGTTTGATTATGCAATTGCGCTTGTTGAAGTGCGACCCCAAGCTGATTGGCAATTTGAGTAATGAACTTAATTTCCGAAGCTTCCCAATGGCGGGGTGCAGAGTTCTGGTAAGCTGCTAGTAAGCCCCATAGCTGTTGCCCGATAAATATAGGTGCGATCGCATAAGCCCTTGCCTGTAATTGCTCCAGAGCCGCAACGTGGCACTCAGAATGATCGGCTTGATAGATGTCATCAACTGCAAAGGTTTCATTATGACGATATCGCCCACCTTGGGTTTCCTGCAAATAGCTATCTTGCCAAACTGTATTAGTATCAGTTACTAACTTTACCCAGCCATCAACCACAAACTCGGCGATATATTCACCACTCCAATCATCATGAAAGCGGTAAACTGCAACTCTATCCGCTTGTAGTGATTTACAGATTTCTTGGGTAGTTGTCTGAAAAATTGCATCTAGATCAAGAGATTCCCTAACTTTGGCAACAACTTCAAACAATACTCGTTGTTGTTCTGCTGCTTGTTGCAAAATTAACGTCTGTTCTCGTGTCTGAGTGAGTAAATTAGCTTGCTGGAGTGCTACGCCCATTTGAGCCGCAATTTGACTGAGAAAGTTAACTTCAGAGGCTTTCCATTGCCGAGGCCCAGTGTGTTGATAAGTTGCTAACAAACCCCAAAGTTTTTGCCCAACGAAAATCGGAGCTAGCACAAAAGCGTGAATTTGAAACTGTTCTAAATTATCAATATGACACTGAGCAAAGCCCATCTTGTAAATGTCATCGACTGCAAATGTTTCATTGTTCCGGTAGCGTCCTCCCTGTGTATCTTGTAAATAGGTATCATTCCAAACTGTATTAACACCTAGTTCAGACTCATTTGACCAGTAAGGACTAGCAGCCTCAAAATCCCCAACAAATTCACCACCCCAATTAGAATCAAAACGATAAACTGAAACGCGATCGGCTTTGATTAATTGACAAACTTCTTTAGTAGTTGTTTGAAAAATCGTATCTGTATCAAGAGATTCCCGAATCTCGGCAATAACTCTAAAAACAGCCTGTTCTTGTTCAGCTGTCCGTTGTAACTCAACTGTGCGTCTTTTAACTTGTTTTTCTAAATTTTCATTGAAGGTTTGTACTTGTTGGTATAGTTCATACTGCTGAATTGCTGAAGCAAAATGTTTACCAATGTCTGTAGCTAGATCAATTTCTTCGACTGTCCATTTTTGAGCTTGTGCTTTTTTAGATTCGCGCCAAACCTCAAACGATAAACGGGGGTAAAGCTGCCTTTGATCGCTGTCATACTGCCCCGCCCATAGCGTTTCTGTATCTATTTCGTTGCGGAAAATACTTAAATAGCCCAGCAATTGCTGACGATACTGAAGTGGGATCATCAACATGCTACGAATTTTAGTTGCTTGAAAAGCGGGTTGTAAACTTCGCAAGCTAGGAGTTTGATATATATCTGAAATCGCCCAAGTATCGTATTTCCCAGACTTGTAGTGTTCCTGCCAGACGTTATACTGCTCTATCAATGGATATATAGTTTGTTCTGGCATTATAGGCTGCTGTCCACAGAGATAAAGCTTGGCACAAGTGTTTCCAGGCATTAAACATTCTGTTAAGCTGCTCATGTTGCCATTGTGGAAATCAACACCTGCATTTCTAATGCAAAGCCGTCCGCCAACGCCATTAAAGGCAGCAACAGCCGCTTCTAGGGCTGGTTGTAATACGATTGTTGGTAATGAATGTAGTAAGGTAGCAATGCGGTTAACGATCGCTTCTTGTTCGGCTGTTTTGCGGACTTGAGTGAGCAGAGTACTTTGAGCGATCGCCACTGACAGCTGCTCGACTACCATCTGTATTGCTTCTAATTCATATTCTGAAATCAAACGTGCTTGAGAATTATGAGACACTAGTAGCCCCCAAAGTTGATCTTGATAGATAATGGGCGCTACTACAGAAGACTTTACCCCCATTGCCGTCAAATATTCAAGATGACATGGGTCTACAGGGCGGTAACGGATCTCGTCTGATATAGTTTCTCCATTTTCCAAGTCATGGAGGTGACTTTGACCAATCTTTTGAGTATCAACATTAACAACAGAACGCACCCGTGATTTAATAAATAGTTCCCGAGCAGTGGGTGGAATATCATCAGCAGGAAAATTCAGCCCCAGTAGTGACGGCAAGCAATTGTTGTAAATTGACTCAGCAATGACCTGACCACTACCATCGGCATGAAATTTGTAAATCATCACTCGGTCAGTTTTTAGTAGCGATCGCACTTCTGCCGTCGTCACTGTGATAATTTCTTCAAACTCTAAGCTTCGCCGGATACGGTTTGTAATGCGGCGTAGCAAACTTTCTTCATGACGACATAAGGGTAAATCCGGTTCTGGGTTAGAGGTCATTGCTTATAGCAAAATCAATTAATAATTTGCAAAGTGACATAATTAAATCTAAAGCCATTTTGAAATTTATTTAATCAATTTGTCTTCAGTAAAACTACGGGCAAATCATTAATATAAATATTTATTGACCTTTTATATAAATTCAACTACACATTATAGAAACAGACGCTAAAAAATTGCGTCTGTATTAGCTATAACAAAAAAATCTTCCTTTTTAGTCTTGACTTTTTGTGAAACATTGCCGCAGCAACATTAAACTTTTATATTGTCAGTAAAGCGAATTTTAAGATAATCATCTTCTATCTTTGCCCCTCCTGGTTGTAGTGCTGCTAAGGCTTGCGGTAAAACTAAGTTACGACGGTGGTTGCCAATAGTAATGTTTAATTCGTCTCCATTTTTACTCAGTTGAACTTGGTTTTTCGGAATCCCGGGTAAATAAATTTCTAAGCTGTATTGGTTTTGCTCTTGTACAACTCTCATAGTCGTTTCTTTGTAATAAACCTGAGTCGGATCTTCATCTTTATAAAGAGTTTCTTTCAGGCGTTCTAAGGCAGCTAAACCGCACATTTCCTCAGAAAATAGTGGAACTTCTTTCACCGGTAGAGGGTGGAAATTATCATGAATCTCCTGGCGATATTGCTCCTGACTTTCCTTCCAACGTTGGAAAAATGGGTCTTGGACTTCACGGGGAATAATTCGATTAGCCACAATTAAATCTGTTGCCACATTATACAAACTGAGATAAGCATGGGCCCTTAGAGACTCTTTAATCACCATTTTTTCGGGATTAGTTACCAAACGCACTGAAGTTTGAGTATTGTCTGTTAATACTTTTTCCAGAGCTTCAATTTGTTCATAAAACTCATAAGGTGCATCCATCACCTCTTTATCTGGTAGTGAAAAACCAGCAATTGGTCTAAATAAAGGTTCAACCAGAGGGCGAAGTGCTACAGAGATGTTTTGGAATGGTTTGTAAAAACGGCGCATATACCAACCGCCGACTTCAGGTAAACTTAGCAAGCGCAGTGCAGTGCCTGTGGGGGCTGAGTCAATAATTAAAACATCAAACTCACCTTCATCGTAATGGCGTTTCATCCTTACCAAGCCAAAAATCTCATCCATACCTGGTAAAATTGCCAATTCTTCTGCCTGTATGCCGTCTAAACCCCTTGCCTGTAAAACTTGGGTAATGTAACGTTTCACCGCACCCCAGTTTCCCTCAAGTTCTTGCAGAGCATCCAATTCTGCACCCCACAGATTTGGGCGAATTTTTTGGGGTGCATGTCCCAGTTCTATGTCAAAACTGTCTGCCAGCGAATGTGCGGGATCTGTACTTAAAACCAATGTCTGATAGCCTAGTTCCGCACAACGGAGTCCAGTTGCAGCAGCAACGGAAGTTTTGCCGACGCCGCCTTTACCGGTCATTAAAATTACACGCATAGATACTTTTGTCCTGCCTGAGGATTTTATTACATTTATTTACATTATCGACTGTTTAAGAAAATAAATGCTGCTTCACTCCGTCGAGGCGTGAACAGTTTGAATAGCTTAACTGAAGGCTTGACTCACCCACCTAGAACTTTAGTTCCAGGCGGGACATGACCAGAAGAGGCAGGGGAGCAGGGAGCAGGGAGCAAGGGGGAAAAATTCTAAGTTCTCCTGCTAAGAGAGATTCAGAGTAAATAAATTTATTTCGAGGCACGCTGTTCGTGTGAAATAATACGTCCTTGTTCCAGCAGCCCTACATTTATGTATGGGGTTCTCTCCTCGGCCCCCTGCTCCCTGCCTCTTTTCCTCTTCATTGACTTTTAGGGTTAGTTTATTTCTTATTCCAGAGATTAATAAATTCTTTATAGATAGCTGGGGTGATCTGACTTTGTAAGTGATTTAGTGCATCACGATGGTTTTGATTATTGTTATCATAATAAGTAAATAGATTTGTCAGCTTGACAATATCAGGATTTTGATCGTTTGTCCCCCTCCATTTGTTAGTAACTTTGTGCAAAACGTCTTTGGGTAGATTTTGTTGTAAGTTATTTAGGGCTGTACTGTAAGAAGGATTTTGAGGATTCTTTTTGAATTGAGCCAATAAATCTATCAGCTTAATCTGTGATTGTGGCTGCGACTGCGGCTTGTTTGTTAGAGTAGGTTGCTGTAGAATTTGACGCTGTTCAATAGTGGCAATGCCATTTTCAGTTAAACCTTGAGATTTCTGAAATTTCTTGACTGCTGTATAAGTGGCTGGCCCATAAAAAGGCTTATCTGAAGGAATTTCGGCATTGGTGGCAAAACCGTGAAACTTCAATCTATTCTGAAGTCCGATGACTGTTTCTTCCATTACACTTCGAGTTGGGGCGTCAGCGTTACCATTAACCTCAAGTTTTTGTGGATACTGTTTCTGAAACTTTTTAATCGCTTCTTCAGTAGGATCATCTGTCAAGGAGTTGTTATTGCGCTTCCAGGGAGCAAATTTAGTCAGATCCGGTTTAGGGTCTATCTCAGGAGCTAAATATCCCAGTCCAATCAATATATGACGGATGACTTCAGGACTACTAACAGCCATACTTTTTGGTTCCTTTGCTACTAAACTACCATTTAATGTATCTTGGTTTACAAAAATTATGTAAGTAGAAATAAAGAAATCTAACATGTTTGTTTACAAGTCGTTCCAAACTTTAAGCGATGCGTGACCCAAGATGCAAGTCTTTGAAGCGTTTAGCTTTGATGAGCGATCACTTCGGGTTGTTTCTAAATAGCGATCGCATATATTACATGCCATTATAAATTAGGCAGCAATAACGCCGTAAGATCGTCATTTTGGTAGTTTAAGTAGCGCGATCGCACTTGGAGAATTAGTGGTTTGCATATATCGCTGAAGTCTTAAACTTGATAGTAGTGCGATATATTACTAAGTTGAAACTAGTTTAATATTAAATTACGGCAAGAATCTATGCTCTCATAAGTGGTCAAAATGAAGTCAGTTGCAAAGATCCCTTTAGCCGAGTTTCTCTCTCAACCCAACATTGAGGCTTCGCCCGCATGGGAGTTAATTAACGGGCAAGCACTGGAAAAACCAATGCCAACCCTTTTTCACTCACGGCTACAACGCAATTTAGTGAATTACATAAATCGTCATACTGAGCGGTTTGAAGCCGTGCAAGAACTGCGTTGTATCGTACCTCCTTACTCCCCAGTACCAGATATTTCCGTTATAGCTTGCGATCGCCTTGACGATAAAGATGGCCCTCTAGAGGGAGCGCCTGACTGGTTAATTGAAATTCGCTCTCCTGACCAAAGTACCCTAGACTTGCAAAACAAAATTCTCCATTGTCTTAGCAACGGAACGCAATTGGCTTGGCTAATAGATATAACTCGTCAACAGATTTGGGTATGGCTTGGAGATGATCTGCCACTGGTTTGTTCCGCAGAAGACATTTTACCAACTTTGAGGGATTTGCCGGAGCTTATGGTTAACGTGGTGATGGCTATGACTCGCAGGCAAAGCTAAAGTAAAAGTAATGTAACTATACACTTTAGAAGTTACTCATTGCTGAGAAAACCAAACTCCGATTTAATATTCCATCGCTTACCGTCGTGAAGCAGTAATGTTAATTTGTCGGCAGTAAACTCAAAATGCAACTGACGCTTTTCAAATTCTGGCCAAGCAACTCTAAAGTTTTGCTTTGTTAAATCTCGAAATGCAACCGTTATATGGGGAGCAAAAGGGCGAGTTTTAGAAACCTTGTCAACGATTCCCAAGTTGCTTTCTGTATAAGTCATTAAATCAGCTTGCAAAGTCAAAAGCTCTTGGCTTTTAACTACATTAATGTATATAACACGAGGTACAAAGGCATCAAATCCCTTGAGGGTAATTGCTACTGGCTGTTGTCTACTAGCAAATTCCTTCAAAGATGCTTCTAGTAGTGGCAAGTTATCATCTGCCCATTCAAAAGGTGGTTGCAGGGTAATATGAGGCGGAGATTTTAGCGCCCCGCTACTAGCATAGCGATCGGCGAAGTATTGCTTAATCTGACTGGCGTAGTCTTGAATGTCTTGTGGTGGTAAAAGGGCGACAAAAAAACGGCTCATTTAGCTTATCTCCAAATTACAACCAATTCCCAATCAACATATAAGTTCGTTGATCTTCAATGAGTATTCCCAAGTAATTTAGTTGCGCTTGGACTAGTGTTGCTGCCAGTCTGATACTCTCCCCTTGCTGCTTATATACTTTAACAGCCTGTTGTAACAGTTCTACCGCCTTGGTAAAGTTTCCGCTATTGTATAAAACTTTGCCCTGCTCTATTAGTGAGGCTGGGTCAGTGACTACAGCCAGCGACGTAAGATTATGAATTGGTAGTTGAGATGATAAATTAATTGAGCTAGGAACTCTTGCTAGTACGAGTGAACCAAGAATCCATAGCAGAGCTATTAGGAAGTACAAAGGCAAGCGGAAAAACTGAGCTAGTGTGGTTTTTTGCCAATGCCCTGGATGCTTTTGCTTTTTAGCTTTTACATAATTCGCACCAAAAACGCTAGTTTTTATAGCCATAAGCATGACAGAGGTAACTAATAACCAGGAACGCACAGGATTAACTGTAAGTATTTAGACTACCAGGGTAATGTTACCATTTGTACCATTTCACTAAAATCCTGATACAAATTCTTTCCCCTCTGCTCCCCTGCTCCTCTGCTCCTCTGCTCCTCTGCTCCCCTGCTTGCCTAAATGTATAAACCTTAAAGTGAAACGGTATTGCATCCATTGCTCATGCCGTAGCTCTGACAATAAAATGCCAAAAACCTGGTCGAGGTTGACCAGGTTTTATCGAGTTTACAGGGTTCAAATTGTTAAACTAAGTTAAGTAATTAAAACTTAATAACTAAGGTTGACTAAACGACGAACAAACTCAGCATTATTGCGTTTTTCCGCTATAGGATTTGGGTTTGCCTTCTATATTCGGCTTTTTACCACTTCATTTGATATGCTGAAATTTGCTTGGGTTGATGACAGGGGACACTAAGTCATTTACCCTTTGAGTTTGGTTTTTTCTTTTCGTGTCCTAGTATTTAATTTATCACTTAATTTGTGAGTTGCAACCCCTAGTTTACTAAAGTTGACGTTTTGTTAGATTTTGCAATTTAGCTCTAGAGATTTGATCCCAGACTATCTTTTTAAGAGATTTGAGGGGATCTTGGAGAGATAAGCATGACTAACCAAACTGCATTGTTACCAATTCCACATAATTGGACTGTTATCCAGATTGTCGGTAACAATACGTCCAATGGCATCAATTTCTGCCAATTGGGCGGCGGAAAGCTTAATTTGAGCGGCTAAGGCGTTGTCTTGTGCTTGTTCGGGATAACGCGCCCCGGCAATAGCATTTGTTTGAGGTTGAGCAATTAACCAGGCTAAAGCTAACTGAGCAAGTGTACAATTATGAAGAAGGGCTATGGGACGAAGTTGTTGTAGCGCCTGTTGAGCACGTTCAAAGTTTTCGCCTTGAAACAGTTTATTTTTAGCACGGTTATCTGCTGGGTCAAATTTATGACCATGAGCAAATTTACCTGTTAACAACCCCTGTGCTAAAGACGAATAAGCAAGGATAGAAATATTATTTTCGATACAATAGGGCAATACATCTTGTTCTACCTGTCTCCAGAATAAAGAATAGGGTGGTTGTAAACTATCAATACGTCCATAACTTGCTGCTTCTGCCAACTGGGCGTGGGAAAAATTGGAAACACCAATAGCTCGAATTTTACCTTGTTCTTTGAGCAGGTTAAGAGCGCTCATAGTTTCCTCAATAGGTACTATTTCACTATTGAAAGCACCGGAGGGCCAATGTATTTGGTAAAGATCAATGTAATCAGTTTTCAGGTTCGTTAAGGAACGATCGCAAGCTTCAATGACTTGTTTATACTTTAGATGGTTAGCAAAAACTTTCGTGGCATACTCCACACGATCGCGTACATCAGATAAAGCTTCAGCGACAATTTGCTCAGAGTGTCCTTGACCATAAGCTTCAGCAGTATCAATTGTCGTTATACCAGCTTCATAAGCGGCTCGAATCGTTTTAATTGAGTCAGCATCTTCAACTCCCACCCACATTCTTTTACCAGCTTGCCAAGTTCCCATAAGGATGGGTGTGATTTGGACTTCAGAAGTACCTAGTGTTCGCTTTTCCATAACTGCTTGCTTTCTAATTCATTCCCCTAGATAGTTTCACACGTTATCGGTCTTAGCTTGAAATTAAACCAGAGTTACAGTAGATACTGATGGAATTGACTACAACTTTTCATGCTCTCAAAGAATGGGCAGTCGCCATAAATGCCTTGGAAAGTGGCGAAACAATTATGTTGCTTCGCAAAGGCGGTATCCATGAAAGAAATGGACATTTCCAAGTTGCTCACAAGCAAATTTTGCTTTACCCTACTTATGAACATCAACAAGCTTTCATGCTGAAAGCTGAGTATGCTAATCGTGTTTATCCAGTTACATCAGGTTGGCATCCAGAGAAAGTACCCATCGGTAGTTGGGCTGAAATTACAGATATTTTGCCAGTTAGCGATGAGTCTATTGTCAACACATTGCTTCCCTTCCATATTTGGAACGAGCATTTTATTAGCGATCGCCTCAAATGGAAAGCACGCCAGCCGCTTTATATTCTCCTCTTACGGACATATAAACTACCCCAACAAGAAATTCCCTATCACCCTAAATACGGCGGTTGCAAGTCATGGATTGATTTAGATCAACCAATTAACTTGCAAGGAGCAAAACCAGTTTTATCTGACTTTGCATATACTCAACTAGTAGAGACAATTCGCCAGATTGTCGGCGATAAGTTGTATGCTCCTTCTTTCTGATAACCCAAATTACATGTTATCAAAGACCAATTTCTTATTGAATGCGAAGGTACACTAGGAGATAGCGGTTGCGCTAGGCGCAACTGCAACTCCGGTTTAATGAAAAGTCCTCTTGTCGGTAGCAAAAGTTCTAAATTACTTATTAACTTAACAAAGCTTTAACCTGGCTTTGTTTGCTCAATAAAAGCTTAAAGCCATCAAACATAATTGTGAAAGCTTGATACACACGGTCAACGATGCCACAAATTTTTTCTTCTTCATCTTCAGAAAGGTGAATACTATTTAAAAATTTTTGCATTTCCTGCTCAAAAAGTTCGTGATTCTTTTCAATATCTAAATGATGTATTGAGAAGTACTTGAGTTTACTAGAATAACCGACTCGTTTCACTAAGCTTGCAGTGTACTGAAAAAAGATGCGACCTGTAGACTCAAGACTCATTATCAGAGCAACTCTTTCAACATCACTACTTGCTCGAAAAACCTCCGATATTATGGCATAAGTTGCATCACGGGTGAAAACATAATCCCGGCTATATAGCAGTTTAAGATTCGGCTCTTCAACTTTCATCTCTTGAAGATCGCTTAAAAACCATTGCTCGTGCCCCATGTCCTCGACTAAATGATGATGAGCAATTTTATGGATTTTACTATCAGTAATTTGCATCTCATTTATTCGGATTATGTCTTGAAAAGACATAACCCAGAAGCTCAAGTATTGAGCCAACAATCTCATATTTTCTAAAGAATTTTCTTTAGTAATTTGGATGAAAAGTGGGTGTTTAGCTAGTTTAATTTGTTTTTTAATTATATATTTATCGATGGTTTTCATCTTAAATCCAATATTTCCTTAAAATTTATACTAGTGATATCCAATACCTTTGCCCAAAAAAGAGGACGAAGAGAGAGTGTGCATATAAAGTTAAAAAATCAAGCTATGTGACGAAACGTCAAATCACCCAATAACTTATGCATTGGTTGTTCCACACTTTTGGCAAAACTAAATATACATGGGTTTTACCATGCCGACTTATCTAGTTTTATAAGTAATTTCCGAGATTGGCAATAGTCTTTATGTATCTAATCAGAAAAACAAATCTTCTAATTGCGAACTCCAGCGAAAATAGTAGTGATTGTTACACCCAATCCCAAAAAACGCGGATACATTAGAAAAATCTCACCCGATAAATAAGGTGAGGCAAAGCTGTTTATCTTCGTGTTCTAGCAGATGTATTCCAAGTTATCGCTTGTTAAGTAACTATCTTGAAATGGATAGAACTTAATTACACTTTGTCTAAAGTGTTAGACAAAAAAGTATCCCACAAGGGTGATAATTGACTTGACAAAAATCTGCTATTATGCATATTACTTAAAAGAACAAGGAGTTTGCAATGCATCGACAAATGTGCTGGTTACCTAAGTCTGGTGGTGACGGAGAGAAAATTTTGTATTTGCAGACAGAACCTAATCAACCTTGGCGTCCTTACACAGCTTTTAGAGGTTTTACAGTCCCAGATTATCAAATACCAGGTGGATCTAAAGGTTGGGCAACTTATCAAAAACTTCTCAAAGCAGGTTGGACACTAGTACCTAGCGCACGGGCAAATGAGTTTGGCAGCAGCAGCTATGTAGAATCAACAGCCCAAAATCAATAGTCATTGATCATTTACTATTTTTAGTGTCTCTGCGTCTTCTTAGTCTCTGACTCGCTCACAAACCTCTGGGAGAACCTTCACCGCGAGGATCAGCGGCCCCTTCTAGAGTTCCATCAGATGTTACAGCGATCGCATTACCATTACCCCAAGGAATAGTTTCTTTTATTTTGTGTCCCCGACGGCGTAAGTCTTCCACAGTGAGAGCATCCAAACCCCAGGATTCGACGCGCAACTGATCTGGAAGCCATTGATGATGTATGCGTGGAACAGAAACAGCCGCACCAACATCCATGTTGTATTCCAGCACATTTAGGATCACTTGCAAAACCTGGGTGATGATAGTGCTACCACCAGGCGCACCTGCTGCCATGCGGAAATGACCATTTTCTGTGACAATTATCGGAGTCATGCTGGATAAGGGAGTTTTACGAGGTGCGATCGCATTGGCATCGTTACCAACCAAACCAAAGGCATTAGGCACTCCTGGCGCAGAAGCAAAATCATCCATCTCATTGTTAAGAACAATTCCAGTTCCCGGTGTCACGACACCAGCACCAAAACCAAGGTTAATTGTGAAAGTCAGACTTACGGCGTTGCGTTCTTCATCTACAACCGTAAGATGACTAGTTTCAGTAGATTCATGGCGACTTGTGTTCGTTTGTAGAGACTGAAGCGATGATGGGATGATATTATTTGCCGATTTCTGATTATTAGCTTGACTAAAACGTTGTAGTGTCTCTTTATCTACTGGCTTGACTTCGGTCGAAGGTCTAGCCACTTGCATATTAATTTCTTGACGGCGTTTTTTAGCGTAACCTGGACTGAGCAGTTCTTTCACAGGAACTTTAACAAAATCAGGATCGCCTAAATATTCTGAGCGATCGGCGTAAGCAATCTTCATTGCTTCAACCATTAAATGTATAGCATCGGGATGATGCCATCCCAAAGATTTCAAATCAGTGTCACCAATAATATTTAAAATCTGCAATAGATGAACGCCTCCTGATGACGGTGGTGGCATTGAGCAAATTTTAGCTTTACGAAAATTGCTACAAACAGGAGTCCGCCAGATTGGTTTGTAGGCTTTGAGGTCTTCTAGAGTAATCAAACCACCATTTTTTACCATATCAGAAGCGATCGCCCGAGCAATACTTCCGGTGTAAAAACTTTGGGGATTTTTGGCAATTTCTGCTAAAGTTCGTGCCAAATCACGCTGCACCAGCTTCTCTCCTGGTTGATAAAACTCACCATTACGAGTAAAAATTTCTCGCGCTGCTGGATTTTTGAGAATTGCTTCCTTGCGGTTTTCGTATTCTGGGAGGGAACGCCAAGTAATTTGAGGACTGAGGACAAAGCCATTAGCAAGTGCGATCGCAGGTTTCATTACCTCTTGCCAAGGAAGCTTACCATAGCGACGATGCAGTTCATAAAGTCCCGCCACCGTTCCTGGTGTGCCTACTGCCAAATAACCATTAATACTTGCATTGGGACGCACTTTTCCTTTTGCATCTAGATACATATTTCTTGTAGCTTTCAGGGGTGCGCGTTCGCGGAAATCTAAAGCTTTCATCTCACCAGTTTTCTCAGAATGCATCAGCAAAAATCCGCCGCCGCCGATTCCGGCTGAAAAAGGTTCAACTACTGAGATTGCAAAGGTTGTAGCGACAGCTGCATCCACTGCATTACCACCTTTGCGTAACATCAAAATTCCCGCTTCACTTGCTAAGGGATGGGCCGAAACCACCATTCCCTTTTTGCTGCGTAGAGGTAAAGTCAAGGCAGCTGAGGCGACTTGACTGTAAAGCAAGACACTAAAAGAAAAGATTGCCAGCGCAACTCGCTTGGGTTTAGCAACAGTAAGCATTTTTATACTATTTCTCCTAAAATTTTATACTTATTTAGCATCTTGGCGTGAGATCATTGATATGATCTGATTTGAAAATTTTACAGTACTTATAAATGCTATGTTACGAAAAATAAGTAAAACATTTTTCAAAGCTTTAACTATTGGATTATGTATCTCTAGTGGAAGCGTTCTTTCTCAAACATTACCGCTTTCCTCTAACTTAGTAGGTTTTAATACGCCTGAAGGGGAAAAATTATTGCTTCAGAGTAAATCAAATGAAGACTTTTTTCCACTGAGTATACAATTCACCACTCAAAATAATCAGGCATATTGTGGTGTTGCAAGTATGGTTATGGTACTGAATAGTTTACAAATTCCAGCACCAGAAGCACCGCAGTACAAGCCATATCGAATATTCACTCAAGAAAACTTTTTTAGTAATGATAATACAAAAAAAGTGCTAACTCCTGAAGTTGTGTCTCGCCAAGGTATGACTTTAGATCAGTTAGGGCAATTACTAGCCAGCTATGGCGTTAAAGTTAATGTTTACCACGCTGCCGACACTAGTTTAGAGCAGTTCCGCAAACAAGCGGCAGAAAATTTAAAACAACCGCGAAACTTTGTTTTAGTAAACTATTTACGCAAAGAAATAGGTCAAGAAACAGGTGGGCATATTTCTCCTTTAGCAGCATATAATGAGCAAACAGATAGGTTTTTAATTCTTGATGTTTCTCGTTACAAATATCCACCAGTCTGGGTAAAAACAGCAGATTTATGGAAAGCAATGCTTACAACTGATTCCTCAGTAAATAAGAGCCGTGGCTTTGTATTTGTCAGCAAAAGCCTTTGATATAAGGATCTGTTCATTGAGTTCATGAATTCTGCGATCGCCTATCTTCGATGTAAATAATGCGAGCTAATTATGGATACCGTAATTACACCAGAAAGAATCGAGTTACCACCTGGCGCAGTGTTAAAGCTTTTGGGAGACTGGAAAGACTATCAAGTATTGAGTCAGCAACTAGGTGATCGCTCCTCGCCTCGCATTAAATATCGAAGAGGAGAGATTTTACTAATGGCACCGCTACCAGAGCATGGAAGAGATGCGAGTTTGTTGGCATTGATAGTAATAGCTCTACTTGACCACTTAAACCGCATATACGAGTCATTTACGCCTATCACCATGAGCTTGCCAGAAATTAGTGGCATTGAACCAGACTTTTGCTTTTACATTGAAAATTGCAGAGCAGTAGTAGGCAAAAAAAGAATTAATTGGGAGTCAGATCCACCACCAGATTTAGCAATTGAAATAGATGTGACAAGCTACACCGACGTTAATGATTTTTTGCCTTATCGAGTGCCAGAAGTTTGGATATTAAAGAGTAATCAGTTATTAATTTATCGATTCCAGGAAGAAAGTTATGTGCTTACAGAAAGCAACTACTTTCCTAACGTCACAGGAATTGTGCAGCAATGTCTCAAAATGGCAAATGAGCAAACAACAAGCGAAGTAATTAGGTGGTTAAAGAACTTTTTGCGTGAACAGCAGTAATACAATATCTAAACTAGTAATGAAAAGTTTGTAGTAAGGGTTAGGGTGGGGTAAAAACCAGCTTTTTAACTTATTGACGAGCCTGAATCAGAGTAGAAATTACCAAAACCACTATAAGAGAAAGCTTTCAATAAATTAAATATTCATTTAGATGGCAATGATAATCATTATAATTTTCAACCATTCTTTAGTTTTTAACTATTTTAGCCGGGGAAGCTGTCACAGATAAATTCATCAGAGTTTTTTACCTCAAGCTTTGATATCGATCATACCTCTCAAAGCTGAGGAATTATTACAATAATGTAACACAAGCTGTATGCTCAAGTCTGAGTATTCTTCACTGCATAAAACTGAACAATTTACTTGTTTAATTAAAATTTTATATAAGGATATCTAAGTTTTCCCAGCTTAGATATCCAATAGCAACATAACCTAAAGTAAATAGACTATTAACTATATATATCATTTTAAGTCTAATTTTTGTTTTTGAACTATTTCTTTAGGTAGTTTATTTATTCATCCTTAAGTAGGATGAAAATTTAAATGTAATTTTGAAAGCAAATGCATAAATTAGATATGATTTGTAATAGCGCATATATGTGCGTTTATACATTAAGCGGGCGCGTTACACTGCGTTAACGCACCCTACTTTCTAAGACAATTTAGCAACGCTAGACTTTTCTAAAGTCGCTACTAATTTCACTCCAAATTCTTCCTCAAATACTCCTTTTTTATAGTCTAAGCTCCAAAGTTCTAATCCACAATCATCATCAGGTTGAGATGGGAAAACCAGTAAATTCACCTGCTGAAATTGTTCATAATATTCACATTGTACTTGCGCGATCGCACCAATTTGTCGCCTATCTAATGCTACAGCCAATCTTAAAATTGCACTCAATTGACTGACCATTTGTCGCTGGTGTTTATTCAGCAAAATCTGGGAATTTTCATGTTTTTTCTTAGGCGGCGATTTGCGATGATAACGCGCTAAATTGGCTATGATTTCAATCTCAGTTTCTGTATAACCGAGTAATTCACCATTGCGAATTAGATAGTAAGAGTGCTTGTGGTGAGACGAATGGCTGACATAATGACCGCAATTGTGTAATATCGCAGCTGCCCACAGCAATTGTCGCTCGTCTGATCCCCAGTGGTGTAACGTACCTTGAGTTTGGTCAAATAAACTCTCGGCAAATTTTGCCACGCGATCGCTATATTCTAAATTGACGTGGTATTTATTAGCAAGTTTTAAAACATTCCGTTCCCGAACTGAACTTTGGTAGCGCAGCTTATCTTCAATTAAACCGTGGGTTAGCATCCAGTCTACTATTACACCTTCTCGCAGTGAACGCTCACAAACTGTAACCGATTCCGTACCCAAAAGGGTCATTGCTTCCTGTAATATGACTGCACCAGCGAGTATAACTTCAGCCCGCTTCTCTGGCATACCGGGAATCGCAGCCCTTTCTGAGTAACTCAGTTTCCGCAAGCGATTTACCAACTCTTGCAAGTCTTTAAGACTGAACTGGTAGCCATTAAGAATCGAAGGAATAACATCCGATTTTTCTCGTGCATGAATCATCGCCAGCGTTTCAATTGTGCCAGCCGTACCCACCAAACGGGGAGACTCCCCAGACTCTAAATTTGCTAGTACCTCATCCACAGAACGTTCTAACATCCCGCGTGCGTAGGCTTGCAGGTATTGAAACTCAGTGTTGCTGATGGGGTCGGTGTTGATTAACTCGCTAGTTAGTCGCACTGCACCAACTTTGGTACTGGTGAGAGTGCGTGCTTGGTGACTATCGCCCAAAATTAACTCTGTGGAACCACCGCCAATATCAATAATCATGTGGGGTTGGTTGTTAAATTCCATCCCCGACAGCACGCCAAGGTAGATTCGTCGCGCTTCTTCTTGACCAGAAATCAAGTCAACGCTTAAACCCAATTCCGTTTTTACTCTGTGCAAAAAATCTTTACCATTGGGTGCTTCTCGCACAGCGCTAGTTGCCACAGCAATGGTACTTTCAGCATTGATAGTTTTGGCAACTTCTTGAAAGCGTCCTAAGGCTGCGATCGCTTTTTCAATGATCTCTGGTTTTAGTTCCCCAGTCTTAAGATTGCGATCGCCTAGTCTGACAGTTTCTTTTTCTCTAGCGATAATGCTGAAAGCTGGTAATGTGGGATCAATCTTAACTACTACCATGTGTAGAGAATTTGTTCCCATGTCAATGGCAGCAATAATCCGGTCTTGCTTAGGTGGTTGAGTTGGAGCACTCTCCCAGCTAGAAGCTAAATTCAGCATCTAGTTTCTCTCTTTATAAGAAATAATGGCAAACGGTGGTATGTCGGGGTAGCTGGCACTGATATTTGTTGCAACACACTAGTACCGAAAGGCGGAAGTCACCCATTTAAAAGTCAAAAAGCTTTAATTTTGGGCTTTCTGGCTGTAATGAAATAGTAGGTTTATTTCCGCCGACCTGTACTAGCTCAAACTAAGTAGTGAGTAATAAGTACTCAGCATTCTTCATCTTTGATCGAGGGTAACTGAGCTAAGTATATGCACCCTACTGCTCCTAACCTAGTGACTATTTAAAAATATTTAAAGTTGCCACTTGAGGTTATGTTTTTACAAATAACAAATAACGTTATTCTATAGATGTAAAGAAGTGTAAATTAGGGAATAGGGAATAGGGAATAGGAACTAGAGAAAAGTTTTCTTAATACGCAATCCCAAATAAACAATGCCCTCTTTGCACTCCCTATACCCTACTCCCCATTCCCCACTCCCCACTCTCCATTCTTATGTTAAGGACGCCAGAACGCCCCCAGAAACCAGTTTGGCTTGTAATTGTCCGGCTTTTGCGCTGGCATAAACCAGAAGGACGGTTAATTTTAATGATTCCTGCCCTTTGGGCTGTTTTTTTGGCAGCTTCTGGGAAACCGCCTTTACCTCTGGTTGGTGTGATTATATTAGGTACTCTGGCTACGAGTGCCGCCGGATGTGTAGTCAATGATTTGTGGGATCGGGATATAGATCCAGAAGTGGAGAGAACACGCGATCGCCCTCTCGCTTCTCGCGCCTTATCCGTGAAAGTTGGCATTGTAGTTGCGATCGTCTCCCTAGCATGTGCAGCTATTTTGGCATTTTATCTTAACCCCCTGAGTTTCTGGTTATGCGTGGCAGCAGTGCCGGTAATTTTGCTTTATCCAGGTGCAAAGCGGGTGTTTCCTGTACCGCAACTGGTACTTTCAATTGCTTGGGGTTTCGGCGTGTTGATTAGCTGGAGTGCAGTCACACAAACCATTTCCCAAGCAACTTGGTTACTTTGGGGCGCGACTGTACTATGGACATTGGGATTTGATACAGTTTATGCTATGAGCGACAAGGAAGACGATCGCCGCATTGGTATCAATTCTAGCGCTCTATTTTTTGGGAATTATGCCCCTGTAGCTATTGGAATTTTCTTTGCTGGCACAATCTTGTTATTGGCTTGGTTGGGTATACTCATACATCTGCACTTAGCCTTCTGGATTAGCCTTGCAGTTGCTACTATCGGATGGGTTTGGCAGTCTGTGCGATTAACACAGCGAGACTTACCTAATCCTGTTTATGGTCAAATGTTCCGCCAAAACGTCTGGATTGGTTTTATTTTACTTGCTGGGATGATTGCTGGCTCTTTTTAAATTGAAGCTTATATCAAGTCCGCGTAATTAGTTATACCCCACCCCTAGCCTTTCCCCGGAGGCGGGGTGGGGTTCTTAAGGTTTAATAAGTAATCAAGCGGACATGATATTACTCTTAAGTAGAAGCGAATACGTGTCTATGGCTGAAACAAAAAATATTTATGAGTTTTTGTATGCGTACATTCTTTGATTGTTTTACTCTCTTATTTCAATATCTACGTACTTGGACAGCAATAAGTTTACTAGTTTTGGTTGTTACTTGGTCATTTCCTGCACAAGCTGCTAGCCGCATTGATCCACAATTTGAACAGCAAGTATTACAAGTTATCCGTGACCATCCAGAGGCAATTATCGAATCTGTTCAAGCCTATCAACAGCTACAACAACAGAAAGTCAAGCAAGAACAGCAAGGATTTTTACAGGATTTAAAGACAAATCCTCAAACCGTGATTGGTGACTCTCCCACTACAGGTTCAACTAAATCAAAAACTTTGCTAATAGAATTTTCAGATTTTCAATGTCCTTACTGTGCTGAGGCGCATAAAACATTGAAAGAATTGTTAGCAAAATATCCAGATAAGATAAGATTAGTTTACAAGAATTTACCATTAGTTTCAATTCATGCTGAAGCATTACCAGCTGCAACAGCAGCTTGGGCGGCATATCAGCAAGGCAAATTCTGGGAATATCATGATGCGCTATTTACTAATCAAAAGCAACTAGGTAAGGCATTATATTTAGATATTGCTAAAAAGCTCAACCTAGATTTGGGTAAATTTAAACGCGACCTGACTCTTGCTAATACCGCAATTACAAAAGATATTCAACTAGCTGAGAAATTGGCTGTTTCTGGCACACCTTTTTTTGTAATTAATAGTCCAAATTTTTCAGGAGTGGTGCAGCTAGCAGATATCGAAAGTATATTGAATAGTGCTAAGTAAATTGGTGTGTTTGAAAATAGCCCTCATCGTTTCAACAGCTAGACGCAAATAAATTAAAGTTTGTAGTAAGGACTTTAGTCCTGATAAATCCTATGAGCGATTCATCGCTCACTACGAACTAGAATTTTATTGTATTACCTTAAAAAGGCTTGCTCTAGTTCCCTCCTTTTTAAGGAGGGTTAGGGAGGATAAAGTCTTAATACCATTTCTTTGTGAGGCTGCGCCAAACCCTCTTAAATTCTTTCTTTCTTTGTGTCCTACCCTGCGGGAAGCCACTTCGTGTCTATGCGTCCTTTGTGGTTCGTTTTTCTTTCTTGTACTTAAATATGGTTGAGCGCATCTTCATACAGAATTGGTATAACTCAAGGGTATTACTTTATAAAGAGTCTTTCAAATTCTCTTTTTGATGCTCGAAATATTTATTCTGTAATTCCTCTGGAATAGGAATAGGACGACTATTTTGTAAACTAACAAAAGCGCCTTTTTGAGTAGCTACTGCTGCTAACTTATTGTTAGATAAAATTTCCGCTTGTACAGTCCACTTTAACCGTCCTAAATTACTCAACCATAAACGTCCAATTACTTGATCGATAATCTTTATCGGACGTTTATATTCAATTTCAGTTCCAGCTAAAACAGGCGCATATCCTTGCTTGATTTGTTGATTGAGTTGCCAGTGTTCATCTAAAAACTTTAAACGTAAATCTTCTAGCCATCTGATATACACAATATTACTGACGATTCCCATAAAATCAATGTCGTATGTTTTTACAGGAATTTCTAATATTACTTCTAATGGTCTATGAAAGTTATTATTTAGCAGCATTATTTTCTATACCTTAATTTTTGGCATACATTCTTAGGTGAGTCTCTAAATATTCATTCAAGTGATTAATCACCCTCTGCATGTGAATTGAATCTCCATAAAGCTTGCTCATCATTACTGCTCCTTCTAATGTTGCAATTATGATAGTAGCGATTTCATCAGCACTAACTTCAGGGCGAATTTCACCCTTTTTAATTCCCGTTTCAACAATTCGACGAATCAGATGCAGCCAAGAATTCATCGCTTGTTGAGCGCGTTCCCGCAACGCCGGATGAGCATCATCACTCTCCACAGCAGTATTCAAAAGTGGACACCCTCCCTTGATAGGTGGATTTTCTGTAAAGGTACTAAATATGCCAATGATTGCTTGTAGACGTTCTACTGCGTGGCGTTTGCTTCGTAATGCTAATCTAGTATGCTGATGGATACGAGCGATCGCAAAGTCAAAAGCTTGTAACGCGAGATCATCTTTGCTTTGGAAGTGATTGTAAATTCCTCCTTTCTGCAATCCCGTCACACGCATGATGTCTGACATTGATGAGCCTGCATATCCCTGTTGGTTAAACAGTTCGGCTGCTTGGTGGAGAATTCTGCTTTTTGTTTCCTCGCCTTTGGACATTACAGCGATTTTTAGATGAATGGACTATGAGAAGTGGGAATTAAATTGAAAATTGCTGTAAATAAAATATTACCGACCGAATGGTTTGTTTAAACTTAGCGCGATAAGTCCTTTAAAGTCAAGTATTTTTCAGTGCTGAGTTCTTAACTACGCATTGGGCATGGGAAAGAGGACTTGGGGACTCTTGAGAATTGGGGACAAGGGGAAAGACTTGTTGGAAGCTCTAAACTTTTGTCACCTTGTCCCCTTGTCCCCTTGTCCCCTTGTCCCCCTGCTCCCCACTCCCCACTCCCCATTCCCTCTTTATCCAGATATTTCGCAAGATACAACACAAATACGCTGGACGTTTGCTCATGCTTACAAGTAAAATACGGTAAGTGCATCGCCTTACCGGCTTTTACATGTAAAACCGCAAAAAACCAGTTATAAGTTGAATTTAGCAGAGCAACTGACCCATAAGCAGTTATCACAGCCTGTTTCAGCTAAGTGCCAGTTCTCATGCTACCAAAAACTTCCAGGCAGGTTTTAAGTTGTCCAGGAATCCTCTGCTCTAACTTTTAGCTGGATAAACTTTGTGTAACTCATCCCTAGAGAAACACAGTAACTTGCCATCACTAGCTCTATATACGACTGGGCTATAGTTTGGCACAATTACTGCTCTTTCGCAGTGAAGCTTTAGCTGATTTTCAGTTATAGCTGCTCCTAGTTAAGTCAGTGAACAGTTATTAAGGCTTTGTTTGGAGATTTAAACCCTATGTTGCTCACTTAATAGAAGTGGGAGACTCAACAGGACTTTGATAACTCATAACTGATTGTTGAAACCCCCGAAGAGTATGGAATATTTATTACTACCGTTCTTGAGCTTTTTTGTTGGCATCATAGTTGGTTTGACGGGAATTGGTGGAGCCTCTCTCATCACCCCAATGTTGATTTTTGTTTTTCAGGTTCCGCCTTCTATCGCTGTAAGTTCTGATGTTGTAGCTGCCACATTGATGAAAATTGTTGGTAGCGTCAAGCATTGGGAACAGAAAACCCTTGACACAACAGTTGTTAAATGGCTGGCTTTTGGGAGTGTTCCAGGCTCACTGTTCGGCGTGGGGATTTTGCACTTTCTTAAACGTACAGGTGAATATAGCCTGGATAACATCTTGCTGCGTTTGCTTGGTGTGATGATTTTGCTAGTCACAGTATTAGCACTAGTGCAATTGCTACTATTAACTTTTTTCCCCAAATTTAATTTACCTGAACTGCCAAAATTAGACTTAGAAACTAACTCTGGTAGGTGTATAACAATCACTTTGGGAGCAATTTTAGGCTGTTTAGTTGGTTTAACTAGTGTCTCATCAGGTTCAATGTTTGCCCTGGTGCTGATTGGGTTTTTCCGGCTTGATGCACGGAAGTTGGTAGGTACAGATATTTCACACGCAGCAATTTTACTACTGTTTACTGCCCTCGGCCACCTCAGCCTGGGAACAGTTGATTGGAGTCTGGTAGTACCTATATGGCTAGGCTCTGTTCCAGGGGTGTTAGTAGGCGCTAAAATCTGCCAGGTAGCTCCGCAACGCCCACTACGATTTATAATTTATACCATCTTAATGATGGTGAGTTGGAAATTAGTTCATCAAGTGTAACCAATTTTAGATTTTCAATCCCAAATCCAGCATCCAACATCCAACATTGATTAACTTTTCACCCAAGGTAGTAGAGTGAATGTACCTCGCTCATACATAATGAACAGACCCAAGCCAATTAATACAAAAGGTACGACAGCTTTGCCGTAGCGACTTAAAATATTAGCAATGGTAGGTTGACGGCTTAAAAAATAAGCGATCGCACACCAAACCCCTACCATGATAAAAAATATACTTAGAATAACTCCCAAGCTGGTAAGATCGTGACCAGCGAATAAAGGGATATATATACTAATATTGTCACCACCATTAGCGATCGTTACTGCCGCTACTTTATAGGTTTGGGGGTGTAAAATACTCAAAATAAAAGATAATACAGGATTACTAGGTGTAGACTGCGTAAAATCACTACTGACTGTCTGAACTGTTGTAGTTTCTTCTTTTCTAGATACTAATTGTTGAATTCCAATTACTATTGGTAGCAGTCCCAGCAATCCTATCCATTCTCGCTGTACGACTAAGCCACCAAAAAATCCTGGTAAGCTAGCGATGATAATGGCTGTGAAACCCAGATATTGACCGAGTAAGATATGCCGTCGCCGAAAATTAACATCTACCTGTGAAAAAAATATTAACAATATAATGATGTCATCTATGTTAGTGGCGATGAAGGCAATTATCCCTTCACTGAAGGCTGTACCTATCTTACTCATCCTGGATTTTTAGAACTTATGATTTATCACCATATCAAATTCACTAATCGGTAATTCAGTTTAAATCCCCCACCAAATTATATTTTTTGGTGGTTTATAAGAAAGTTGGCATCTAAATTCCCAACTCATTTCATTACGAATTATTTTAACCTTCTGACACAACTAAGCTTTAAGATGACAAAGTAATTATTTTCAATGAGAAAAGTTGTCAATGCCTAGACTTACGGTTCCATTTAATTTCATCGGGACTTCTAGTATCGATACTATTGTCGCAGAAGAGTCAAATGCATCTGTGGCGATTGGTATTGATATTTTAAATGGAGGTGTGATTAGTACATTTTCAGGAAACGACAGTATTACTGGTACTGGTAAGCCTAACACAGGTGGTAAGCCTAAGAAACCTGTTACTGGCATCGGCATCAATAATAGTGGTACTCTCAATGCAGGGGATGGAAGTGACATTATCACTGGCATCGGCACTGGCTTGAAATTTATAGGCACTGGCATCAATAACAGTAGTAGTCTCAATGCAGGGAGTGGAATTGGCATTAGCAACAGTGGCAGTTTTGATGCAGGGAACGGAAATGACACTATCACTGGTACTAACGCTACTACAATCGGCATCAGCAACAGTGGCAGTTTTGATGCAGGGGACGGAAATGATACTATCACAGGCATTGCTACTAGTAGCATTCGCATCCGTATACTGGGTATTGTAAAGGATGTTAAAGACGGTAAAGGCGCTACTAGAACGGGCATCAGCAACAGTGGCAGTTTTGATGCAGGGCATGGAAATGACACTATCACAGGCATTGGTACTGGCGGTATTGGTGTCACGGACGGCTATCAGGCAGGCGATGTTTCTAATGTTTCTAAAGCTGGCGACGGCGGTGCTGGAATCGGTATCAGCAACAGTAGTAGTTTTGATGCAGGGCATGGAAATGACACTATCACAGGCATTGGTACTGGTGGTAATGGTCGCCAAGGTAGCCCCTATATCGGTGTTGGTTTTTTAAGTTACAGCACCAAAAGTGGCGATGGCGGTGCTGGAATCGGCATCAGCAACAGTGGCAGTTTTGATGTAGGGGACGGAAATGATACTATCAGTGGCACTGGTACTGGTGGTACTGGTGGTACTGGTTCTGCCTATGGCACTACTTCTGATTACATTATCAATGGCGAAAACGGCGACGGCGGTGCTGGAATCGGTATCAGCAACAGTGGCAAACTAAATACTGGCACAGGAGAAGATACGCTCATTGGTATTGCTACTGTCGGCAGCAGGGGCAAATATACAATTTATCCTATACCTGGGCTTATTAATCTTGGGTCTGGCCAGCTTATTAAAGATGACACTATCCCCATTGCACAGAGCATCAGCCCTACTAGCATTAGCAGCCAGAACAAGAACATCGAAAACGCCACCATCATCACAGAACCGAGCAAAAGCAGCATAGGCACTACTACCATCGGTATCCAGAACATTAAAAAAGCTGTTATCACAACTGGTGAAAACAAGGACACGATTAAGGGTTCTGCAAACAGCTTGGAAGCAAACACCCTAGCCTATGGCATCTTCAATGACGGCATCATTGATACTGGTAATGACCATGACATCCTCACCGGACAAGCAACAACCACAATTGGTGGTACTGCTTATGGCATTTATGGGCAAGGAATCATCAGAACTGGCGATGGAAATGACAAAGTTATCGCTACCAGTCATATTGATAAAGTTCAACAAAAAGTCACTATTGGTGGCGGTATCCGCTTTGAACTAGGGACTGGAAATGACTATTTCAAAGGATTCGGGTCAGCAATTGTTGATGGCGGGAGTGGTTTTGACACCCTTAATGTGAAGGCTTTCAAGCGTTCTGAAGTTAGTGTATCTGGTATTATTTCTGGCAAGAGTCTAAACCCTGCCAACATTACCTTCAACAACAATGGAAATCTGATTACCCTTTTGACAACTGGCTTTGAAAATTTTATCTTTGCAGATAGCTCTTTTTCTTACAGCAGTTTGGCCTGAAACAAGAATTACCACAATTCAATTACACATCTAGTAAAAAAGAATGTAGAGAGGCAGCAGTGCTACGTCTCTACAAGCGTTCTGGATAATGTATATTTAATTTCTAGAAATGTCTAGAGTGAGATGCTCCCTGCAAGATAAAAGCATATCTATGTTTATCTTAAAATATGAACGAGTTAGTTACTGCAATTACTACTGGGACAATTGCGTTCATTGCCACTAATATTGATGATATTGTCATTCTATTGTTGCTTTTTTCTCAAATAAATGCTACCTTCCGCCGTAGGCATGTAGTTGTCGGTCAGTTTCTAGGTTTTACAGTTTTGTTAATTCTTAGCCTTTCGGGTTTATTTGGTGGGTTAGTTTTATCAAAAAACTGGATTGGATTACTTGGTTTACTACCAATTGCTATAGGTATCAGCAGCTTAGTTAATAAAGAAGAAGATGCATCGGAGGAGGTTGTAGCTACAACTGAAGAATCTGAGGCATCAAACATTACTATCCTATCTCCTCAAACTTACAGCGTAGCAGCCATTACAGTTGCAAATGGTAGTGACAATATTAGTGTCTATGTGCCGTTATTTGCTAGCAGTAACTTAGAGAGTTTTGTGATAATTATTGGATTATTTTTTCTACTGCTAGGAGTATGGTGTTATGCGGCATACAAATTAATTAACTACAAAGTAATAGCCGATGTATTAACTCGCTATGGTAATAATATTGTACCTTTTGTTCTTATAGGATTAGGCGCTTTTATTGTATTAAAAAGCGGAGCTATGAACTTAATAAAGCTAGCTGCTAGTTGTTTCTGTTTGATGATTTTGGTGAAAAATAATGAAAGTACTGATGAAATTGGCGAAAATTCTAGTAGATAATCAAGCCAATTTTAGACTTTTCATCAAAATCTAAAAAATCGGTTTCACGAAAAACGATTGCTCCTTGGGTAATATAAGGTGGGCATTACCCACCTTACAAGCTTTAACAAGTGGTGGGGGTTTAATATCATGTCCGCACAATTAGTTATGCTAATCATAGTCACTACACCCCATCCCCAATCCCTCCCCGCTTGCGGGGAAGGGAGACAAAGCGTAGCTTTGGCGGGGTGAGGTTATTCGAGTTTAATAAGCAATTAAGCGGACATGATATAAGTTCCTAGCAATACCGTTTCACTTTAAGGTTGATACATTTAGGCAAGCAGGGGAGCAGAGGGGAAAGAATTTGTATCAGGATTTTAGTGAAATGGTACAAGACAGGTAGTAGGTTTTGTGTCGCGGTTAAATCTCCATTACAAAAGGTAATTGCGTTCGCTTTTAGCGTCTCGTAGAGAGCATTATTACGAATTAGTTCACTCAGCACCTTCAATTGGTGCAAAACCTTGGCGTTGAATATTTTCTGTTACCGCGCGTGGTTCGAGGAATTGCAAGAGGTAATCAGGGCCGCCTGCTTTAGAACCGACTCCAGAAAGTTTGAATCCACCAAAGGGTTGCCGCCCCACGATCGCTCCTGTAATATTGCGGTTAATGTACAAATTCCCAACTTCAAACTCTTCCTGCGCCTGCTGAATGTGCGAAGGTGTTCTAGAATAAAGTCCTCCAGTTAAGGCGAAGTTTGTCCCGTTGGCGACTGCTAACGCTTCCTGGAAATCTTTCACCCGAATCGCTGCCAGCACAGGGCCAAAAATTTCTTCCTGGGAAATTACCGCATTTGGCGATACTTCACTAAAGATCACAGGCCCGATAAAATATCCTTGTTCGGGTGCTGGTAATTCCAAGGCTAATTGTGCTTCTGCCTTACCCTTCTCAATATACTCGCGGATGCGATCGCGGGCATTAGCATCAATCACTGGCCCAACTTGTGTACTTGGTAACTCTGCTTCCCCAATATTCAAGGATTTTGTCGCTTCCACCAACCGTTGCACAAAGGCATCATAAATCGGTTGCAGCACAATCACCCTAGAAGCAGCCGAACATTTTTGTCCACTGTAACCAAATGCCGACTGTACTACACCCACAACTGCTTGGTCTAAATCAGCACTTTCATCTACAATAATCGCATTCTTGCCACCCATTTCAGCAATCACTCGTTTCATGTGCTTTTGTCCAGGTTTTAAGATTGCCGCCTCTGCGTAAATTCTACAGCCGACTTCTTGGGAACCCGTAAAAGCAATTACATGAGTATCTGGATGATTTACCAAATAAGCGCCGACTTGTGAACCCTTGCCAGGTACGTATTGAAATACACCTTTAGGAAAACCAGCATCTACCAAAATTTCTGTGAGTTTTGCCGCAATTACAGAAGATGTTTCCGCAGGTTTGAGGAGAGTACAATTGCCTGAAACCAAAGCTGCAACGGTCATTCCACAAGCGATAGCTAGCGGAAAATTCCAAGGGGAAATCACTACAGCAATACCGCGTGGTTGGTAGATATAATGATTAGTTTCGCCAGGTATGTCATAATTCACACCTTTATCTAACCGTTCTATCTCGTCAGCGTAGTACCGACAGAAATCTATCGCTTCCGAAACTTCTCCATCAGCTTCCTTAACAGGTTTCCCAACTTCCAACACTATCCAAGCTGAAAGTTCGGCGCGGCGGAGTTCCATCAAATCACCCGCTTTCCGCAAAATATCAGCGCGTTGTTTAGCTGGTGTTTTCCGCCACCCAGGAAAGGCAGCTTTAGCAGCTTGCATCGCCTGTTCTGCTTGTTCAACGCTAATCAACCCAATCTTACCAACTACCTCACTGAAATTAGAAGGATTGAGAGAATCAACAAATTCCGGCGGATTAATATACTCGCCATTAATTAGGGGTAAATAAGTTTTACCAAGTTGTTGACGAACACTTTGAAAAGCTTGCGCCATCTTTGTTCTTACCTCTTCTTCAGCATAATCAGTATCAGCAGCACCGATAAAATGAGAGTTAGTAGAGACGTGATTAATCGCGTCTGTACTTTGGAGAGACGCGATTAATCGCGTCTGTACGTTCTTTTCCTCTTTGACAATCGGCGGCGCTAATAATTCTTCAATTGGTCGATTTTCGAGATTTTGCCGTAAAAAAGAACTATTAGCGGTATTTTCTAACAATCGCCGAATTAAATACGCCATCCCAGGTAATAATTCACCGTAAGGACAGTAAACTCTGACTCGATAACCCTTGTCAACCAACGCCTTGGCAACTTTATCACCCATGCCGTAGAGGACTTGTAATTCAAAGCGACGGCGGGGGACATTTAAACTTTCAGCGATGGCAATGGCGCGAGAGTGCGATCGCACGTTATGGCTACCAATGGCAGAATACACATATTGATGATTTTCTAATAACAACTGAGTGATGGTTTCAAAATTAGCATCAGTTGCCGCTTTGTCGTTGTAAACTGGCTGTGGCCAATGCTTCTGCGCTGCTTTGATAGTTTCCTGATCCCAATATGCGCCTTTTACTAAGCGGATTGTCAGAGGATAACCACGTTCTTTCAACCAGGAAATTACGTCTTTAGTATCTTGCTCGCTATCACGCAGATATGCTTGAATGGTTATCCCAACGTCTGTGCGTTGCCGAAACTCTTCTTCTAAAAGTAGTTTTTTCAAGATGCTAAGAGTTATATCTTTATAGGCATACTGTTCCATATCAAAATGGACAGCTGCGCCTAATTCTTTAGCACGACGTAAGAGAATCCGAATGCGATCGCTAACTCGCTCTTCACTACCTTTAGCATCTAATGGATCAAATTGGGAATAAAATGCCGTTAACTTAACAGAAACCTGAACTTTTGGGATTGCTTCGCCATCAGCCTCATCAATAGCCGGGATAGCTACCCAATTCTTCGATGCTTCCACCAATTGTTGCATTAATTCTAGATAGCGTTCTAGATAAGACTGCGCTTCGGCTTCGGTAATTACTGCTTCACCAAGTAAATCGATGGTGAAAGCCATTTTCTCTTTTCGCAATCGTTCAACTGTTTTGATGACTTGTTTAATATTTTCCCCAGAAATATATTTATGAGCAAGAGTTTCAACGGCTGTACCAACGGTTGTAGCAGCAACTTGTCCTGGCATCGAATCGGGATTAGCAAAGTTTAGCATTCCCTTTAAAGCTGCCGGTAATTCTACAGACTCATCTCCTAAATATTCTTGTAAATGTGAGGCAATTTCTGATTTACTGTGTAAAGCAGGTAGCGTATCTATAAACCGAAATAGTTGCACCCGTAACCCAGGATTACTCATCGCCCAAGCTAGTAATTTATCATCCCAGCGCATTTGATCCCGCAGGGAAGAAAAAAACGAACGATTTTCCTGCGTTGCTGCTAGAAGTTGTTTAGCAATTTCTTGGGTTTTAGCTTCGTAGGTGCTTGTCTGTACTTGTAATACCACTGATAATAAACTCCTTAATTAAGGCAAGGCTTTTTGGACAAAGTCTGTGTCTTCTATTTTGACGCTTTCATATATCTAGTGGGGAGTGGGGAGTAGGGAGTGAGAGCAGGGGAGCAGGGGGACAAGGTGACAAAAGTTTAGAGCTTCGCTTCCAACAAGTCTTTCCCCTTGTCCCCAATTCTCCTTGTCCCCAAGTCCTCTTTCCCATGCCCAATGCCCAATTCAATAACAAGTGTTATCCTTTTGTTGATCTATTTCTAACTTGATTAGACAGATGTTGCAGCACAAGAGATTAGCTCAGTCATACTAAGAGTGTGAATACTACATTTATGCCTACAGAAAACCTCACGCATATCTTATTTTCTAACTGGCAACACACACTCCAACCCTTTGGTGTTGACCAGGTAGCGGCTGAGAAAGCTTTTAATGACTTGATTGCAGCTTACTCTACCCCTGGTCGCTATTACCATACACTCAAACACATTGATCGCGTTTTCAAAACAATTGAGATTTTGCAAGGCTACACTACCAATCTAGCTGCTGTTCAACTAGCTGCCTGGTTTCATGATGTAGTATATGACACTCAAGCTCAAGATAATGAACAACGAAGTGCAGACTATGCTTTTGATCTGCTAAGTAATTTGGGTATTCCAGAAAGTACTATAACTATTGTCACTCGTATAATTCTGAACACTAAAGACCACCAAGCTGCGGTAGATGACTATGATAGCCAAGTTCTACTTGATGCCGATTTAGCGATTTTGGCTACTAACCAAGTGCACTATGGAGAATACGCCCATGCCATTCGCCAGGAATATGGCTGGATGGCAGAGGCGGATTATATTACAGGTCGTCAGCAGGTTTTAGAACGATTTTTACAGCGATCGCATATCTACTTTACGCCTTTAATGTCAGAGTTTGCTGAACCATGTGCCCGTGGCAATATCCAGGGAGAAATTCAAAGTCTCTCTGCTTTTGGAAGAGAGAAATAAAAGTGAGTTTTTCCAGATACTGTGAAAAGTCAGCTATGCACTCAACGACAGACTTGTATTCCATGCAATTAGAATCGGCTATAAATTTTGAATTTTTTACCGTCTGCTATCGCCACGATGAGCTACTTCAGTGTCTTGTAGTTTCATTTTAGGTGCAAAAACTTCTTGATGTTGTTGCAGCTGTTGCGGCTGAATTTTTTCTTGTGCAAACTTGACACGGGTGCGAACTCCAAGATCAACATCTGTATCGAGCATGTGTTGAAGTTGATTTTTAATCCGCGACGCTTGATCGGGTAAAGTAGCTGCTATGGCAATGGCTAGTGTTTCTAAACTTGTCACTGCTGCATAGCGCACTACCCACTCTGGATCTTGAGAAATTAGTAATAGCGCCTCTAATACCTGAGTTTGAATAGATTCTAGTTTCTCAGGCGGTACTTGCTGCCAACGCAAAGTGCCTAATCCCCTAGCAGCTGCCCGCCGCACACTCAAAGAAAAATCGGTCTTTGCTGCCTCTAACAAGGTATCGAGCGCCCGGACATCGCCAATTCCCGCTAAGGCACGAATAGCCCAGGCTCTAGCACCATAGTTGTAGCCATCAATTAGTTGTAATAGTGGCTGCACTGCGGCTTCCCCGATCGCAATCAGCCCATCTACCGCCGCCACTGCTGCCCCTGGATTGTTGTAACCCAAAGCTGCAATTAGTGTAGGAACACCTTCTTCTATACCAGATGCTGCTAACTCCTGAACTGCGTCTAATAAACGATCCGAGGAATCTGCTTCTTCTACAGCACGGATCAATATTTGGGCCAGATCGCTGTTATTCATAATAATTCTTCTTCAGTAATGAGTCGTCAGCCAATTGTAGCTTGAGCTATCCGTAGTTGGCATCATACATAAACCCCCTAGCCCTGATTTTAGAGTGAGCCTGGGGGTTGATGTGTAATAAAAATTTGGTTGTAACGTATTAATAAAAACTGATTATCTAGAATTTATGACTACAACAGCGAGTCCATCAAATTCATCACTTTAATCGTACCTTCTGAGAAAGTGCTTGGTATTATGTGATTTACTTGATGTTCTAGTAATCCTTTAAGAGAAATTAGCTTGAGACTATTTTCAGCAAGAGTCTGTGCGATCGCATCTGCTGCGGGTAGATATCCAATCGCTCCCAAATCTGCTAAAACTGCTCGACGCAATTGCAATTTCTCTCCCGCCAGAGCTTGTACCAGCCGTTCTCCATAAACTGATTCTTGGGTTAATTGATACATGGCTCGTGCAGCCGAATATTGCACCAATTCAATTGGATGTTCTAAGAATGCTTTTACCAAAGGGGCAAACTCAGTCGCCCTCAATGTTCCTAAGGCTTCTAAGATGGCGTCGTAGGGTTGAGATAAATCAGGCTGTGATATGAGCTGCTCTCCCTGCAAACCTACTGCTAATAGCTTGATTAGCGCCGGAATACAAACCGGATCACCCAGCATCTCTAAGGATTGTACCGCCGCTTCCCGCACATAAAAATCTGAGCAGTCTGAACACTTAATCAGAGGTGATACTGCCTGGCGATCGCCAAGTTTCCCTAATGCTCTAGCTGCGTTGCGTCGCAGAGGATATCCGCCTTCTGGTGTCCTGTCCGCTTCATCCTCTAACGCTTTGATTAGTGCTGTAACCGCAGCTGGTTCATTTATACGAAACTTGCCCAACCACCAGGCAGCATAAAATCGCAAGCCTAAATCTGCACTTTCAAGATTAGCTAGAGCCTGCTCTACAGTTAAAGATCCACCGTCGCCATTGTCAACTGTCAGTGATAAATCTTTAATGTTCTCCAGACTGGGATTCATGGTTGTGTTCGCTATGTGTTGTATCAGCGTTCAATGCCTGAATGCCGACTATTTTGCCACCCAAGCGAGTAATGCGCTGCATTTCCTGATTCATTCGGTTCTCAGGCACTGTGTAAAACACAGAGGCACTAGAACGAATCGGATAATTAGTTTTGTCGGTTTCTTCGCTTTGGCGCAGACCCACTACTTCATACCGAAAGTAGCGACTACTTGTTCTACTACTAATTTGTCCAACCATAAAATTAATTTCCAATTCTAAATTGTTATTAGTCTCAGTTCGCGCACTCTTTCCTTTGCGAGAACTTCTGATGGTCTGAGCCTTCGCTCAGACTTCTCTCTTTGTCCTTATGATTATTGACACTAAAGTGGTTTCACACTGGCTATTTTGCCACCTTGTTTTACCACTCTCTGGAAGTAAGTAGATAGTTCTTCATAAGGTATAATTACCGCTTGATTGACCCGGCGTGTGCTAGGATACCCGGCTCCAAAAACACCTGCAACTTCAATGCGGTAGAGTCTGCCTTCTTTGCCGAAAGTCCCTGCACCACCGAAAGTACTGTTGGGGGTAACACCTTTTTCAGGAGCGACGTAGGAAAAACCGGAAGGGCCACCAGAGGGAGGAACAACAACGGATGCACCATTACGACCAAGTTCGCTAGCAAGACGGGAGGACTTGCCTTTGAGTTGAGAGGTATCGCTACTGGCATAGCCGCGATAAAGTTGGAATATCCGGCTAAATCCTACAGTTTTTTGTCCTGTTTGGGTTTTAAAGCCACGATAGTAAGGCACAATGTTTTCACCAAAGTTGGATTGATACTCTGGCGAATCAATATAAGAATCTATGTCGGCTTCATATCCCTTGGTTTGGTACAAGTCCAAATGATAGACCACATCAGACTCATCATAAGGGGCACGACCCAACAAATGTTTATAGTTCAGCTCGATGACGCGAGTTTGGAAATTGTCGTAGAAAAATTTGGATTTGTACAGTTCTGATTTAGCTAGTTGACGCACAAACTCTTGCACTGTAATTTTTCCATCGCGCAGGATAGATTCAGCACTTGTGAGACGGTCAGATGTCAAAATGTAGTTGTTGCCTAAAACTTGACGATAGATGGCAGCAATTACTCTCTCAATGTCTTCTTTGGTTGCATTTGAACGCAATTCCACAGGAGACTGATCATTAAAAGGTTCTGTTCCCAGACGAGAAGCTGCTGTTGTAATAGCCATTGATAATTTTCCCTTTTTAAGTTAGTAGTTGGGAAAAGTTAGGAGTTAGGAGTTAGGAGTCAAGAGCACGGGGTAAAGTTAGGAATTCAAAACTCCTTACTTTTTACTCCTGGCTCCTAACTAACAACTTCTAACTCCTCCTTAATTCCCGATTCCCTATTTATACGGCTGTAATGCTAATAACCTTACTGCCTTTACTATTCAACTGCTGCAATTTACTAGAAAGTTGCTCGTATGGTACGATCAATTCCGCAGTACCCCGCCGCACTACAGTTGAATTTGGGGAAGCTGCTTGTAACACTCTGATTCGGTATGTTTCCCCACGGTCACCCCTAGAAAGACCTGTTAAGGCTCCCGATGAGACTGGGTAAATGGGTGAAGCTAGATTTTTAGCTATTTCCCAAGTTAGGCGTCCTTGTTTTTTCCCTTGAGCGCGATCGCTATTGGCGTAACCCCGATACAGTTGAAACAGTCGGCCATAGCTAACGTTTTTCAGTCCTACCTGGCTTTTAAAGCCTCGATAGTAAGGCACAATATTTTCGCCAAAACTCTCTTGATATTCTAATGAGTCAATGTAGGAATTAATCTCGGCTTCATAACCTTGTGAGTTGTAAAGCTCAACATGATACGAAATTTCTGACTCATCTTGCGGGGCACGCCCCAATAGGTGCTTATAATTCAACTCGATAAACCGAGTTTGGGAGTTGGAGTAGAAAAACTTATCCCGATAAAGTTCCGATTGAGCAATGGCTTGCACAAATCCCCGAACTGAGATTCCACCTTGCTGCAACAGTGATTCTGCACTGACAAGACGTTCTCCTTCCAGTAGATATTCATTACCCAGAACCTGACGGTAAGCCGCCCGGATAACCACTGCTACATCTTCTTCTGTTCTATCGGGACGTAGTTCTACTAGTGGTAAGTTTTCAAATTCTCCAATCCCTAATCTTGCTGCTTGTCCCAAAGCCGCCATATTTAACCTCCTCAGTTTTTACTGTAAAACTGAAAACTTTTTAGAAAAATTTTTTCTACTCTTTTAACAGTCTTTTGAATATAAAACTGCCCGGAGAGGTAAACAACTCATAAGACTCACTTGTCATAAGAGTTGATTGTCTCTCCGGGCTAAAGAAACACTCTAGCTTAGAGTATTGATTACATAGTCGATGTAAGAATTGGCTTCAACAGCTGGATCGCCGCTTAGACCGTGGTTAGCTTTGATGTACTTGAGAGCTTCAATGTACCAGCTAGGAGACAGATCAAAAGTCCGGTTGATTTCAGCCAAGCCAGAAATCAAGAAATCGTCCAAGGGGCCTGTGCCACCAACAACTAAAGCATAAGTGATGATCCGCAAGTAGTAGCCGATATCACGTACACACTTGCTTTTACCGCGTGCATCAGACGCGAAGTTGGGGCCTTGTTGTTGAGTGGTGTAAGGGAACTTGCTATAAACTGCTTGAGCAGCACCTTCGGTCAAGCGTTGAGCATTACCGCTCAATGCTTTTGCTGCTTGTAAGCTAGCTGGTGCTTGGCGGAAGCGACCAAAAGCAACTTGAATTTCAGTGCTGCTGAGGTAGCGACCTTGAGAATCAGCCGATGCGATTGCTTCCGTTAGAGGTGTTTTTGTCATTTTGGTATTCCCTTTTACAAACTTTTGGTTGAAATTTTGTTTTGTCCTAATGGACTATTATCTTCAGTCAATAGCAGCAGTATCTGCCTTACGCTACTGCTGAAGCAGCACGATCAAAATAGCTAGCTATTTCAGATGATAAAGCGCTGCAATCTCCTCTGGTGATGTTGTTTGGATCGTTGACAATAGCCAGGGAAGCTTGTTTCAACTTTTGAATACCAACAGCAACTGAAGCTCCTGGAGTTCCCAATGCCAAGTAGGTTTCCCGCAAACCATTGAGGGCACGATCATCTAGCACGCTGGAATCGCCAGCAAAGATCGCATAAGTGATATAGCGAAGAATGATGTCCAAGTCTCTGATACAAGCAGCTGCACGACGGCTGGTGTAAGCATTACCACCGGGAGCGATCAATTGGGGTTGTTCTGCCCACAAATCACGAACCGCAGCAGCAACAAGAGCTGACGCATTGCTGGTAATACGGTTAACAGCATCTGTACGCTTGTTACCATCTTTGACTAGTTCGCTCAATGCATCCAATTGTGCATCGGAGAGAAATTCCCCACGTGTATCAGCTTGGGAAACTACTTTTGCAAATGCATCTAAAACCATTGCCTTAAATCTCCTAGTTTGCTTGGTTAAGAATAATTGGACTCAAAACTGAATGGTTCAGTTTATTTTTGATGTCAGTACTGCCTGACGAGTTACGAAAGGTTTAAAACAGACATCCACGGAATAAGTTTACGATCTCCAGGCTTTCAGATTAAAACTTTTGTTAAAAAACTTAAAACTTCTGTAAACGACTGGAAAACCTGATTAAGATGTTGTTTTTTCCTTCTAAGTTATCTTTATACAATGCTGTTGCGTCATTATTTATTACAAATTATTGTTATGTTTGTTAATTTCGTTTACATAACTTTACATTTTTTGGTAAATATAGGAAATCCGTTTAAGCGTGCATAGGCGTAACCTGTCGCAGGCATCACACATTTAAACTCGGTATTATTGGCTACTTTCTAGCGCGTAGCTTTGGTAGTATACGTCTACATTACAGGCTATGGTGGTAGTTAACTATGCAACCGACAGACTTGGGAGCCTTGCAAAAATAACTTGAACAATTTTGATGGGGAAGTTAAGCTCACAAGTCGTTCCAGATTAAATTTGTACAACTTATTTTTATATGATGCCTTAGCAGAAATTAATTATGCGTTACCTAAAACCCTTGTAGAGATGTTGCAATGCAACGTCTCTACATTCATTTTCACTCCTATGTCTAATTTCTCTTCACTATGCCCAATGCCTCTTGAGTTAAGTCAGTAGGGATGAACACAATTTGTTTTCAAGTTCGATTTCGCGTTCTTGGGTGGCGACAATAGCCTGAGTGATGACGCGCTGGCTGTCAAAACCGACTGCGTGTAATTGCAACCACTGTTGAGCTTCATTGCCTTCGCGGAGGATTTTGTGCAAAGGAGAAAGGAAACAACTAAAGCCTTGTTGTTTAGCGATCGCCCAAACATCCTGATACATTTCAGAAATCCAATCTCTGGCTAGGATACTTCTACCATCTTGCCAATGCCTCAAATGAGCATCGAGACTACCAGTAGCAGCAGCAGCTTCGTTCTCAGCAGTCAGGGTGACGAGTTCTTGAGGAGAGAAGGTACTCTGAGTTAAGGGATCGATGCTGGGATTTTCGATTATTTGTAACAAACGCGCTTCTAATAAGGCAGTAATGGCTAGCAAAGCAATTGGATCTGTGACTAAATCGCAAATTCTCAATTCTAGGCGATTTAGAGCGTAAGGACGGCGATCGCCATTTGGTCGTACTGATGCCCACAAATGCCGCACGTTTTGCATGGTTCCGGCAAGGAGTTGATCTTCCACCCACTGAATATGTTCGGCGTGGCTGGCAAATAAAGGTACATGGCTAGGCGTTTGCGGAAATACGCCCCAACGAGTGGAGTGATAGCCAGTAGCTTTGCCATCTAGGAAAGGAGAAGAGGCGCTGAGGGCGAGAAATAGAGGTGCTTCCATACGGATGACTCGACAGGCCCGCATCAATACTTCTGGATCGCTGATGCCGACATTGATGTGTACGCTGGCGGTGACTACTTTTGTTCCGTAGGTATTCTCAATGTAGTCATGATAGGGGTTTGCTGGGTCGGAGCGGAGAAAGCGATCGCTCCCACCCAAAGATAAAGTACTCCCCGGTATCAGGGTATAATCGCCCAAACGATTGAGGTAGTTTCGCAATACCCGCCTCGGACGTAGTAAGGCACATAATAAATTTTCGTAATTATGGGATGGTTCGGTTATATATTCCACGTTGCGGCTATCTGGCTCTCGCATAAATCCATCCAAATCCGCAACAATTTTATCGGAGAGACCAACGATTTCACCTTGAGGCGTGCCAGTGTAAATCTCAATCTCAAAGCCTTTTAATAAAACCACCTTGTTCTCCTCGGCTCTCTCTGCTTATAAATTGTATCGAATAACACGAATCTCTGGATCTATCTTTAAGCCAATCAAAAGTTAAGAATCATTTTGCTGATAATTCATACCAAATCAGGACGACGGATTTATTGGCTGCCTTTTGGAGAATTATTACTTCCTACTAAAGCATGAAAAATATACTTATACCGTAAAGCGGAAGTCAAAAGAAAGAAAATTAAAGTATTCTCATCTTAAAACCTCTATCCCTTTATAGGTAGAGTGTTCTGAATTCTGAATTCTGAATTCTGACTACTGGTTTATTTTAGGTATGTTGCGAAATAAACTTCTCAGGTGAATCACTCTTTTGGGCAATCTTGAGGCGGATAAACTGCACCCAGACTTCATCACTAAGTAAGTTTAAAGCAGTTTTGGGATTATTAATTGCGATCGCACCTATAACTTTACGCCAGCCCTGTTGCAATTCCTCAATAAAAGGTTCTTCAACAGAAATCTGATTCAGCAATGAAAGTGCAGTTTTAAAACTTTTTGATTCACCTGCCAAATTTTCCGATTTTAATCCCTGTAGTGCTACATTCAACCATATAGGCAAAAGTTCCAACCAATTATTTTTCTCTATCTCTTTGAGTGCAATATCTTCCATACCTAGCGCACCCCATACACATAAAGACTCTGTAGCCAGTTGAGAATTATGGTTTTCTAAAGCATTTTCCCATAATTTTTGAGCGTGATTTTGGAAGCGATTAGCAAGAAATTCATAAGCTTCTTGAACTTGGTGTGGAATTGTAACTTTATAAACTGACTCACCTTGTGGTAGGTAATCGCCGCGATAGGATAACCAGTTATGAGAGCCGCAAAGATGGATTTGTTTATCAGCTATTACTTCTTTTACATGGGAGTCTCCCAACCAAAAAACCTGTACAGATGGTAAACCATCAGGTGTTTTTATCGCTCGAAGTTTTTTCTCTACCTCTGGTGGAATTGGTTTATTTTCATCTTCTTGTCGCCGCCCAATTCCATGTCCAATTAAAATCCGAACTCCGCGATTAGCTAATTTCTGTAATAAATTTATAAATTTTTCATTGACAACTGCCTGATTAATCCAAGGAGCATAGATTAGAATCTGATTTTCAGCCGAATTTAAAACTTCTGAAAAAGCTAGGCTAATTTGTCCATCGCGTAACTGTACAGCTTCACCTAACGCTTTATGGTTATCTCCATCACCAGTAGCTTTTGTAGCAGCTTCTAGCGCCTTTTGGCGAATCTTTTCAAGTCTAGCTTCTATTTCAGTATTTTTCTGCTTCAGAATGGCTTCACGTTGAAAATTGATGGTTTCAGTTGACAATTTACATAATACTTGCAAAGATATTTTACCTTCATTATGTAGCAGTTCTAACCAATTTGATGCTGACTCTAAAATTTGCTTTCCATTTCTTATTTGAATAGTCAATTTATCTTCAAGAGCATCAAAGATAACGAAAAGTGATATTTTTCTCCAGATTTTTTGAGTCGAAGCTAGTACCTTATAGGAAGTGACAATTTTTCCCTCTTCTGGTACATTAAGTGCTAAACCTGAAACTTGAATACTTTTTTGGATTTCCTCAAGGGGTAAGGAAGCAATATCAGCAATTGTATGATCAATAGTGATAAAGTCTGCCAAATCAGGCAAACTTATCGTTGTCTCATTTAAGGATTCAGATTGGAAAGTTATCTTGTCACTTAAAGGATCTGTAATAGCATAAATTTGTATAGGATATGGCGGCTGTGGTACAGACCCTTTTTCATAAAATGAGCGACCTTCAGCAGTAACAGTAAGTGGTGATGTTGGTGATAGAGTTTGTAAGGAACGAAGAGTTGTAGTAGTAGTTTTAATAAAAACAGAATCAAGCCCAAGTACAAAGGCTAATTCATCCTCTGTTGGCGGAGGTTGAAATTCAATAGCGGCGCGGATAATAAATTCTTCGAGTACGTTAAACTGGCGAGGTTCCTTGATATTTACTTCTATAGGAGTTTGGCGCAAACTATAACGGAATTCACGCGCTGCTAAAACTGATAAACTAGGACTTTGCGCTTCTATTTCGTCTACCAATTTTTTGAGATTGTCATCAATTGGTTTAGCTGAAGAGGCGAGAAACATCAACGAAACCTCCATGTAGACGCACGATATCTGAATAAAGTCTTCGTGTCGAGCATGGGTGGTAATTAGAATATCCGTATAGCATTGGTGTCAATTTAAGCTTAAATGCTTACCCGACATACGTTTTACCTCCCTTAATCCCCCCGTTTATTGGGGGAAAAGAAATACAGTTCCCTCCCCTTTATAAGGGCAGGGCTAGAGTGGGGTGACGCCAATCAGCCAGAGAACTGAATATCACGTCTTGACAAGGGTTTCACGTTAAGTTTACACCTATGAGCCGTATAGTCACCCCTACAATTAGCAAGTAATCATCGCTAATAAATTTAACTTTTTCTGATCTTCTTTAAAAATTGGGATGCTCCCTCAAAAAACAAACCCTCAGATCATCACTGGGGGTTTTTGCATTATTCTGGTTTACTTTTAGAATTGGTTTAGCTCAAATCCCGTAATTTTCACTGGTGGGGTTCCTACGTCATTACCATTACCCCCCCAGACTACATTACCCCCATTCACCTGCATAATTTCTTCGTCTGATAAATCGACCAACTCTATTTCCTCTGCCAGGTTTGTTATTGACTGGATTTTGGCTCGTTTCTTATCTTCCTTGTTGATTTTCATTTGAGTTCTCGGATTTATTGCTATTAGAAGCTTACATTAAAAGCTTTACAAAAATCCCAAAGTTCATTATTCTTTGTTATCCATATTCAATTTTATTTTGATGTACAGCCAATAAAGTTTTGAATCACCACGGTTAGCGTCTGACTTTTCACCAATAAGCTTTAAAATTCTCACTACAAAAAAAATCCTTAATGTCACGAACTCAAACCAGTGGCAGTTTTTCAGTCTAAGTGAGCAAGCCAACAGAGAATAGTGATTAGTCAGGAGACGCAAGAATTGGCATTATCTAAATATATATGCCTTAAGTCGTCGCGTAGGCGTAGCCCGCCGCAGGCATCGCCTTCAGTTGGCTTTCTTAATTTTCCTATCCAATCTTGAACAAAATACTGATAAAGTCAAAATAACTTTTCAGAAGTTAATAGTGGATGTAACTCAATTAGTCAAAGTTTCAATTATTCTCTTGCTGCTTGCTACGGGTGTAGCTCTGCTATCCCGGCGGTTGAGAATTCCTTATGTTGTGGGTTTAGTATTAGCAGGTTTGCCCATCACTGAGCTATTGTCTCGTCCGATTGGTTTAAATCCAACTCTTGTTTTGGAGCTTTTCCTGCCAATTCTCCTCTTTGAAGCTGGTATTAATACAGATGTCAGCCGCCTACGCAGCACCTTTAAACCAATTGCTCTACTTGCTGGGCCAGGGGCTGTGCTTTCCAGTGCGATTATTGCAGTACTTTTGAAATTTGGGCTGGGACTGAGTTGGATACCTGCCTTATTTGTAGGAGTAATGCTAGCAAACACTGATACAGTTTCAATGATTGCCGTCTTTAAGGAAATACCAGTACCCTCGCGCCTTTCCACCATCGTTGAAGGAGAAACCCTATTTAACGATGCTGCTGCCCTGGTTATGTTCAACCTGATTGTGCAAGTATATTTAACAGGTTCACTCACATTTATAGAGGGAATCCAACAACTGCTAGTTATCTCTCTAGGAGGCTGCCTGGTGGGGTTAGTCTTGAGCTACTTGAGTATACCTGTCTTCGCCCGTTTAGATGATGCTCTTAGCAGTCTTTTATTGACAGTCGCAGTTGCATTAGGAACTTTTCAGGTTGGACAACTTCTCGGTGTATCAGGTGCGGTGGCTGTAGTCGTCGCAGGATTAATTTTCGGGAATTTAGGGCTTTCTCGCAATACTTCTGCTTCTAATCGCATCACCTTATTGAGTTTTTGGGAATATGCTAGTTTTACCGTCAACACCTTTATTTTTCTGCTGATTGGTGTAGAAATAAACTTGGTAACACTGTGGAAAACTTTACCTGCAATTCTACTTGCAGTTTTGGCTTATCAAGTCGGACGAGTTCTTACAGTCTATCCTCTACTAGCAGGCCTTCGGTGGATTGACCGCCCAATTCCCCCACGCTGGCAACATTTACTGTTTTTAGGCAACATCAAAGGTTCACTCTCAATGGCTCTGGCGTTGAGCTTACCTACCACACTGCCAGGGCGAGAAGTTCTGATAGCTATAGTTTTCGGCTGTGTGCTGGTGTCGTTAGTGGGACAGGGTTTAAGTTTGCCTTGGGTGGTAAAACGCTTAAAATTATCTAAATTTTCAGAAGCTCAACAACAGGTTGAAGAATTGCAAGCCCAGTTGATGACGGGTAAAGCAGCACAAGATGAATTAGATAGTCTGTTGAAATCAGGGGTTTTACCAAAAGCTGTTTATGAAGAGATGCGGTCAGCTTATCAGGTGCGAATTGCTAGTGCAGAAAAGATACTGCGAGAACTATATAATCGTCGCCCTGATGAGGTGGAAGGTGGAAGTGGCAAGAGCAGTAAGCTGGAAGCCATTCGTCGGCGTTTACTCTTGGCAGAAAAAGGAGCACTCAATGAGGCAATGCGGAAGCGAATTCTCTCGGAAGAAATTGTGCGCGGACGGATACAAAATCTTGATGAACAATTATTGAAGCTTGAAGATGATTAGGGATTGGGCATATTCTGAGCTTCGTGAGTGAACCTTTAAGCTTCGTAAGTGAACCTCTGAGTTTTGACTGATTAGAATTTGATGCCTCTAGTTAGATATTGAGTCTCTGACTCAATGAATGCATTCCCATACTGAGCATGAGAACGAGGAAATTTAATGATTGCATTCCTATGCGAGTATGGGAACAAGAAAACGAAGAAAAACTTAATTACGAATTACGAATTATTTTAAAGGCGATCGCTTATCGTTATTTTGATTTTTAATGGCCCTACCAGGACTGATAAAAGAAATTCCTTGTTGAAAATCAGTACCAATCATGACTGCCTCCACTATCGGTTCGGATATTTCTGTTTGGGCTACCCACTCTACAATAAAGTTTGCACCTAAACCTCCAGTGGTGTCATTTCTATTTATAAAAAAGTCTGTAGAAGCTAGGGCATCAAGTTGAATAGGACGGTCCAAATATTCTTTAACTAGTTTCCCTTCTGAGTTATAGTAGCGCACAGAAGTAATAACGATCGGATTAGTCAAATCTGTATTCCGAATACTTAGCGTAACTGCTAACTCGAAAATCTCCTGCCGATTGTGATGATAGATATGAGAGTAGACAGGAACATAAACAGTTTGACCGCTTGCTATCTTAAAATTCTTATCCAGTGTCACGATTTGTTGGGATGGGGTTGCTGGAATGGCATCGGGTTGTGACTTTGATGGAATTTCGGGTGATTGACAAGATGCAAGAAAAACAACAGCGATCGCTAAATAAATATATCGATACAGTTTCATCAAAACTATTTACACCACTTTTTTATATGTGTAGCTAAGAGACTTCCAGAAAATAAATTATCCAATTTACTCAGATCATATTTTTCTTTTTCCCCTGCCCCCTGCCCATACCACGATAGGATATTTTTTTAGTTGGAAGTCCCTTAGCTAGAAACTACGCTCAACATTTTTGTTCAATAAAATCAATAACTTGATGTAAACATCCTGGTTTAGTCACAATCAGCACAGTTGAATGAGGTTCCAGTATTGTACTACCGTTAGGAATCATCAAATCTTCGTGGGGATGGGGTTGATAGCCAATAATTAGCGAACCACTAGGAAATTGGGAATCCTGAGCAATTTCGGCAACGCTACGACCAGCAACATAGCAATTGTTGGGGATGGAAAGTTTCAGAACCTCAATCTGTCCCTGCTCAAAATGCATCATTGATTCCACTTGCGGATATTCAATGGCATTCACCATTGTTGAAACTGATAGTTCAACAGTACTGACAATATGGTTAGCTCCAGCAATACGTAACGGTTCAGCAAAATCGGGATGGCGCATCCGACTTAAAATATGGGTGACACCGTAGTGTTTTGCAAGAGTCACCATTGCCAAGTTTAAGGCATCACTTCTCAGAACAGCTGCCAAGGAACCGGCTTTGCGAATCCCCGCTTCTAACAATACTTCTGTACTTACAGCACTGCCTTCAAAAGCCATTGCTCCTACTTGTTCACGGGCATAGCGGCAAGCGATAGGGTCAATGTCAATTACGGCAACAGTATGTCCCAGTTCTACCAGTTTTTGCGCCAAACTTAAGCCCACTAAGCCTGCACCACCAATTAGTACGTACATATATATTCTTGATGCTCTCTTCGACTTCCTATTCCACTTTACAAGTTAGTACAGGAATGAAAGTGTAGCTTGTATAGAAATACTTTCAACCACTGGACAATCAGACAGGCTATAAATTGCCCCAGGAATGACCATTGTAGGACTATTTAGCAGCGTAGGTGTAGAAGCGATCGCCAAAGTCCCATTTGAAATTCCTACTTCTACTGTAATTGCCGTAACAATGGCTTGCTCTAAAGCTCTCTTATACATCCAGTCGCACAGAATCCAGAATGAATTCTAGCTCTTGAATTTTCAATTATTCTTCGGTAATTAATGGGTTTAGCTGAAATCACCAGCTATTTCTGAAGCGCCTGCTGAAAAGTCTTGATAGCATCAACATGATTCACCATATTGATGCAGCGCAACAATAAATCCAGATCGATACCCTTAACCTCCTCACTACTAGAAACCCTTTCATACTGAAGTGCGTTACCTTCTTTTTGCAAGTGATAAACTTCTAACACTCCATCTTCCCAGAACCACACTTCTGGAATTAACAGCCGCTTATATGCCTCCAGTTTGTTGATACCACCACTGGTAAATACTACCTCGATCGCTAAATCGGGACGCACTCGACCAGGGGCAAGTTTATAAGATTTATCTGCTTCTCGCTTGACAGCACCCGATTCACTTTCTAAGGTCATTGACCCAGTTGGAGTAAAGTCAAACCCTGCCATGAGCAAGTAAAGTTCTAACAATGCGCCGAGTCTTTCCTTAACGGTTTCGTGTGGTTCTCCAGGCATTCTTCGGATCTCCAAAACGCCATCCAGGAAAGACAGCCGATATCCTGGACGGTCTAATAATTGCTCAACTGCTTTGAATTCTGTCCAAGTCAGTCCTTCAAACAAAAGGGGTGATTCTTTTGTGGGTGTAGCGATCGCTGCTGGGGTCATAAAAGTCTCCAGTCTGTTTCTAAATGAGAAATAATCAGTTTAGGAGGGCAGTTTGTTAATTTTAACTTCTTTCTAGAAGCTTAAAAATTACTTTTTCTCACCTAAGCCTTTAATTCACAACAAAAGCACTTTTTAAATGATTCGAGAAACATCAACGAAACCTCCATGAAGACTTACAATATTTGAAACTTCAGAATACATACTTCCGACTTTACCTGATTGATGGGTAAACAAATTATGACAACCCACAATTATCAGTAGTTCTTGAGCGCGAGAAAATGCAACATTTACCCGTTCTGGCTTCTTAGCAAATCCTACATCTCCTTTACTATTGTTGCGAACCATACTAACAATTACAACAGGTCTTTCCATACCTTGAAATCTATCTACTGTACCAGTACGAATTTCTAATGAAGGAAAAAGTTCAGATTGTAGACGTTCATCAATCTTTCTTAATTGAGCGCCATAAAATGTAATTACAGCAATTTCTTTTTTCGGTTCACCATTAGCAACTTTAGAAGCCCAAGTTGTCTCGAACTGCTGACACAGACGTTCAATTGCATCAATTTCTTGAGTATTAAAGTAAGAAGTTCCATTTCTTTGTTCTAAAAACTGATTTTCTATAGGCGTTTTTACCCAAATAAGATGCTGAGATTCTTGGATGATTTCGCCTGCTAGATGATGTGCGCGTTTTGTATCAGGCTCCAAAATACCAGATTCTAGCTTACCATCATAAAACTGATTGATTGCTCCCATAATAAATGGATGCATTCGATATTGTGTCGTTAGCATTTGTTTGATGCTTTCATCAGCAGATTCAAACTGGCTTTTAAATAGTGATTCTTCTAAAAATTGTAATTCATCTCTTGTATTACCCATTGTTTGAGCAACTTCTTCTACAGTGCTAGTATCAAGCATGGGTGGTAATTGCCGATGATCGCCTACCATTACTAACTTTTTGCCTTTCAATGCTGGGATTAGTAACTCTGGTGGAGTACACTTACTAACCTCATCAATGATGACGACATCAAAAGATTTGAATTCTTCCGAAAAACCTTTATTTGCAGCTTGAACGCAGGTGATACCGACGACGTTAGCATTATCTAAATATATTCGCCTTAAATCGTCACGGTCGCGTTCATTTGGCTGTCTTAATTTTTCTATCCAATCTTGGACAAAATTCTGATATTTCTTGAGATAAGCTTCATCTTTTTGTAGTTGCTGTTGCCAAGATTCAAAGCTGATATTTATACTGCGTAATAACTCTATATTAAACAAGTCATTAATAAACTTTTCTGGTTTAAATTTATCCGGTATTGTTTGCCACTCTGTCAACCACCAGCTTCTTTCTTCTATTAAGCTTCCTGATGGCTGCGGTTGTGATTTTTGTTCTATTTCGTGTAGGCTAATTTGTAATTTTTGAAGCTGCTGTAGGGAAGTTTCAGTTTCTTGTTGTACCTTTGATGAATTCTCATGCAGAGAATTTTTAATCATCTCCAACACAGCAAAGGGTTCTAATAATGAAATTAAGGTTTCAAGGTGAATGATACAAGTTTCCCAAAAATGAACTTGATTTGAAAATTCTTGCGGCTGCTGCCAAATCTTTGATTGTGTTGCGAGATATTGTTCAGTTAGAATGCGTAATTGAGCAGTAATATTTTGTTGATTAAGTTCTTGCAAAATATTTATAACTCTTTCAAGCTGCAAATGAGCATCTTGCTGTGCTTTTTCGGCTTCAGCTTGAGTAATGGATATTTGCTGTTGGCTAACTTCATTTTTTTGAAGTTCATTTAATTGGCGTTGCAGATGCTGAAGCTGTTGATCGGTTTCTGTTTTTACTTTTAAAACACATTGACGTGCATTTGCAAGGATTGTATCTAGCAATTCTTGTGTAATTCGGGTGAGAGTAAAGTCGATATTATTCCATTCCCATGATGCGCCATAAATCCGTTGTATTCTAATTAAGAAAACTTGAGTATTTTCAACTAGTAATTTTCGCTGTTTTGGGTTGAGTAGCTGATAATTATTAAACTGCTGATAAGTTTGCTCCCATTGGGTGCGATCGCTCTTTGATAGCACCATTGGAATCTGACTAAAATTTTGTTGTAAAAAATAACTAAAATTATGCTGTTTACCCTGCCGATCAGTAAAATTACCGTCTATTTCATAAGCGATCGCTTTTGTCAATAATTCCCATTCTGGCAGGTTAATTTTGTAAATTCTTGGTACTATTGGTAACTTTAATGTATTAGCAAACATCAACAAACCTAGCGGCAAGTCTACTAAATTCTCTGTTAGTGGTAAACCTGATTGATGACATTCTTTTAAAGTTTGATAGAGAAAAGAAGGTGCTGTAGATTTCCATTCTTTAACTGCTGAGATAATATAATCTATTTCGCGTTTGCGGTTTTCCCATATCTGGATTGTTTGCTGGATGTTTTGCAGTTTGGCAATATATTTATGATAATCTGGTTGTAACTGAGTTAATGAGGCAAAATTTTGTTGGACAATCTCTACTGATGCTGCAACTTCTGATATAGCTTTACTTGCATTTTTAGCAGAAGTCAAAGCAGTTTTAAATCCAGAAATTTCTCTTGCTACAGTTTCACGCAACCAAACCGCTAAACCAAAAGCACCAAGCGCCGGACGTACAAACCCAAGTTCATCAGTATATTTAATAGTTTGACGAACATTTGCTAAAAATTCTTCTACTAAGCTATTACCTTCTGTGTATGGCTTAAGAAGCGGCAAAAACTCTGTAACTTCTGGAGCTTCCCAGTTTATATTTGGTGCAGTATTTAGTATATTTTCTAGTCCTACAATTAGAGATTCAACTTCGTTCTGTTGTTCTAAAGTTTCTTTGTAATATTTCTCTTGATTTTTGAAGTCAATCTCTAATTTTAACTTATTTTTATTGAATTTAATTTGTTGCTGATTGAATTCTTCCTCTGCTTGAAAGTAGGCTGTAAATCTTTGTGATGATGCGAGTAATTGACTGAAAATCTGAATATTTTCGAGCCGTTGAGTAAGATTATTTTCACAATCAGAAGCTGTATTTTCTAGCCATCTGCCAATTACTTGGTCTTCTAAAAATGGCTGTCCTTCCTCCCCAACTTTCTCGGCTCTACCTTTTCGTACAGCACGAATCACAGGGTTGTGAACTAATCGACTTAGGGCGTTATCTACTGCTAAATTGGCTTGAGATGCAATTAAGGTACGTCCACCGCGAAGTGCAATTTGATAGCAAATCTCGGCAATTACGGTAGTTTTACCAGTACCTGGTGGCCCTTGAATAAGAACAAGATCCTTAGCGGCAAGTACCTTTTCTACTGCTGATTTCTGACCAGGATTTGCAGAAGATAGTAACAAATCATGTGGTTGAAGTTCAACAGTTGTTTTGATTTTTCTAGCCTGAGAAGCATCGAATAAAAAGTTACCCAAATATGGATTTTGGGTGTAACCATTATTCAAATCATCTAAAGCTTTTTTCTTGCGCTGAATCTGCTGAATATCACCAACTGCTTCAAAACACAAAAATCCTGTATCTGGCAACTTATAACGCTCTGTTGCCATGAATTCAGCTAAGTCACGTTCTAATCTAAGGCTAATAATACAACGGTTGGGATCAACTTCTTCAACAGTGCCTAATTGACGACCACTAATCCAATTTTTGCCGACGGGAGCAGTTTCAAAAAGCTTTAAATCTTCGTTTTTTGTGTGTCTTGCTCGCTCCCAAAAGTTTTCTACATCGAGGGAATTTTGATAAAAACCATCAAGAGTGGCTGAAGCTACATCTATTTCAAAACTGATTCGTCTTTTGAAATTATAGTTATGACTTACGTAACGCACACAAAACTGACGTGCTTTAGCGATTTTTTCCTCAATCTGCAAAAATGCTTTCCAAGCTTTAAGCTGATCTTCTGTAGGCACATTTTCGCCACAAACTGGCGCGGCTGCGATGCGTTTTAATGTTGCGGGTGGAATGTCGAGATGATGCTGATGATTAGGTAGCAAACGCAAGCGACAAGGTATAGCATAGCTATCAGCGTGTCCCCGTGAGGGTTGTAACAACTGAGCCGAAAGTATTTTTATCCCGTCGCGTCCATCTTTTGGTACAGCTGCTCTAAATCCTAATGTTTTTCTTAGCTTCTCAAGTCTTGCAGGTAATGGAAAATCATCGGAGTCTGTTGCTATTGTCAAATCCCAAATTTCTTCTCTTGCTTCTTTCCCTGCGCCTTTGCGACGCACATAAAATAGAGAAGGTTTTTTACCGACACATTCCAACATTAACTGATTGGCGCGATCGCGCCGTTCCCTAAATTCAGGATATGTTTTTAAAACAGCTTCACCTTCAAGATGGCGGACGAAACTATCAATTGCTGAAGCTATAAACATATAGCCCCAATCCTCAGAGTTTGTTTTAGCTTTTGAGGATTTTGCTGTTAGTTTATTTGCTACTGCACGAATACGTTCTGCATCGGATTCTGAGATTGAACTGGTATGGCTTTTAACTAAAATTTTGAGCTTTTCGCAAATTAATAATAGCTTTTTGCTATCCAAATTCAATTCTTTTGCTAGTTCGTATAATCTGAGTTTACCGTTGTTCATCCAGTTAACTATTGAAGGTTGAAATTTAAACGCAAAAGGGCATAGAGGGAAGCGCAGAGGAGCGCAAAGTTTATTTTAATCCCATTTGCTACTAATTAAATTTGGCAATACTCTGCGTACCTTTGCGTTTACTTTACGTTCCTCTGCCTTTAAAAACTGATATGACTATAATTTGTACTGACGGTAAACTTCGCTAGCGGCACGATGCAACAGAGAATGCCGCCAAACTAAAGATTTCATATCATCAGCATAACCACCACCAATGACGCAGGCGACTGGATAACCACTACTCATACAGGTACTCAAAACCTGCATTTCTCGGCGAAAAATCCCAGCATCTGTTAAGGCTAATTTGCCCAAGCGATCGCCTATATGAGGGTCAACTCCTGCATCATAAAATACTAGGTCTGGCTTGACTTTAGATAATAAATCTGCTAGATAATTCGCTAAAGTTTGTAAATAAGCATCATCTTCCATTCCCACCGGCAAAGGAACATCCAAATCGCTGTTTTGTTTAGTACCGGGAAAATTGACTTCGCAGTGCATAGAAAAAGTAAAAACGCTGTCGTCGTCTTTAAAGATAAAAGCGGTGCCGTCTCCTTGATGCACATCCAAATCTACAATTAGGATTTTTTGGACAAGTCCGAATTTCTGTAAAACGCGACAGGCGATCGCTAAATCGTTGAAAATACAAAAACCAGATCCATAACTAGGAAAAGCATGATGAGTTCCACCAGCCGTATTACAAGCTAAACCCTGACTTAGTGCCAGTTTCGCAGTGAGTATCGTACCACCTACAGCTACACAAGTACGATTTGCTAATGCTGGACTCCAAGGCAAACCAATGCGACGCTGTGCTTTGGGATCTAAGGTTCCTTCACAGTAAGCTTTAACGTAGTTTGGGGTGTGGACTAATTCTATCAACTCTAACGGCGGACGTTTGGGGCTGTGAAATTGTTCTTGATTGGCTACACCATCAGCTAACAGCAATTCGTAGAGTTGCCGGAATTTAGACATCGGGAAACGATGTCCTTCAGGTAGTGGGGCAACGTAATCTGGGTGGTAAATAATTGGCAAGTCCATAAGGAAAGAAAATCTCAATCAGCAAGCACGGATTACAATTCCCTTTCCCATCAGAGAACTTTATCAGATTGGTAGCTTATATTATATTAATAAAAATTTGGACTAACTCTTTTAAGACTTACGCAAAATCTCTCTCAAACTCTTATTTCTCTGTGTCGCGCCAGTTGCTAAAGAGCGGGAACGCTAAGAGCGTAGCTTGCTTCCCCGTAAGGGTACAAGTCGGGCAACCGCAAGGGCGCACTGGCTTCTCTGCGCCTCTGTGGTTATTTATTCCGTAACTCTTACGTAAGTCCTATCTTTCTAAGGGAGATGCTTTGTAGAAAAAAGAGGGAGACGGCGTTTATACCGTCCTTGCAGGTTCTTGGTGAGCAAGACACAGGCAAATATAGCGGTTGAAAGTAGCACCACACTGGCTCCAGAAGCAATATCGAGGTAGTAGCTGAGATAGATACCCACAAAGGAAATCGCAGTTCCTAAAATCCCGGAAATAATCATCAGATAACCAAAGCGATCGCTGATTAATCGCGCAACTGATGCCGGAATCACCACTGCTGAAATAATCAGAGTCACCCCCAATACATTCAATGTAGCCACCAATAAAGTTGCTAACATCAAAGCAAATAAAGTATCCATTGCAAAAACGGGTACGCCATGAACTTGAGCAACTTCCCGGTCAAAACACCAAAATAGCAACGGGCGATAAAACAAGAAAACGAGACTGAGTAAGACAATCGTTACACCAGTCACCACCCACAAATCATTAGGGGAAACCCCCAACACATTACCAAACAAAGCAGCTTCAAAGTTTTGGCTAAACTTGCGATAGCTACTGATCACAGCTACTCCTAAAGCAAAGCTAGCAGTTGTCACAATCCCAATAGCTGCATCCGAGTAAATTTTCCGTCCGGTCAAATATTGAATCAACAGAGCAGCTGCAAAACCCCAAATTCCAGAGCCAATATAGAAATTCAAGCCCAGTACATAACTCAACACGGCTCCCCCTAAAATCGCATGAGATAAACCGTGGGCTATGTAACTCATTCTGCGAGTTGTAATATAAACTCCCATAATGCCGCATAATAGCCCCGCCATCATGCCTACTAGAATCGCACGGCTAAAAAATTCGTAGCGAAAGGGTGCTAGTAAAAGATCCATATATAGTTAAATTAAGCAGATTTCGACGAGTTGGAGGGGCGCAATATTTGGGGCAAGTTATCTTGCATTTGATGGCGTAGAGATGTACCACCGCTAGCAATCAAAATTCGGTCTTGTTGGTAGAAAACTACCATTTCTCCACCAAAAGTTTGCTCAAGATTTGCGGGAGTGAAGACATCAATAGGTTGACCTTGACAAATTAAACCGTGGTTGAAACACACTACCCAAGGTAAATGAGTCGCCACCGAATTGAGGTCATGGGTAGAGAGAATAATTGTCAAGCCCTGTTGATTCAAATCAGCCAATAGGTGCAATAGTTCGTGTTGAACGTGCAAGTCGGAACTGCTAGTAGGTTCATCTAGAAGAACAATTTCCGGCTCTCCTACCAAAGCACGGGCAATAAAAACCCTTTGCTGTTGTCCACCAGATAGATTACCAATGGGTTGATGGGCAACATGGGCAACCCCAACGCGCTCTAGGAGTTCCCTAGCAACTTGGCGATCGCGCCGCGAAGACCAAGGCAACATCTTTTGCTTTTGGTAACGCCCCATCATCACTACTTCCAATGCCGTAACTGGAAAAGTCCAATCCACCGTTTCCACCTGGGGCACATAGCCAACCAAAGGCGGTGCTACTCCTGGCTTTAAACGCCTTCCTCGAAACCAAATCTCTCCAGTCCAAGGACGAACCAGCCCTAAAATAGCTCTGATTAAAGTGCTTTTACCACTACCAGAAGGCCCCACCAAACCAGTAAGTTGACCTGGATAAAGCGTCAGATTGAGATCGGTAAACACTGGCTGGGTTTGATAACCACAGGTTAAATTTCTAACTTCGAGTATTGGTTGCATGTACTTATTCTATTGATCCTATTTGGTTGCTGTTGGCCCAACAACATTACCAGTGTTTAAATTCTTCACCAAATCAGGATTTCCTCCCAAATTAGAGGCGATAATCTGCATATTGTTAGCCATCATGCCAATATAGGTATGCTCAGGATTAGTATTATCCATTGCATTAGCTGAACCTTTACCTGGTAATTCATCATCGGCAGTGTTGGCTGTTTTTACCTTCGCTTCGCGGGCAATTTGTTCTTCTACCTTGCTAGGGTAAACCTCAGAACCAAAAATGGCTGGAACGCCTACTTTCCGAATTTGGTCAATTAGCTTTGCCACATCTTGAGCGGATGGTTCTTTGAAATCTGAAGGTTGAATCGCACCAATTACTTGAAAACCGTACTCTCTAGCCCAATACGCCCAAGAATCATGGTAGGTCAACAGTTTGCGGTTTTTAGCGGGAATACTGGCTACGATTTCTCGTGTTGCCTTGTCTAGGGCATCCAGACGTTGTAAATAATTTTTGAGATTAGTCGCGTAGTAGTCTTTGTCAGCAGGATCTAAGGCGGTTAACTGTTGGGCGGCTAGTTTGGCGTAAGCTTCAGCATATTTGGGATTGACCCACAGATGAGGATTGGGATCGCCCTTTTCTTTAGGAAAGCTGAAGTCGAAAAGCCATTGGTCTTGGGTAATGGTATTACTGCCTAGTTCAAAGATTTTAGTTTCTTTGGGAATTGAAGCTTTAGCTAGTTTTTCTGTCGGGGATTCTAAATGTAACCCATTGGCAACGATCAGATTAGCTTTGGATAGGATATCGGCATCGCTGGGACGAGGCTCAAAGGTATGAGAGTCGGTTCCCTCTGGAATAATGCCTTTGACTTCTAAGCGATCGCCTGCAATGTTACTTACAATATTCGTTAAAGGAGCAACTGTCGTTACAACTAAAAGCTTATTTTGTGTCTTTTGCTCTCCTGCTTGAACCGGAGTACTAGTTACTTCGGGATTAGAAGACACCGTTTTATCCTGAGAGGGACTGCAAGCTCCTACCATGAAGCTCAGTACAAATAGCAATCCAAGGAGGGTCTTCATTAAAGTCAAGCCTTCTAAATTCAAGAATCAATCTTTGATTAGACCTTTTCCCATTATTAAAATGCAATGCCCCCTCAGGGTATTTTCGGTTGATTTTTAGATTTTTTTACCTTATATCCCACTTAAGTAATATTGGGATAGTTGGGGAGTATAGCAATTATCAACATTGCTGAATTGAAGGATGAATTCTTTGCATCTTTGCGTCTACCCTACAAATTGCCTTGAGGCGCTGTAGAGGAGTAGTTGCTGCGCGTCGATACGTGAATTCATATTCAGATTTAAATTGCTAATGCTCGTTTTTCTAATGGTAGTTCAAAGCGATCGCCTGGTTTTGGCTCAAGTATCCGCGTTGAAAGATTGTTTTTCTCAAGTAACGAACGAAATTCTTCAGCACTTCCTTTAGTCTGAATCAATTTCATCAGCAATCCCTCAAACGCCACATCACCACCAGCCGCCGTAGGTAATATTACTTGAGGTTGTAACGATTTTACTACTTCTAAAGCGCTATTTTGTCCCTTAATAATCGACCCAAGCAAAGGCAATGTCATGTCAATAAACGGTGTAATTACTACATCTATAGGTGCAGCTTGTTTAAGTTCTGGGGAATGATACCCATGAGGCTCGTAGTATACAGTTAAACCACTCTCCAACTCTTTGAGGAGATAACTATTTTCTACCAGAGTGGGGCCAATTGGAGAGCCAGGGAAAGCCTTAATTTCAACTTGATTATTTAAAGTGAAAGTTTCACCATGAGTCAATACTGTTACTTGGGTGTAACCTAACTGCTGTACAACCTTGGCAGCATTGGGAGAAGCTACAACCTTGATGTTGCGATCAAGTAATTTAAGCGTTGGTGGATGAGCGTGGTCTTCTAAACCTTGAGATAGCAGAATCAGATCAATGTTATCTGGTATTGGGCGATTTTGCGATCGCGAACCTTTAAACAGCCAATCCAAATTGCTGAAAATTAACGAACCAACCAGCCAAGGGTCAATTAGTATTCGTTTCCCGCCGATTTCCAGCAGCCAAGAGTTACTGTCGAACCAAGTTAAAAACATAAATTTTGTGAAGATAACGCCTACCTTCATTATCAATGGTGTCACCTTTCTTAGTAAGCACTGAAGCCAACATCTACACTCGTCCGGTCAAGTCTACCACGGAGTTTTTTTATGTCTGATCTTGGTTTTACTCACATTGCACTTGCAGTCAGTGATATTGATGCAAGTATCTCATTTTATACAAAGTATGCCCAGATGACAGTCGTGCATCATCGCATTGATCAAGCGACTCAATCAGATGTTGCTTGGATTAGTGACCTAACTAGACCTTTTGTAATTGTCCTCATTAAAGTACCTAAAGTAGAAAGCGCACTATTACCACAATCCCATCTTGGGGTAGCTTATCAGAATCGTGGGGAAATTGATCGCCTGTGCAATGAAGCACGCACTGAGGGAATACTGTCAGCTGGGCCAAATGACTGGGGTCATCCGGTCGGTTACTGGGCTTATCTGCGAGACCCAGATGGTCATACACTGGAAATTTCCTATGGTCAGGAAATTAGTTTTACAGTTGAGCAAGCTAGAGACGCGATTAATCACGTCTGTACGGATTAGGGAGTTATGAAGTCAGAGACCTTACTATATTTGAAGAAACACTTTATGAATCTTATTAATGACTGTAACTACACAACAGCTTCCAACTCAAGACGCCTTTGAAAAATTCATTTGGACTTGGCAGGGCTATAAAATCCAGTACACTGTCATGGGCACAGGACGCCCTCTGGTACTGGTTCACGGCTTCGGTGCTTCCATTGGACACTGGCGTAAAAATATCCCAGTTTTAGCTAATGCTGGCTACCAGGTATTTGCTATAGACCTTTTAGGTTTTGGTGGTTCTGATAAAGCACCCATTGATTACAGTGTGGAAGTTTGGGTGGAACTGCTAAAAGATTTCTGCACAGCACACATACACGAACCTGCTGTATTTATTGGCAACTCAATCGGCGCACTTTTGAGCTTGATTGTACTGGTAGAACATCCAGAAATTGCTGCTGGTGGTATTTTAATTAACTCTGCGGGTGGCTTGAGTCATCGTCCCCACGAACTGAACCCACCACTACGGATGGTGATGGCAGCTTTTAATCGGTTTGTGCGATCGCCAATTACAGGTAAATTTGTCTATAACCGCATCCGTCAAAAAGCCCAAATTCGCCGCACCCTCTACCAAGTTTACAAAAAGCGTGAAGCCGTCACTGATGAATTAGTTGATTTACTTTATACTCCCTCTTGCGACCCAGGAGCGCAACAAGTTTTCGCTTCCATTCTCACCGCCCCTCCTGGCCCAAGTCCAGAGGAACTTTTGCCCAAAGTAGAACGTCCTCTATTAGTAATTTGGGGTGCTGATGATCCTTGGACACCAATTACTGGGGCAAAGATTTACGAAAAGGCGCGTGAGAATGGCAAAGAAATCAAAATTGTTCCCATTCCCAATGCCGGTCATTGTCCCCACGATGAAGTTCCAGATATTGTTAATGCTCAGATTGTCGATTGGCTAGCGCATAGTTAAGAATTTCCCGCCAAGACGCAAATGCAAAGACACTTTCAGCCAATGCGCCTTGGCTTATGCCGGGTAAAAATGGCGCTATCAATCTGGGTGACTCAAATTTTGGATTTTAAATTTTAGATTTTAGATTAATTATTAGCACGCCAATTGCTCTACTTGGGAGATACCTTAACACCAAACTTTTCCTTTCGGAGAAGACTACAGTGGGTTATAAATGCAGGGCTGCTCGAGCAAAAATTTTTAGTTTTGCATCTTTTAATCCAAAATCCAAAATTTAAAATTCGTTAATCTTTATAATTGCACCTTAACAGAATCAAACTCGTATGGTATTCAATGGAGCTTGATGTGCGTAATGGACATAAAGGGGTAATTCCCTTAAATCACCATCCAGATTTTTCCAAACAAGGCTATCAAGTGATTAGCGAACTAGGACGCAACCAAGAAGGAGGACGCATTACTTACTTAGCTAATGTCCTTAATTCTAAGCAACAAGTAGTGATTAAAGAATTTTGTTTTGCTCGTGCGGATGCTGATTTATCAGGTGTGAGAGCATATCAGCGCGAAATCGAGATTTTGCAGCAACTCAATCATTCTCGCATCCCTCGCTATGTAGATTCTTTTGAAATACCAGGGGCTTTTTATCTAGTTCAGGAATATAAAAAGGCCCCACCTTTAAGCTTAACGAACAGCTTTAATCCAGAAGAAATAAAGCAAATTGCTTTGTCACTTTTAGAGATTTTGGTTTATCTACAAAAGCAAATTCCGCCAATTATTCATCGTGATATTAAGCCAGAGAATATTTTAATTGATGAGCAACTAAATGCTTATCTAGTTGATTTTGGTTTGGCTAGGATACAGGGTGCAAAAGTAGCTCTGAGTAGCTTTGTAGCAGGAACTCCAGGTTTTATGCCACCAGAAGAACAGTTTGGTCATTCTCTAACTGAGGCATCAGATTTATATAGTTTAGGAGCAACATTGATTTGCTTACTTACTAATACCCGTTCTGTTGATATTGGAAAATTAATTGATGAAAACTATCGCTTTAATTTTCAGCAATTAGTTCCTCAAATTAGTCCGCGTTTTCGGTCGTGGTTGATGAAAATGGTAGAACGGAAACGGAAACGTCGTTATGCTAATGCGGCTATTGCTTTGGAAGCACTTAGACCAATTCAGGTTGTTGGTACTGCCACCAGGATAGATACTTTAATCAGGACAATAATACTTAGAAAAAGAGCTACTTTATTGGGACTAGTTACTGTTGTTACACTGGCTGCAATGGAGGTCACTTTGATTAGTTGTCAGTCTAATAATCCGGTTAGGCAATTACTAGAAGCTACAGAATGTCAAAATTTTCATTTAAATGCAAGTTGCCAAGAAAAAACCGGAGATTAAATTAAGATTAATTAGGGTAGCTTAAGGAATGACCTAATTATTAATTTCTAGTAACCCAGGCGGCGGCGTAATTTCAATCCGATTGAATTTTAAGTCTACTACTGGTGCGATCGCTTCCACAAATGGAATTAAAACAGTCTTTTGTTTTTTGTCATTTGTTGTTTGTTTGTCAGTGTCAAAAGATGGGTGCAATTTTACTTCTAACAAATCATTGCCAGCCGGGATGATGTCTACCACCGTACCCACGAGTTCGCCAGATGTTTGCATGAAGACTTCCAAGCCAATCAAATCGAGGACATGATATTCATCTTCGCCTAGTTGGGGGCGATCGCTTGCTGAAACCATTAACTTACAACCGCGCAACACCTCGGCCTGATCGCAATTTTCTACGCCAGCTAATTTGATCACATACAAGTTTTTATTACTGATGTAACGTCCTGTTAATAATTCGATTGGTTGCGGTTCTGTGTCACCTGAGCGCAACAACCAACGTTTCCCCGCCACCTCAAATCTTTCGGGGAAGTCAGATACAGGATAAACCCGTAATTCTCCAGATAACCCTTGAGGGGAAACAATCGTACCAATTTCTAGCCAATTATCGAGATTGGGGACTGGTGATTGGGTACTCGGAACTACGGGCTGGGCATTAGGGGCTGGAGATTGGACATTTTGAATTTTTGAATTTCCTCCTACTCTCTTGCCCCTTTGCCTCTCTGCTCCTTTACCTCCAATGTCTTTATTAGCTTCTTCGTGTTTCATTTCCATTTTTACTACTAGTACAACACGGCGGAAATAAACCACCTATTCCAAATCAATGAAATGCGTACGCTGTATTCATTTTTAATTTTTAGTTTTTAATTTTCAATTCCGTCTTGCGGTACTAGGCAGTCACCGCCGCACCTTTATAAGCTTCCTCAGCCACTTTTGCTAAACGTTGCATAGCAGTGGCAATCTCTTCATCGGTGCCTGTAAGGCTGATGCGGAAGCATTGGTGTTTGTGGGCCCACTCTTCCTCTAAACCGGGGAAGAAGGTACTTCCAGGGACAATAATCACACCTACTTGCTTGAGTTGCTGGTAAAATTCCCAGTCAGTGATGGGTAAATCTTGTAACCACAACCAAGCAAAAATTGCTCCTTCACCACGATGGAGGAACCAAGGCAAATTCTTGGGCATCGCTTGTTCTAAGCTCGTTTCTAAAACAGTAAATTTATTTTGGTAAAAGGGACGGATGACAGTGTGAGAAATTTCCACTAAAGCGCCAGAGTTAATTGCAAGAGCTGCGATCGCTTGGCCATAACGTGAAGAATGAAGACCAATATTTGCTTGAAAACACTCCAGCACTTCAATCCACTTTTCATCCCCAATGGCAATACCAACTCTTTCTCCCGGTAATCCTGCTTTTGATAAACTCATGCAGTGTAAGATATTATCGCCAAACACTGGTGTCATTTCGGTAAAATTCAATGCCGGGAAAGGAGGCGCATAAGCGGAATCAATTAATACGGGCAGATTGTAAGGCGCAGCTAGGGCGGCAATCTTTTTCACCTCATCATCAGTGAGGACATTACCAGTTGGATTACAAGGGCGAGAGAACAGGACACAACCCGTATCTTCTGTAATCGACAGTTGGCTGAAGTCGGGGCGATATTTAAATCTGTGGGCGGCTTCATCAATATCAAGAGTCGGTTTGTAAGCAATTAAAGCTTTTGGAACTAAGCAGATACCGCCGTAACCCGTGTAGTCAGGGCTGAGAGGCAAAACGATTTGTTTTAACTTGCCGCTAGGGGTGTAGCCACCGTAGCTATTCACAGCGTAGAAGTAGAGGGTTTGACTACCGGGGGTAATGAGGATATTGCGTTCGCCTAAGTTTAACCCGTAGCGTTTGTTAAAGTCGTTAGCGATCGCTTCAACTAAGGGTGCATAGCCCTGACTTGAGCCGTAGCGACAAACTACCTCACCATATTCTGGGCTAGCTAAAAGCTGTGCAGTAGAATCCCGCCATAATTGTTCTACCTCTGGCAAAATCAACGGATTACCAGCACTCAAATTAATAAACTGCTGCCCTGCACCCGCTCGTAATGTTTCGATAATATCCTTCATGATTGCTCTTACGCCAGTCAGGTTGGACATTTGAGCGCCAATTTGAGTTAGGGCAGGGTTCATAAGCTGTGACAAAATATATTAATTGAGGGTGGACAAATTATTTGGGGATTGCTGCTGACATCCAGTTTACATCGTTGTCAAAACAGCTGTTGCCGCCTTTCACCAATCTAGCTAGAGAATGATATTTTAACAAAGTAATATTTATCGTTATAGGGACGATCATCCTTAGTAAATAGGATTAAGTGAGACAAAAGTGTATCATACGCTCAGTGGCTAAAGGGTACTAGTAGTGTACCAACCCAAAATTGCTACGTGGAGGTAAGCAAGGGAGCAGGGGAGAACAATTGCAGTAAGTCTTTCCCCCCTGCCCCTCTGCCCCTCCGCTCCTCTGCTGACCACAATGCTTGCGTTTCCTTGGCAGACTACTAGGGAAAAACCAGAGAGCATGGGAGGATGAGGGAGATAAGGCGAATAACCAATGCCCAATGCCCAATCACAAAACTATACAGGAGGGCTGATGTTGCAAGTTAAAGCAGCAGTAGCTTACAGCGCAGGTAAGCCATTGACAATTGAAACCGTTCAACTATCTGGGCCAAAAGCAGGCGAAGTGTTAGTTGAGGTGAAAGCTACCGGAGTTTGTCATACTGACGCTTTTACTCTATCTGGTGACGATCCTGAAGGTTTGTTTCCGGCAATTTTGGGGCATGAAGGTGCTGGTGTAGTAGTGGAGGTAGGCGGTGGTGTCACCAGTCTCAAACCAGGGGATCATGTAATTCCCCTATACACTCCCGAATGCCGTCAGTGCGAATATTGTTTGAGCTTAAAAACAAATCTCTGTCAAGCCATTCGCTTAACTCAAGGACGCGGTGTAATGCCCGATGGCACTAGTCGCTTTAGCATTGATGGACAAATGATTCATCATTATATGGGTACATCAACTTTTGCTAACTATACGGTGCTTCCAGAAATCGCCCTAGCAAAAATTCGGGAAGATGCCCCATTTGAGAAGGTTTGTTACATTGGTTGTGGTGTGACTACTGGTGTTGGTGCAGTCATAAATACTGCCAAAGTGGAACCGGGAGCAAATGTTGTGGTTTTTGGCTTGGGTGGTATTGGTTTAAATGTCATCCAAGCGGCGCGGATGGTAGGGGCAAATATGATTGTCGGGGTGGATATTAATGCTAACAAACGCGCTTTAGCAGAAAAGTTTGGCATGACGCACTTTGTCAATCCCCAGGAAGTAGAGGGAGATTTAGTTCCCTATTTGGTTGATTTAACAAAAGGCGGTGCTGATTACAGTTTTGAATGTATCGGTAATGTCAAAATTATGCGTCAAGCATTAGAATGCTGCCATAAAGGTTGGGGTGTTAGTGTGATTATTGGTGTTGCTGGTGCTGGACAGGAAATCAGTACTCGTCCTTTTCAATTAGTAACTGGGCGCGTTTGGAAAGGTTCAGCATTCGGTGGTGCTAGAGGACGTACAGATGTGCCAAAAATTGTTGATTGGTATATGGAAGGTAAGATAAACATTGATGATTTAATTACCCATGTAATGCCCATTGAGCAAATTAATGATGCTTTTGAATTAATGCACAAAGGTGAATCAATTCGGAGTGTGCTGACTTTTTAGCTAATTGTCTTGGGAACATTGCACACACTTGGATCAATTAAGTAAGACACAAGCTCAAACAGGTTCTTGATTCTATTTCTGTCGAAGCGATCGCATCAATTTGTAGATGGGATTACATCATCTCCTCATTTAAGTGCAACTTCATAGAGAATTGTATAACCTCGTTTTACCTTTAAATAAGTAAAGCTAATAACGTATATCAGGTTTACTGAAGTAATAAAACTTGATTAAAAAATGTAAAGCATTGTAAAGT